>NZ_JAPCIM010000013.1:0-462721 GCF_025910055.1 Pantoea sp. JV6 | reverse complement strand
CTCCACAAAAGCAAAAACCCGCCAGAGGCGGGTTCTTTAAATATGGTGCCCGAACCCGGAATCGAACCAGGGACACGGGGATTTTCAATCCCCTGCTCTACCGACTGAGCTATTCGGGCAACGGGGCGCATTAAACCGTAAAGGCCGCGGGTCGTCAACGGCTTTCACTAAAAAACCCCTGGAAACGTGACTGATTGCCTGATTTTCAGTCAAAGCGGGTAAAACCTCAGGCCAGCGCGCCATTTTTACGGCACAGCGCGATGCTGTAAACATCCTCCGCCAGCCGCTGTGCGGTGGCGACATCCTGCACATTGCGCTTCACCAGCAGCTTGCTGAGGCAGCCTTCAAGAATCAGCTCCATTTGATCGGCCACCATGCTGGGGTTGTCCAGCGCCTGCTCCACCAGAATGTCGTGGGTGAACTGCCATGAGCCGCGTTTCTGCTGTTCGGCCAGTTGATGGATGGGCTGATCGGGCTGCGGGTAGAAGCTGCAGGCGGCGATAAACAGGCAGCCTGGAAAGCGTCCTTTGCTGACCTGCTCACTCAGGACCTCATAGCGTGCCATCAGCTTCTGGTCGGGCGACAGCGATTCATCCAGCAGGATCTGGCGTCGCCAGGTATCAATCTGCTGCCCGTGATAGCGCAGCGCATCGTAGAGCAGGGCGTCACGATCGGGCCAGAACTGCTGAAGCTGGTCACGGGTTAATTCGGATCCCGCCAGGGTTTCCAATGAGAGGGTGGCGGCGAGGCCGTTCTGTTCAAGCACATTCAATGCATGCTCGAGTATCTGTTCACGCTGCAAGTGACTCTCCTCTGGTATGCAGGCCCGGTAATGCACCGGGCAATGACCTGACTCCAGTGTTGTTTACGGGGTAAGTTTCTGCAAATGCGCCCGGAACTCGGCGGCATTGAGAAACCCGGTGATGCGCGATCCGGCGATTTCGCGGCCCTGCGCATCAAAGAACAAAATCGTCGGTAAGCCCAGCACCTGAAGGTGCTGCAACAGCGCGTTGTCACTGGCGTTGTTGGCGGTGACGTTAGCCTGGAGCAGCTGTACCTGACTCAGGCTATCGCGCACGGCGCTGTCACTAAAGGTATATTTTTCAAACTCTTTACAGGCGACGCACCAGTCAGCGTAGAGATCAACCATGGTGATGCGGCCGCGGGCCTGCTGCAGCGCGCTATCGAGCTGCTGCGGCGTCTGGATAGTATGGAACGGCAGCGGTGCCACAGCCTGCTGCTGCGCCGGTCCGCCAAAGGCCCAGTCCTGCAACGGGCGTGCGCTGATCAGCGCAGCGGCCAGCATGATAATCTGCACTACGCGCCACTTACCGCTGCTGGCGCGCAGGCTGACGCTGAACCCCCAGCCAAAGAACGCGACGCCGAGCAAGCTCCAGAGTCGCAATCCCCACGCATCGCCCAGCACCCGCTCCAGCAGGAAGACCGGCAGCGCCAGGATGACAAAACCAAAGCCCTCTTTAACGGTTTGCATCCACGGGCCGCTTTTCGGCAGCAGCCGGTTACCAAACAGGGTCACGGCGATCAGCGGTAATCCCATTCCGACCGCATAGAGCCACAGCGTCCCGGCACCGGCCCACAGATTTCCGCTCTGCGCGATGTAAAGCAGAATGGCGCTGAGCGGGGCCGTGGTGCAGGGCGAGCAGATCAAACCCGCCAGTGCCCCCATCAGGAAGACGCCGGGCAGCGAGCCACCCTGCTGACGATTACTCCACAGGGTCAGGCGGGTTTGCAGGCTGGCGGGCAGTTGCAGCGTAAACAGGCCGAACATCGACAGCGCCAGCACGATAAACAGCAGTGAGAGCGTGAACAGCACATAAGGATGCTGCAACGCAGCCTGGAAGCGCAGGCCCGCTGCCGCGACGACGACTCCCAGCAGCGTGTAGGTCAGCGCCATCCCCTGCACATAGACCATCGCCAGCGCGAACAGCCGGCCCAGCGAATAGTGGCGCTGTCCGCCAAGGATAATGCCGGAGATCAGCGGATACATCGGCAGTACGCAGGGCGTAAACGCGACACCGATACCAATCAGTAGCGCCCAGAGCGGCGAGAAAGGCAGCGGGCTGGCGGGCGCGGGCTGAGCGCTGACCGACGGCGGTGCGCTGCTGGCGGTCACCGCACTTACCGGAACGCTGCGCGTTTCTGGCGGATAACAGAATCCGGCGGCGGCACAGCCCTGATAAGTGACACTGAGCGTGGCGCCGCTGGCCGCCTGTTGCAGCGTCACCGGCAGCGTCAGATCCTGCGGATAGATTTCACTTTTGCCGAAGAATTCATCTTCATGCGGCTGACCAGCCGGCAGCGTTAACGGCGCGATGGTCGCGTTCTGCGGTGTGATGTGGATCTGCTGGCGATAGAGGTAGTAACCCGATTTCACTTTCCAGTGCAGGTTGAGCTGCGCGCCCTGCTGGTCGAAGTCAAAAGTAAAGGCCTGATCGACCGGCACAAAGCGACTGGTCGCCGGATTTGAAAAGAGTGAAGCGTGCGCCTGCAGGCCGATAAACAGCGTCAGCAGAAGCGTAATTAAGCGAGAGATGCGTGCAGCCATGACAAGTATTCACTGTCTCCATATTGAACCGGCAGCGCCAGCAGTTCGGGCACATCGTAAGGGTGAGCCTCTTTGAGCAGATCACACAGCGCCTGCTGATGATCGCTGTCGCATTTCAGCAGCATCTGGACTTCGCTGCTCTGCTCCATTTTTCCCTGCCAGAGATACCAGGAGGTGGCGCCCGGCAGCAGTGTGACACAGGCCGCCAGCCTGGCTTCCAGCGCTAAGCCAGCAAGGTGCTCCGCCGTGACCTGATCGGGTGTGGTGCAGAGGATAACGACAGCATTCATCCTGTGACTCCTGTTTTAAAGAGCGCCGATGATAGCACGCTCCATCCGTAACACGAGGAGTGCGCTATAGCAGCAATCCGCCAAAAACGAAGCCAGAGAGCACCGACAGCGCAATAGCGATCACGCCGGGAATGATAAAGGCATGGTTAAACACATACTTGCCAATCCGGGTCGAGCCGGTGTCATCCATCTCAACGGCGGCCAGCAGGGTCGGGTAGGTCGGCAGCACAAACAGCGCCGAAACCGCCGCGAAGGAAGCGATGGCAGTAAGCGGCGTAACGCCCAGCAGCAGCGCGGCGGGCATCAGCGCTTTGGTGGTCGCAGCCTGCGAGTAGAGCAGCATCGAGGCGAAGAACAGCACCAGCGCCAGCATCCACGGATAGGTTTTCAGCGTGTCGCCCGCCAGCATCTGAATCTCCGCCAGATGTGCCTTCACAAAGGTATCGCCCAGCCAGGCGACGCCCATCACGCAGATACAGGCGCTCATGCCGGACTTAAAGGTGCTGGCGCTGAGGATTTCGCTGGTGTCGAGTTTGCAGGTCAGGCTGATCAGCGTGGCGATGGTCAGCATAAACACCACAATCGCTTCATTGCGTGGCAGTGGCGGATTAACGATCAGCCCGACGCTGGCGCTGGTCGCGGTGGCATAAAGCACCACGGCCACAATGCCCGTCAGAAACAGCAGCACCGATTTTTTCGCGCCCGGTTTTGCCTGGTAGAGGCTGGCGCCGCGCAGCGTGACTTCGCCTTTGGCGAGACGCGCCTGATAAACCTCATCATCCTTTAGCTCACGGCCTAAGAAGTTAGTCACCAGAGCCGCCAGGAAGAGGCCCACCATGGTTGAGGGGATGGCAATCGCCAGCAGCGTGATATAGCTGACGCCGCGCGGCTCAAGCAAAGTGGCGAAGAAAACCACTGCGGCTGAAATGGGTGATGCGGTAATCGCGATCTGCGAAGCCACTACCGCAATCGACAGCGGCCGGGAAGGGCGAACGCCTTGCTCTTTCGCCACTTCGGCAATCACCGGTAATGTTGAGAACGCGGTATGTCCGGTACCGGCCAGCAGCGTCATCAGGTAGGTCACCAGCGGGGCCAGCAGCGTAACGTGGCGTGGATGACGGCGCAGCAGGCGTTCCGCCAGACTCACCAGATAATCCATGCCGCCTGCCACCTGCATGGCGGCTATCGCGGCGATCACCGCCATGATGATTTCAATCACATCGAACGGAATAGCGCCGGGTGCCATGCCAAATCCCAGCGTCAGGATTAGCACGCCCATTCCGCCTGCGAACCCGATACCAATGCCGCCAAGACGTGCGCCCAACCAGATCGCCATCAAGACGATAAGCAGCTCAACCACAAACATGAATGACTCCTGAAAGATAAACCGGTAATAGCCGGGTGTGCTGTTTAACAAAAAAAAAGGCACACCGTGTTGATCGCGGTGTGCCTTTGGTTAACCAGCGTCGGTTAAACCTTACTGTTCGTTTTCATCAGTATAACGTTTGGCTTTATAAACCGGGTACATCAGGTTCTGCACCGAGAAGATATCGTCCAGCTCACTTTCCGTCAGCAGGCCGCGCTCCAGCACGACTTCACGTACGCTTTTACCGGTTTCCGCACAGATTTTACCGACGATGTCGCCGTTGTGGTGGCCGATGTAAGGGTTGAGGTAAGTCACGATACCAATCGAGTTGAAGACATAGGCTTCGCACACTGCGCGGTTGGCGGTAATGCCGTTGATGCACTTCTCCAGCAGGTTATAGCAGGCGTTAGTCAGAATGCTGATCGACTCAAACAGCGCCTGGCCAATCACCGGCTCCATCACGTTGAGCTGCAGCTGGCCCGCTTCAGAGGCCATCGTCACGGTGATGTCGTTGCCAATCACTTTGAAGCAGACCTGGTTTACCACCTCCGGTACAACCGGATTGACCTTGGCGGGCATGATAGAGGAACCCGCCTGCAGCTCTGGCAGGTTGATTTCATTCAGACCAGCACGCGGGCCTGAGGAGAGCAGGCGCAGGTCGTTACAGATTTTAGAGAGCTTCACCGCCAGACGTTTCAGCGATGAATGGACCATCACATAGGCGCCGCAGTCGGAGGTTGCTTCAATCAGATCTTCCGCTGGCACCACCGGCAGGTTGCTGACTTCCGCCAGACGCTGTACCGCCAGGTGCTGATACCCTTCCGGCGTATTGAGGCGGGTGCCGATGGCGGTCGCGCCCAGGTTCACTTCCAGCAGCAGTTCCGCGGTGCGCAGAATGCTTTTGGTCTCTTCGTTCAGCAGTACGCTGAAGGCGTGAAATTCCTGCCCGAGGGTCATCGGCACGGCATCCTGCAACTGGGTACGGCCCATTTTCAGGATGGTCTGGAACTCATCGGCTTTGTGCTGGAAGCCTTCGGCCAGCTGGCTGATGCCATCAAGCAGTTTCAGTAGCGAGCTGTAGACCGCGATGCGGAAACCGGTTGGGTAAGCGTCGTTGGTGGACTGGCATTTGTTCACATGATCGTTGGGGTTGAGGTACTGATATTCCCCTTTCTGGTGGCCCATCAGCTCAAGGCCGATGTTCGCCAGTACTTCATTGGTGTTCATGTTGACCGAGGTCCCGGCACCGCCCTGATAAACATCCACGGGGAACTGGTCCATACAGCGGCCGTTGTTAAGCACTTCGTCGCAGGCCTTAATGATGGTATCGGCAATGTTGCGCGGGATGGTCTGCAGCTCTTTGTTGGCCATCGCCGCCGCTTTTTTTACCATCACCATGCCGCGGACAAATTCAGGTATGTCGCTGATTTTGCTGTTGCTGATATAAAAATTCTCAATCGCACGCAGAGTATGAACGCCATAATAGGCATCCGCCGGAACTTCGCGCATACCTAACAGGTCTTCTTCGATACGAATGTTGTTCGCCATGATAACCTTCTTGTTGTTGCCGCTAACCATCACAAAGGATGTGTTTATTTTGTCGTGGTGTACCCGTGCCGACATATTATCCGTCTTCATAGGGGCGTGTGCGATCATATTCTGATGCATATGAAAAGCACGCATGCAGATCACTTAATGCTGCAGCCTGGTTAACGATATGTGAAGTTGGTTACAAAATTAACCCCGCAGGATAAATTTGACAGGATCGGTTGAAAATGGCGGCGCGGGTGCCCATCTCTTTTCTTATCATCCTCAGGATGAACGCTTTCTGCTGACCGGCACGCTGCCGTTCAGCCCCTACTTACAGGAGAGTACGGTGCGCTGGATACCGTTATTAGTCTTTTTCGTTCTGGCCTGGATTGAGATTTCCCTCTTCATTCAGGTTGCACACGTCATGGGCGTGCTGCTTACCATGCTGTTGGTGGTCTTCACCTCGTGCATCGGCGTCTCGCTGGTCAAAAATCAGGGCATGAAAAACTTTATGCTGATGCAGGAGAAGCTGGCACGTAATGAAAGCCCGGCCAATGAGATGATCAAAAGCGTGTCGCTGATCATCGCCGGTTTCCTGCTGCTGCTGCCTGGTTTCTTTACCGACCTGCTGGGCCTGCTGCTGCTGCTGCCACCGGTGCAGAAACATCTGACGCTGAAGCTGATGCCTCATCTGCGCGTCTGGCGGGGACCGGGAGCCGGTCCAGACAGCGGCTACACCATGGATGGCGAGTTCGAGCGTAAAGACAGCGATCGCCTTGAGCATCATGACGATCACAAGGATCGTTAACCGCAGCTGTCACCTCTGAAAGCGCAACCTACGGGTTGCGTGAGATTGTTGAAAAACCTGACCCGGCCAGCTGTGAGACCGGAGCCGCACAGGGAACAGGGTCAGATCGGAAAGTCGCAAAATCGTCATCCATGACTGCTCGGCCCGCGCCATCCGTGGCGCGTGACGCTTTCCTCTTCTGACCCTGTTTCCTGCGCCCTGAGCTTAGCCGTTGCTGCCAGGGTCATCCTGTACTGAGTTTGTCAGCACGCTGGCGCAACCTACGGGTTGCGTTTTTTATCTGCCCCATCATCTGTTCAAAAAGCCATCACTTATCACTCACAGGTAAAAAATTTGTTGTCCGCCCCCTTGAAAGTGGGTGGCAGCGGCCCTATCTCTCTGGTCACGAGGCCGGAAGCCATGCAGCCCGGTGTTCAACCCCAAAACTGAATGATTGGACTTCTCAAAGGAGAGCTATCAAATGAAAATTCGTCCATTGCACGATCGCGTTATCGTCAAGCGTAAAGAAGTTGAAGCTAAATCAGCTGGCGGCATCGTGCTGACCGGTTCCGCAGCCGGTAAATCCACCCGTGGTGAAGTACTGGCTGTCGGCAATGGCCGCATCCTTGAGAGTGGCGACATTAAGCCGCTGGACGTGAAGGTTGGCGACATCGTGATCTTCAGCGAAGGTTACGGCGCGAAAACCGAGAAAATCGACAACGAAGAGGTGCTTATCATCTCTGAGAGCGACATTCTGGCCGTTGTTGAAGCGTAATTTTTACGCGTAATTCACTGAACGAAACGAATTTAAGGGATATTTAAAGATGGCAGCTAAAGACGTAAAATTCGGTAATGACGCACGCGTAAAAATGCTGCGTGGCGTGAACGTACTGGCAGATGCAGTAAAAGTTACCCTGGGTCCTAAAGGCCGTAACGTAGTCCTGGATAAATCTTTTGGTGCACCGACCATCACTAAAGATGGTGTTTCTGTGGCACGTGAAATCGAGCTGGAAGACAAGTTCGAGAACATGGGCGCGCAGATGGTGAAAGAAGTTGCCTCTAAAGCGAACGACGCTGCGGGCGACGGTACCACCACTGCAACCGTACTGGCACAGTCTATCATCACCGAAGGCCTGAAAGCGGTCGCAGCGGGTATGAACCCGATGGACCTGAAGCGCGGTATTGACCAGGCTGTTATCGCTGCAGTTGAGAAACTGAAAGCGCTGTCTGTTCCTTGCTCTGACTCTAAAGCGATTGCGCAGGTAGGTACTATCTCTGCTAACTCCGATGAAACCGTGGGCCAGCTGATTGCTCAGGCGATGGAGAAAGTGGGTAAAGAAGGCGTGATCACCGTTGAAGAAGGCACCGGCCTGCAGGATGAGCTGGATGTGGTTGAAGGTATGCAGTTTGATCGCGGCTACCTGTCACCTTACTTCATCAACAAGCCAGAAACCGGTGCGATTGAACTGGAATCTCCGTTCATCCTGCTGGCTGACAAGAAAATCTCTAACATCCGTGAAATGCTGCCAGTGCTGGAAGCCGTTGCGAAAGCCGGCAAACCACTGCTGATCATCGCGGAAGATGTTGAAGGCGAAGCGCTGGCAACACTGGTGGTTAACACCATGCGCGGCATCGTGAAAGTGGCTGCGGTTAAAGCACCAGGCTTCGGCGACCGTCGTAAAGCTATGCTGCAGGATATCGCTATCCTGACCGGTGGTACCGTAATCTCTGAAGAGATCGGTATGGAACTGGAGAAAGCGGCTCTGGAAGATCTGGGCCAGGCAAAACGCGTTGTGATCAACAAAGACACCACCACCATCATCGACGGTGTGGGTGAAGAAGCGACAATTCAGGGCCGTGTAACCCAGATTCGTCAGCAGATCGAAGAAGCAACGTCTGACTACGACAAAGAAAAACTGCAGGAGCGCGTAGCGAAACTGGCAGGCGGCGTAGCCGTTCTGAAAGTAGGCGCAGCAACTGAAGTTGAAATGAAAGAGAAGAAAGCCCGCGTTGAAGATGCGCTGCACGCAACCCGTGCTGCTGTAGAAGAAGGTGTGGTTGCTGGTGGTGGTGTGGCGCTGGTTCGCGTGGCAGCACAGCTGGTTGATCTGCGTGGTCAGAACGAAGATCAGAACGTCGGTATCAAAGTTGCGCTGCGCGCGATGGAATCTCCACTGCGTCAGATCGTTTCTAACGCCGGTGAAGAGCCATCTGTTGTCGCTAACAACGTGAAAGCGGGCGACGGTAACTACGGTTACAACGCGCAGACTGAAGAGTACGGCAACATGATCGACTTCGGTATCCTGGACCCAACCAAAGTGACCCGTTCTGCTCTGCAGTACGCGGCCTCTGTTGCGGGTCTGATGATCACGACCGAATGTATGGTCACTGACCTGCCAAAAGGCGACGCACCTGATTTAGGCGGCGGCGCTGGCGGTATGGGTGGCATGGGCGGTATGGGCGGCATGATGTAATTGCCGTTGACTGCTTAAGTCATCAAAGAACCCCCGATCGGAAACGGTCGGGGGTTTTTCTTTTTCAGCGTCTGAATGCTGGCAGCAGCAGGAAAAACCCATTAACTTTTTTTATGTTCTGCATCATGGTTTAGTCAGGGCGGGATGCTCTAACGTGGATCCCGGCGCAAAATAGCGCGCTCTGAAAGGGATAAACAACAGATTAAGGAAAATTAAAATGCACGATAAATGGGAATTTTATAAGGACGAAGCACACAAGTGGCGCTGGAGAAGAACGGCGCCCAACGGCAATATTACCGGCGCCGCCAGTCAGGGCTACGTTAACAAAGCCGATTGCATCGAAAATGCACGACGTAATGGCTACATCGGTTAAGGGCATCACGCTCTGACATCACCCCCGATCGGAAACGGTCGGGGGTTTTTCTTTTGGGTGGGAAAATAGTATAAGTAAGGCGCAATCGTTCGTCTTTCCTCTTGATATGTCACGCTGTCTGCGGCTGCGCCGACTGATCGACTGGCTTCATTTTATTCACCAGCATCGGCACGCTTGCCAGCCTGCAAGCGGCGTGAAATATTGAGACGATATAACGGGATAAGGGCAATGAATGTGCAGAAAGAAAAATCCTTTTTCTGCTACGCTGCCACCCGACTCTGATGATAATAAATGGGGATTACAATGCGGATTAACCTCTTGCTCGGACTGACGGCTGGCGCGTTATTGCTGGCGGGCTGCAGCAGCTCTACGCAACTCTCTTCAGCAGGACAGCGCGTGACGTTCACCGATCAGCAGCCTGGCAATACCTGTCAGCTTCTGGGCAATATTACCGGCTCTCAGAGCAACTGGCTGAGCGGTGCAGGCGGGGAAACCAGCGCACTGCGTGGCGCAGCAAACGACCTGCGCAATCGCGCAGCGGAGATGGGCGGTAACGTGATTTATGGAGCAACCAGTCCGACGCAGAACCTGTTGTCCGCGTTCGCGCCACTCGACAGCAAAATGACCGGCCAGGTCTACAAGTGCCCATAATGTGAATCAGGCAGTCTGCCAAATTGAACCGGCCAGCCTTTTACTGGCCGTTTTTATTCCTGACGTAACTGTAAATCTAACGGTGTTTTACTTGGCTCTCCGCCAATTTCACGCGCCAGCTTTGGCACCAGATAGCCGGAGACCTGTGACAGTAATGCACGCACCAGCTGGCGGGCCTCGTCATCTGACACAAAGAAATGCGCCGCACCCTGTACCTTATCCAGCACGTGCAGATAGTAGGGCAGAATGCCGGCATCAAATAGCGCATTGCTCAGGGTGGCCAGCGTCTGCGCATTATCGTTGATGCCACGCAACAGGACGCTCTGATTCAGCAGGGTGACACCGGCACGCTTCAGGCTGCTCATCGCCTCACGCAGCTCATCATCAATCTCCTGCGCATGGTTGATGTGCGTCACCATCACCACCTGCAGTCGCGTCTCGCTTAACATCTGACAGAGCTGATCGGTAATGCGCGCCGGTATCACCACCGGTAAACGGCTGTGGATGCGCAGACGTTTCAGATGCGGGATCTGTTCCAGCGCGGCGATAAGCCAGGCGAGCTCATGATCTTTCGCCATCAGCGGATCGCCGCCGGAGAAAATGATCTCATCCAGCTCGGGATGATCGGCGATATAGTTCAGTGCAGCCTGCCAGCTACGCTTGTTGCCGGGATTATCCTGATAGGGGAAATGACGACGGAAGCAGTAGCGACAGTTGACGGCGCAGCCGCCTTTTACCAACAATAAAGCCCGGTTTCGGTATTTATGCAGCAATCCAGGTACAACGTTGCTTTGTTCATCGAGCGGATCGGTGCTATAACCTGGCGCATCAGTGAATTCCTGGCGGCGGGTCAGTACCTGAAGCAGCAGCGGGTCGTGCGCATCGCCTTTTTTCATCCGGCGGATGAATGCATGCGGTACACGTAAGGCGAAAAGACGCCGCGCATCCGCACCTTCAGCCAGCTCAGTGTGCTGATCAAGGGCTAAAATCCGCAGTAATTCATCAGGTTCGGTGACAACATCCGCAAGTTGCTGCAACCAATCTTCTCTGGAAGGTGTTTTTAGGGTTACAATGTGTGCCATTTTTTTGGCTTAGTACCAGTGTCAATTTTCGTAGAGGGCCTTCATGGCGACTTATTCTAGCAACGATTTCCGTCCCGGTCTTAAAATCATGTTCGAAGGCGAGCCGTATGCCATCGAATCCAGTGAGTTCGTTAAACCGGGTAAAGGTCAGGCATTCGCGCGCGTTAAAATGCGTCGCCTGCTGACGGGTTCTCGCGTTGAGAAAACTTTTAAATCTACCGACTCCGCCGAAGGCGCTGACGTAGTAGATACCAACCTGAACTACCTGTACAACGACGGTGAGTTCTACCACTTCATGCATCCGGAAAGCTTTGAGCAGTTCCAGGTTGAAGAGAAGACGGTAAGCGATGCAGCGAAATGGCTGCAGGATAACGCTGAATGTATCGTTACGCTGTGGAACGGTCGTCCGATCGCCGTTCAGCCGCCGAACTTTATCGAAGCTGAAGTTATCGAAACCGATCCAGGCCTGAAAGGTGATACCGCAGGGACTGGCGGCAAGCCAGCTAAACTCTCTACCGGTGCCGTGGTGAAAGTGCCACTGTTCGTGCAAGAGGGCGAAGTGGTGAAAGTTGACACCCGCTCTGGCGAATACGTGTCACGCGTGAAATAAGATTCGCAGGCGCATCTTCTGGTGCGCCTTTTTCTTGTCTGAGAGAAAAAAATGATCAAGCTGGCAAAATTAATCGCGTTCGCGTTGCTGGTCTCCTCTGCGCTAAGCGCCTGCAACACATTCCACGGTTTTGGCGAAGATGTCTCTCACTTAGGTGGTGCCATTTCGCGAGCAGCAAAATGACCTTAACTGATTGTCCTTTTTAAAGTCTCGCCAGCAGCAACTGCCGTAAATCCGGCTATGCTTAAAGCGCTGTACTTTACATCCATCAAAAAGGACATTGTTATGTTAAAGAAAAGTATTGCTGCAATCTTCTCTGTACTGGTGCTCTCTTCCCTGCTCACAGCTTGTAATACAACGCGTGGCGTAGGTGAAGATGTCGAAGCGGGCGGCCAGGCGATTCAGAACAGCACGAAGTAACCTGTTATTCCAACCGGTACGAAATGCTTTTCGTACCGGCTTGTCAGATTCTGCACTATTTCTGTTTTACCCAGATTAACTCTTCAACCGGGAAACCATCCCGACGCGCCTGATCAACCAGTTTCTCTTTTACGCCCGGCTCCAGTTGGGGTGTGCGTGACAGTATCCAGAGATAGTGGCGATTCGGTCCACATACCAGCGCATAGCGGTAGTCAGGATCGAGAGCAATCACGTTATAGCCGCCATAGAAGGGGCCGAAGAAAGAGACTTTCAGAGAAGCCCGCGTGGGTTCACCGGTAAAGTAGGCTTTGCCGACGCTCTCCTGCCAGCGCTGCTTTTTGACGTTATAGCCACGGTTGATTACCTTCAGGCCGCCATCTTCACGCGGGCTGTAGTTTGCTGTTACCTGTTCAAGGCCGCGCTCAAAAGGATGGTTAAGGCGGGCAATCTCATACCACTGACCGAGATAGCGCTGGCTGTCAAAGTTATCTACGACCGTGACGTTCTTTGGCGGCGTAGTGCTGCAGGCGACAGAGAGAAAAGCACTCAGGCTGGCAACAACTGTTTTCCATGGAGACATAGTGGGATTCCTTTGTGATTTAACCGCTTAAGTATAGAAGCCGAAACGCTGTTTTTGGCAGTACGGGCACGAGATTGTTTGCCGCAGGCATTGCAGGTAGACTTCCCCCCTAATTTGTATCAGGAGTCATCACCATGAGCGAAACGGCAAGCTGGCAACCAAGCGCATCCATCGCCAATTTGTTAAAACGCGCCGCTATTTTAGCAGAAGTGCGTCGTTTCTTTGCCGATCGCGGCGTGCTGGAAGTGGATACGCCGGCGATGAGCCAGGCCACCATTACCGATATCCATCTGGTGCCATTCCAGACGCGTTTTGTCGGGCCTGGCGCTGCGCAGGGGCGCGATCTCTGGCTGATGACCAGCCCGGAATATCATATGAAACGCCTGCTGGCGGCGGGCAGTGGCCCGATCTATCAGATGGCGCGCAGCTTCCGCAACGAAGAGGCGGGACGTCACCACAACCCGGAATTCACCATGCTGGAGTGGTACCGGCCGCATTATGATATGTACCGTCTGATGAACGAAGTCGACGATCTGATGCAGCAGGTGCTGGAGTGTGACAGCGCTGAGTCGCTCTCCTATCAGCAGGCGTTTATCCGCCATCTTGAGCTGGATCCGCTGTCAGCGGATAAAGCGCAGTTGCGTGAAGCGGCAGAGAAGCTGGGTGAAGGCGAGCTGGCGCGTGCAGAAGAGGATCGCGATACCTTACTGATGCTGCTGTTTATGCTGGGTGTGGAACCGAAGATTGGTCAGGATAAACCCTGCTTCGTTTATCATTTCCCGGCCAGCCAGGCAGCCCTGGCGGAGATCAGCACCGAAGATCACCGCGTGGCCGAACGCTTTGAGGTCTATTACAAAGGCATTGAGCTGGCGAACGGTTTCCGTGAACTGACCGACAGCCGTGAGCAGCGTCAGCGTTTTGAGCAGGATAACCGTCGCCGTGCGGCACGCGGCCTGCCTGTGCATCCTATTGATACATATCTGCTGGATGCGCTGGCGCATGGCATGCCAGCCTGTTCCGGGGTCGCACTGGGTATTGATCGCCTGATCATGCTGGCGTTGAAAGCGGAGTCATTGAGCGATGTCATCGCGTTTCCGGTGGATCGCTGCTAATCGGTTAATCTCAAACGATGGCGGATTAGAGGGGAAGGGTTGGCCCGGATGAAGAGCAAAGCGTCCGAGCCAGGATGGCGAGGCCGACCGCCATGGATGGCGGCCTTCTTTGCGATCAGCCGGGCCATCCCTGACCTGGCACAGGTTTCAGCTAACTACTGCTGTCAGGAAACTCCTGAATGGTGACCGGCAGCGTCAGTTTCTGATCGTTTCGCAGTACCTGCACATCAATCACTGAACCCGGGCGAATTTCTGCCACCTGATCCATGGTCTCCTGCGCGGAGATGGCCGGCTTGCCATTAACGCTGAGCAGCACATCGTTGGCCTGAATCCCGGCTTTATCCGCTGGCCCATCTGGCGTGACCACGCTGACAATAATGCCCTGAACCCGATCCAGATTGCTGCCCTGTCCATGCAGCGGCGGCAGCTCACGCCCTGTAATGCCGATATAGCCGCGGATCACCCGACCATCACGAATCAGCTTATCCATGATCTTCGAGGCTAAAACGGTTGGAATGGCGAAACCAATCCCTTCCGGGGTTTCACCATCACTACTTTTATCAAAGGTCAGGGTGTTAATGCCCATCAGCTCGCCTAGCGAGTTAATCAGCGCGCCGCCGGAGTTACCCTGATTGATTGACGCATCGGTCTGCAGGAAGTTCTGTCGGCCTGATGAGCTTAAGCCAACCCGGCCCGTGGCGCTGATGATGCCCTGCGTGACCGTCTGACCGAGGTTATAGGGGTTGCCGATAGCCATCACCACATCCCCGATATGCGCCTGGCGATTTGGATTGATGGGGATAACGGGCAGGCCGGAGGCCGTGATCTTCAGTACCGCCAGATCGGTCATGCCATCGGAACCCACCAGCGTCGCTTCAAAGAAGCGGCCATCCTGCAGCGCCACGATAATTTGATCGGCATTATTGATCACATGCTTATTGGTAAGGATGTAGCCTTTTGCATTCATGATCACCCCTGAACCCAGGGTCGTGATGCCACGATTGTTGTTGCCGTGGGCGCTACGATTGTAAACGTTCACAACGGCAGGCACGGCGCGGCGCACCCCTTGATTGAAGCTAAAGGGCGTTTCGTCTGTAATATTTTCGTGGTTATAGAGGGCGTCGCTGCCCATACGCAGTGCAGGCAGTGCTGCGAGCAAAATACCCGCCACAATCAGGCCCAGCACCACGGCACGCAAAAGTTTAAGAAACATGGTGTTAAATTACGCCAGGGGAGATCGCAGGGGAGAATAGCATGAGAGCGGCGGACACACACGTGCTTGTGTCCGCCGTAATGCGAGGTTTATCTCAACAACAGATAGATACTTTCATCGCCGCGCACCACATTCAGTGCCAGTACCGGCGGTTTCCCTTCCAGTATTTTACGCATTTCAGCAATGGTCTGAACCCGGTTGCGGTTAACGCCGATAATCACATCATCTTTCTGCAGACCAACCTGTTCAGCCGGTGTGCCTTTTTCGATGGTATCGACCTTCACGCCTTTATCACCGGTTTTAGTCTGTCCATCACTCAGGGTTGCGCCCTGAAGCGCGGGTGACATCAGCTGTGCGCTGGCGGTGCTCTGTGCGCTCTGCTCCAGCGTAACGGTAACCGTTAATGGCTTACCTTCACGCAGCAGGCCAAGCTTAACCTGTTCACCTGGCGGCGTGGTTCCTACTTTCACGCGCAACTCAGCGAAGCTGGTAATCGGCTTATCGTTGATCGACGTAATGATATCGCCTGACTTCACGCCCGCTTTCTGCGCGGCAGATTGCGGTAAGACTTCAGAGACAAAGGCGCCGCGCTGTGCATCGACATTGAATGCTTTAGCCATATCGGCTGTCATTTCAGTGCCTTTGATGCCGAGCTGACCGCGCTTCACTTCACCAAATTTAATCAGCTGCTGCGCGAGGTTCATCGCCATATCACTCGGGATAGCAAAGCCGATACCGATGTTACCGCCGCTGGAGGCGAGAATCGCAGTGTTGATACCGATCAGTTCGCCGTTAAGGTTGACCAGCGCACCGCCTGAGTTGCCACGGTTGATCGCGGCATCGGTCTGAATAAAGTTTTCCAGCCCTTCCAGGTTCAGGCCGCTGCGCCCCAGTGCGGAGATAATACCGGAGGTGGCCGTCTGTCCCAGACCGAACGGGTTACCGATCGCTACCGCGAAATCACCCACTTTCAGCTGGTCAGAGTCCGCGACTTTTACCTGCGTGAGGTTTTTTGCGCCCTGAATCTGAATCAGCGCGATATCGGTCTGCTCATCATGACCAATGAGTTTGGCTTCATATTCACTGCCGTCACCAAGCTGTACGTTGATTTTATCCGCACCGTTGACCACGTGATTGTTGGTGAGCACGTAGCCTTTCGCGGCATCGATGATCACGCCAGAACCTAAACCTTCAAACGGCTGTGGCTGACTATTTCCGCCAGGCATCTGACCAAAAAAACGCTTCAGCGGTTCAGGAATATCCTGAGCCTGTGCACCCGAATCAGTGCCTTCCACGTGCACACTGACCACGGCAGGTAACACTTTCTCCAGCATCGGCGCCAGACTCGGCAGCGGCTGGCCCGCAATTTGTGCTGGCAGCGTTGCCATCGCGTCTGGCGCGGCGGCAAGGCTCATCCCAATACTCAGGGCTAATGCGCTAAACAGGCGTGCTTGTTTTTTCATTGCTACAACGCTCTCGCTGCAAAAGGTGGGAGGAATTAATAAGTGTGACAGTCGTTTGCGGTCAGGGTTCGCAAAAACAGCGGGCGCAGACAGGCTGCGCCCCAAAAAGATTAGTCGCGGGCAGGGCGCTCGCCACGCAGTAAACCGGATGCGCCTTCAGAATAGTCGCGCGGCATCTGCACCGGCACCTGATCGTTGTCCGCTTCGGCTTCAGTCAGCTGATAGGCAAACGGATTTTTCTGGCCAGGCAGATTCGGCAGCAGGTCATTTGAGCCTTTTGCCATGTGCTGATAGAGCTGACGATAATCACGCGCCATGTTGTCCAGCAGCTCCGCGCTCTGCGCGAAGTGATTGGTCAGCTCTTCGCGATAATCCGCCAGCTCCGCTTTCGATTTTTCCAGCTCGTACTGCATGCTGCGCTGCTCACGCAGCTTTTTGTTGCCAAAACGCATGGCGACTGCGCCGACAATAATACCAACCACTAAACCAATTAGCCCGTATTCCCAGGTCATAATGACTCCCGTGTTATTTCCATTGTTCCGTAGGGCATTGCACCATTTCAATAATAGTCACTATACCCGTTAATCTTATGGATGTGGAACTATGGAGCAGCATGGCTTAGTGTAGAACGGCCTTTTTTTCAGCAACCGTGGTATGAATCAGACACCATTCAGGGACTTTGAAACAACAATGCAAACCTCAACTCCGCTTGCACGCTATGAACAGGCGCTGTCGCAGGGCGAATTCAGGCCCGATGACGTACAACGTGAAGCGATTACCCGTTTAGACGCGCTGCAGCAGGCGCTGGTTGCCCGGCAACAATCCGCCGCGCCTGCCACATCCGGCCTGCTGGGTCGCCTGTCAAAATTGATCGGTAAAGAGAAAAACGAGACGCCACAACCGGTACGTGGACTCTATATGTGGGGCGGTGTCGGTCGCGGTAAGACCTGGGTCATGGATCTCTTTTTTCAGTCTATTCCTGGCGATCGCAAACTGCGTCTGCACTTCCACCGCTTTATGCTGCGGGTGCATGAAGAGCTGACGCAGCTTCAGGGGCAGAGCGATCCGTTACTGATTATTGCGGACAGATTCAAAGCGGAAACGGACATCCTCTGTTTTGATGAATTTTTTGTCTCCGATATCACCGATGCGATGCTGCTGGGCACGCTGATGGAAGCGCTGTTTGAACGCGGCATTGCGCTGGTGGCCACCTCGAACATTCCGCCTGATGATCTCTATCGCAATGGTCTGCAGCGCGCGCGCTTCCTGCCTGCCATCGAGCAGATCAAACGTCATTGTGATGTGATGAATGTGGATGCCGGTATCGACTACCGGTTACGCACGCTGACCTCCGCGCACCTGTGGAACTCTCCGCTGAACAAAGAGACGCACGCTGAAATGGCGCGGATGTTTAAAGCACTGTCGGGCAGCCAGCCTGAAGATGCGCCGGTTCTGGAAATTAATCACCGCCAGATGCCGACGCTGGGCGTCAGCGAGGGCGTGCTGGCGATTAATTTCACCACTCTGTGTGGCGAAGGGCGCAGCCAGCATGACTATATTGCGCTGTCGCGCCGTTTTCACAGTGTGCTGCTGTATGACGTGCCGGTGATGATCTACAAAACCGAAGATCAGGCACGGCGTTTCCTCGCACTGGTCGATGAGTTCTATGAACGGCATGTGAAGCTGGTGGTCGCGGCAGAAACGTCACTCACCGAGATTTATCAGGGCACGCGGCTGAAGTTTGAATACCAGCGCTGTTTATCCCGACTTCAGGAGATGCAGAGCGAAGAGTATCTGCGTTTACCGCACCTGCCGTGAGAATAATCGGGATAAATACCGAAATAGGGTTCGATTTTTGTAACCGACTTCTCTATAATCTTGCGACCCCACGTTACAGCAAAGGATTTTTTTCCCAAATCCTCTGTGTTCCAGTAACTCTATCCGAAGGGGTGGCTTGCTGGTCAAAATGGTCGTGTGAGCCTCATTCGTTTACTTAAGCGTTTGGGATTTCACCAACGTGTAACTTAATTTGGGTAAGCTTTTCGATGAAAACTTTTACAGCTAAACCAGAAACCGTCCAACGTGACTGGTTTGTAGTTGACGCAACCGGCAAAACTTTGGGTCGCCTGGCGACTGAACTGGCGCGCCGTCTGCGTGGTAAGCATAAAGCGGAATACACTCCGCACGTTGATACGGGTGATTACATCATCGTTCTGAACGCAGAAAAAGTTGCTGTAACCGGCAACAAGCGTACTGACAAGATCTACTATCACCACACTGGCCACATCGGTGGTATCAAACAGGCGACCTTTGAAGAGATGATTGCTCGCCGTCCTGAGCGTGTGATTGAGATCGCGGTTAAAGGCATGCTGCCGAAGGGCCCGCTGGGTCGTGCTATGTACCGTAAACTGAAAGTTTACGCAGGCAACGAGCACACCCATGCGGCACAGCAACCGCAAGTTCTTGACATTTAATCGGGATTAAAGGCAATGGCTGAAACTCAAAACTACGGCACTGGTCGCCGCAAAAGCTCTACCGCTCGCGTATTTATTAAGCCGGGTAGCGGTAACATCGTAATTAACCAACGTTCTCTGGAACAGTACTTCGGTCGCGAAACTGCCCGCATGGTAGTTCGTCAGCCGCTTGAGCTGCTGGACCTGGTTGGTAAATTCGATCTCTATGTCACTGTTAAAGGTGGCGGTATTTCTGGTCAGGCTGGTGCGATCCGTCACGGTATCACCCGCGCTCTGATGGAATACGACGAATCACTGCGTGGCGAGCTGCGTAAAGCTGGCTTCGTAACGCGTGATGCGCGTCAGGTTGAACGTAAGAAAGTCGGCCTGCGTAAAGCACGTCGTCGTCCTCAGTTCTCCAAGCGTTAATTGTTTGCAGCTCCGGCTGCGGCAATTGGCTCAAAAAACCCGCTTCGGCGGGTTTTTTATTTTCTGCCTTCCCATAAACTGTCCGCGAAAACCGTAACGCCGCGCTCAATTTACCTGCAAAGATTCATTCCACGCCCACAAGCAGCCTAAAATCTGGTAAACTCTGTGTCACTTTGCGCCCGCAGGCCGGTGCGTTATGCGCCTCCCCACTGTCGGGGCGTCAGTATCTGTGACGCAGCTAACCAGGTTGCGTGCGAGTTCGATAAGCAAGTGAGTCGCCGTGTGGTTGGCTATTCGCAGTATCTTTTTGTGAACAAACTTGGAGGTTTTCATGGCTGTCGCTGCCAACAAACGTTCGGTAATGACGCTGTTTTCTGGTCCTACTGACATTTTCAGCCATCAGGTACGTATCGTCCTGGCGGAGAAGGGTGTCAGCGTAGAGATCGAGCAGGTCGAAATGGATAACCTGCCGCAGGATCTGATTGACCTCAATCCGTATCGCACGGTACCGACGCTGGTAGATCGTGAGCTGACGCTGTATGAATCACGCATCATCATGGAATATTTAGATGAGCGCTTCCCGCATCCGCCACTGATGCCGGTTTATCCGGTTGCCCGTGGTGATAGCCGCCTGATGATGCACCGCATCGAGCAGGACTGGTATAGCCTGATGAGGAAAGTAGAGAACAGCAGCGGTCAGGAAGCGGAAGCGGCACGCAAGCAACTGCGTGAAGAGCTGCTGGCTATCGCGCCACTGTTTGGCCGTACGCCTTATTTCATGAGCGAAGAGTTCAGCCTGGTTGATTGCTATCTGGCTCCGCTGTTATGGCGTCTGCCGTCAATGGGTATCGATTTGATCGGCTCAGGTTCAAAAGAGCTGAAAGGTTACATGAATCGCGTATTTGAGCGTGACTCTTTCCTCGCTTCATTAACTGAAGCTGAACGTGAAATGCGGCTGCAAGCCCGGGCTTAACGTATGGAAATGTCGCAACTTACTGCACGTCGTCCCTATCTGCTGCGCGCCTTTTATGACTGGTTGCTCGACAACCAGCTGACGCCGCATCTGGTGGTCGACATAAATCTGCCGGGTGTGCAGGTGCCGCTGGAGTATGCGCGCGATGGTCAGATAGTCCTGAACATTGCGCCACGTGCTGTTGGTAACCTCGATCTGGCAAACGATCAGGTGTCGTTCAACGCCCGCTTTGGTGGCGTTCCTCGCCAGGTTAACGTGCCGATGGCGGCGATTCTGGCAATCTATGCGCGTGAAAATGGCGCCGGGACGATGTTTGAACCGGAACCGGCTTACGAGCTGGGCACGCATGAGGCGTCAGAGGGTCAGGAAGAGACTATGATGTCGGTGATTGATGGTGATCGTCCTGACGATGCCAGCGATGACGAGACACCGCCTGATGACGATCCACCGCCACGTGGTGGACGACCTTCACTGCGCGTAGTGAAATAGCAGTGACATAACAGCGAATACCCGTCCATCCGACGGGTATTTTTTTGCCTGTCGGCCATAAAAAAATCCGGCTGCCTGCGCAAGCCGGATTTTTTCAGCAGACCATCGCGATCAATAGACGTCGCGCAGGTAGCGCTTCTCTTTCTTCAGCTGATCGACATAGTCAGCAGCGCGCTCGGTGGAGAGACCACCAAACTGGCGAACCACTTCATACAGCGCATTATCCACATCCTTCGCCATACGCGATGCATCGCCACAGACATAGAAATAAGCCCCTTCCTGCAGCCAGGCATACAACTCAGCGCCCTGTTCAAGCATCCGGCTCTGCACGTAGATCTTCTTCTCCTGATCGCGTGAGAACGCCAGATCCAGACGCGTCAGCAAGCCATTATCGCGCCAGGCAAGTAATTCATCCTGATAGATAAAGTCATGTTCCTGATGCTGATCGCCGAAGAACAGCCAGTTTTTCCCCTGCGCGCCGGTTGCCTGGCGCTCCTGCAGGAAAGCACGGAATGGTGCGATACCGGTACCTGGTCCCACCATGATCAGCGGTGCGCTGTTGTTGGCAGGCACGCGGAACGATTTATTGGGTGAGATAAAGATGGCGGGCTTTTCACCGCGACGCACACGCTCGGCCAGGTAGGTTGAGCAGACGCCACCGCGATTACGGCCACCACTGTGATAGCGTACCGAGGCAACGGTCAGATGCACCTGGTCAGGATGGGCTTTAGAGCTGGATGAAATGGAGTAAGCGCGATGCTGCAGCGGACGCAGCAGCGCGACAAACTCGGGTACCGCCAGCGTGCGCGTCAGCTCAAGCTGCAGCAGGTCAAGGGTATCTTTGCCCCACAGCCACACGCCCAGCGCATCCTTATCATCATGCTGTAACACATGACGCAGCTCCTGGTTGGTGGTGTTCTGCCCGACCCATTCGATTAACTTGCGTGACGGCTCTGAGATCTCAAACTGATAGGTCAGCAGGTCGCCAAGGCTGCGATCAAAGCCGGGCACCGGCGTCTCGTAGTCCGCGTTAAGCTGGGTCAGCAGCAGGCTGACCAGCGACGGCTCGTTGACCGGAATTACGCCCAGCGCATCGCCCGCTTCATACTTCAGGCCGCTGTCAGACAGGTCGAACTCGAAATGACGAATATCTTTGGCTGACTGCTCGCCTGACAAACGCTTGTTGGTGATCAGCGCGGCGGCGTAAGGATTGGATTTGTTGCTGCCTGGAATGACTGGCGCTTCAGGCGCGCTTTCCAGCACGGTGCCGCTGCTGCCCGCGCTGGCGGCAAACTGTGGCATTGAGCTGTTCAGCCACTCGCTGGAAGGCTCCTCAAAATCGATATCACAATCGATACGATCAACCACGCGTTTCGCGCCCAGTTGCTCAAGGCGCATATCAATAAACTTGCCCGCCTGACAGAAGCCATCGTAGCCAGTATCACCAATCGCCAGCACGGCGAAATGCATCTGCTCCAGACGCGGTGCGGTACTGGCAGAGATCGCATCCCAGAACAGCTGCGCGTTGTCCGGCATTTCACCTTCGCCATAGGTCGAGGTGACGATCAATACATGGCGCATGGTGGCAAATACGTCGAGATCGACATCGCCCAGCGCCTGAACCACCGGCACCAGACCTTTAGCGCGCGCAGACTTCGCTGCGGTCTGCGCCAGTGCTTCAGCATTGCCGGTCTGTGAGCCATAAAGAATGTGCAGTTGCGTCGTCGCGGCTGCGCTTGTGCCCGCGGCGGGTTGCTGCTTGTCTTCTAATACCAGCAAACGGGAGTGCAGACCCGCAAGAAAGCCAGCCAGCCAGTACTTCTGATCGCCATTAAAAGGTGCATCTTCTGGAATATAAGGAATTTTCATGGGTACTTTTACTCAATCCCGTTCTCGCCCGTCATCAGTGGCATTGTCCGGTGTGAAAGCGGTTCCGCTTTCCCGCGCCGCAGCGTGTGCGACAGGGGAGAGCGGTGCTGCATCTGTCCGGTACAACGATTAATCCGGGCAATGATCAATTAATAATATTCAGTTCAGCCTGATCAGTATCACTGTCAGGAGAGTTTACCCACCGCAGCGGCGATTTCCGGCAATGCCGCACGTGCAAACAGCTCTTCAAAGTCAGGCAGGTGGCCCAGCACTTCCCGGTTACAGGCATCCTGGTACATGATCCAGCCGTAGGTTGCCAGACTGTCCATGGAGCGGATGTTACGTTGCGTCAGCGCCGCTTTGTAATCTGACATGCGTTTGGTTCCAATCAGACTCGCCAGTTCATCATCGCTGTAGCTCTCGATAGCGGAACGGGCATGACGCTGCAGCTTGCTTATCAGCGAAAAGTCTTCCGTCATCAACAGATTACGGACCGCTTTTTCAACTGCCGCATCTTCAACCGGGGTGCCTTTCGGTAATTTGCCCAGCGCCAGCTGCTGGGCAAAACTCAGCACGGTGTAGTTGTTGAGCAGGACAAACATCTCCAGCGTATCGGTCGCGCCATAAGCTGGTACGGCACCGTTGGCGATGGTTTTACCCTGACGCCATGCGGCTTTAAACTTCGCCACCTGATGGCCTGCCAGCGCCGTCGACAGCTCTTCGAGCAGATCTTTGCGGCTCTTGGCTTTCAGAATCTCGCCGCCATCCTGATAGAGCAGCAGCGAGCGCGGCATCACGTAAACAAAGTGGTGACACTCCGTTTCCCAGTTCTCCAGCAGCCAGGCGGCACGCGGTGATTTGGTCGCCTCCAGATGCCAGTTCAGCATGGTCAGCACCGCCTGCTTGTGAACCTGGGCCATCTCATCCTGATCGGCAATCGAGCCGAACTGTACCGAATCACCGGCAGCATGGCTGGCCAGCGATCCATAGGGGTCGTACTGGTAGGCGAAGCCGCCGCTCATGCCGTTGCCAAATCCTTTACCGAAGGTGCCCAGGTTGAGGATGGCACCGTTGGTCATATATTCGCAGCAGAAGTCACCGACGCCTTCAACCACGGCGGTGGCACCGGAGTTACGCACCGCGAAACGGTCACCGGCCTGGCCCTGCACGAACAGACGTCCGCCTGTCGCGCCAAACAGCGCAAAGTTACCAATCAGCACGTTGCCATCGGCATCCTGCGCGCCGCCACCAGGCGACATCACGATCAGTTCGCCGCCACACTGTCCTTTGCCGACACCGTCGTTACAGGTGCCGTAATGGGTCAGCTGCATGCCATCGTTGCAGAAGGCGCCAAACGACTGACCGGCAGAACCGGTGGTGGAAATTTTTACGCTCTCAGGGGCCAGATAGCGGCGACCGCGATCGTCAGTCATTACGGCAGGCATCGCCTGCAGCTGCTCAGAACTCAGCTGATGGTTCAGCATCCGCTCAATATCGATGGCCAGCTGGCCGCCGACACTTTTGTTTCGGTTATTCAGCACGATGTTGTTGCCCAGAGTGACGTCAGGATTTCCCTGATCCACCAGCGACAGCTTCAGTTGCTCAATCCAGACATCATCCAGCTCAAAATCTTTTTCCAGATAAACCGGCTTGTCGATTTTCAGCTCAGGCACCACGGTAAGCATGGCGCGTAAGTCGAGCTTGCCCACTTCCAGCGGGTGATCCATCAGGTGCAACAGGTCAGAGCGACCGCGTGCCTCACGCAGGGAACGCAGGCCCATACGCGCCAGGATTTCACGCACTTCATGCGCCACGTTGAGGAAGTACTGCGCCAGCTGACGCGGATCGCCATCAAACGCTTCGGCATTCGTGGTTAAGCCAGCCGGGCACTTAACGTTACAGTTCTTCGCCATCACGCATTTCAGCATCATCAGCGCCGTCGTACCGAACTCAAAGCTGTCGCCGCCAAGCAGCGCAGATTTCACCACGTCGCTGCCGGTCTGCTGTGCGCCAGAACAGCGCAGCAGCACTTTCTCACGCAGACCGTTGGCGCACAGCGCCTGGTGGACTTCAGCGATGCCGATTTCAGCCACGCGTCCGGTATATTTCAGGCTGGTCACCGACGCAGCGCCGGTACCGCCGGTGTTACCCGCAACGTTAATCACGTCTGCACCGGCTTTGGCCACGCCAACCGCGATGGTGCCGATCCCTTCAGACGAGACCAGCTTGACGATAACGCGCACCCGCGCGGCTTTGCAGTCGTGGATCAACTGCGCCAGATCTTCGATGGAATAGGTGTCGTGATGCGGCGGCGGTGAGACCAGCTCGACGCCAGGCGTACCGCCACGCGCGGCAGCAATCTCGACGGTAACTTTGGCCGCCGGTAACTGACCGCCTTCACCAGGTTTCGCACCCTGACCAATTTTGATCTCCAGCTCTTCCAGCATCGGATCCGCCAGATAGGCAGCCCAGACGCCAAAACGACCCGAAGCCAGCTGTTTGATGCGTGAGGCACGGATGGTGCCGTGACGGGAGTAATGCTCGCCGCCTTCACCGCAGTTACTCATGCCGCCGACCATATTGGTGCCGTGCGCGACCGCTTCATGAGCGGGAGCCACCAGCGCACCGTGGCTCATCGCCCCGGAGGCAAAGGTACGGGTAATTTCACAGGCTGGCTGCACTTCGCTCAGTGGCAGTGAGGGCAGGGTGGTGAAGATACGTGACAGATAATCGGCCGCTTTACCGTAAGCGGTCACTTTCAGACCGCCAGTCACCACTTCGCTGCTTTCGATATCGTCGCCGAAGCGGGATTTCAGGGCGCGAGACAGGTTCTGCAGGCGTTCGCTCTCAGGCTTCAGTCCTTCAATCGCATCGGTCAGACGCAGCATAAAGTGATTCAGGCTGCCATCTACCGCTTCACACTCCATGCCACGAATGGCAAAGCCGTTGTTGGTCAGCGAGTAGCGTCCCAGCTTGCGGCGGAACTCCGCTTCGCTGTCGATGTGGGTCAGGTCAGCCGGGAATGTCAGGATGTCGCGCAGGGCCGCCGGGCGACGTTTACGCTCTTCATACATCAGGCTTGAGAACTGACGGTAATCAGCAGTAATCGCGAAATTATTGATCACCTCATCCGGGATGCGCTCAAAGCTGCTGTCTTTAAAGGTCTCAGGCTTGATGCCAAACGCATTATCCAGTTTAGCCAGCGTCATCAGGCGGATGAAGTTGTCCTCTTCGCGCGCTTTGTCGGCAAAGCGAATCGGTTCTTCGGTCATATCGATAAAGGTCCGCACGGCGATGGTGCCGTAGGAGTGACCTGCGCCTTCTGCACGCTCTTTGAACAGGCCCAGCAACGGAACTTCAGATTCGCCCTGAATCTTCAGTGCGCTCTGGTGCCAGTCAACGGCCATCTGCGCGATCGTCGCGAAGCCTGCGCCGCCCACCGGCGTTTTGATATTCGGGAAATACTTTTTCAGCACCGGATCATCGGTGTTGAGGAAGTTAGGCTCAAAGAACTCGCCGCTGCTGTAGCTCTCAACGGTACAGAGGCCCACTTTGCCCATGGTTTTCATCAGTGCTTTTTCAGCCGCTTTGGCATAGCGCTTAAAGGCTTTGTTACCTTCTTCACCTTCACCAAATTTCTCCTCTGCGCGCATCTGTACGCCCAGCGGATAGATAGCTGACGCCCCAAAGCCAAGCGTGGCGGCAATGTGGTGCGACGAGATGCTCTGGCCGCTTTCAACCACCAGAGAAACATCCAGACGCAACCCTTCCTTTATCAGACGCTGGTTAATGGCGGAAACCACCAGCAGCATCGGGATCGCGGCATGCTTTGAAGAGATATGGCGATCGGTAAGTACGGCGATGCCACCCTGGGTACGGGCAAAATCAACCACCTGTTGCGCCAGGTCATCAATCGCTTTTTCCAGGGCATTCGCGTTCGCGGTGGTGCTCAGCAGATCTTTGCCGATCACCGGCTCATAGAGCATCTCAAAGCGGGCATAAGGTGCGATGGTCTGCTCGCGTAAACGCAGCATATCGAGATGGCTGAGAATCGGGGTCGGCACCACAATCTGACGGCCTTTGCTGCGGCCCAGATGGGGTTTTGCCCCCAGCGCGACACGCAACGTCATGCCATCCACTTCACGGATAGAATCCAGCGGCGGGTTGGTGACCTGCGCAAAGCGCTGAGAGAAGTAGTGCGCCATGCCGCCTTCATGATCGGATAAGCCGTTGATGGCGTTGCCGTAACCCATCGCGGAGATCTTCTCTGCGCCGGTATTCAGCATCGGGTCCATCATAAACTTGAAGCTTTCCTGGTTGTAGTAGTAGGCAACAAAGCGCTGATACGTTTTCAGATCGCCACGATAACGCAGCGGTGAACCCTGTTGTTCTGCCGGGATCTCGGGCAGATCGTCAAGACCGACGCGCGCTTCACGCAGCAACGCCGAATAATCTTTCTCTGCGGCCAGTTTTTCCAGCGCCTGCAGCGTGGTATAGCTGCGTTTTTCACGGTGATCGAAATAGAGCATACCGCCCGCTTCGATACGCCCACGACGCAACACGCTTTCAGGTGGGAAGGCGATCTGGCCGGCTTCCGACATCGCACCGATATAGTCAGCGGTTTCCACTGAACGCAGGGGACGCAGACCCAGACGATCAAGACGCGCGCCAATTACTTCGCCATTACCAAAGATTAAGGCAGCAGGGCCGTCGTTCTTCTCTTCATACAGCGAGAAGTACTCCAGCATGTCACGCACTTCTGGCGACAGCGCGCTGTCGTTTTCCCAGGCGGGCGGCATCATCGACACCACGGCGGTGATCAGATCGAGGTCATCTTCCATCAGACGGCTGTGGATGCTCTGATCCAGGCGCGAACTGTCGGACTGGCCTTTAGGCCGCACGATGGTCTTGCCACGGGCCAGTGCCAGCGCGGACTCAGCGATGCGGTTTTTACGGTCAGTGTTCAGCTCGCCGTTGTGCGCCATCAGGCGGAACGGCTGCGCCATCGTGGTATGGGGATCGGTGTTAGTGGAGAAGCGGGTGTGGAAAAACAGCCCGCGCACCTGATGATCGGGATCGGTCAGATCTTTGAAGTAAGGGATCACTTCATTGGAATTCAGACGGGCTTTGAACACCTGCGTGCGTGACGACAGCGACAGCGGATAGAGGCCGCCAAATTCGCTTTCGGTAAAGGCACGGGCTTCAATGGTTAACAGGGCGCGGTAGATGCGTTTTTCGAAGTCGTTCTGATCCACCACATCCTGTGGCGCAGTGAAAATCCACTGCAGAATCGGTAACTGGAACTGCGCGGCTGCCGGGCGCGTCACGCTGCTGTCGAGCGGCATGTCACGCTTCATAAGTACCGGCAGACCAAAGCTGCTGAGGGTTTCATCCACCAGACGTTCGGCATTCGCGCGCAGCTCAGCATCTTTCGGCACAAAGAAGTTACCGACACCAAAGCGTCCCGCTTCCAGCGGCTGGCCGGTAATCTTGCGGAAGAACTGCAGCGAAAGATCAACGTTGACCCCCGCGCCGTCGCCAACGCCTTCCGCTGACATGCCGCCGCGGTGAGGCACCGTACACAGGGCGCTGTGCGCCATCTGCAGAATCTCGTGGGTCTGCTCGCCGTCCTTACGCGTAATGAAACCTACACCACAGCTGTCACTGCCTGCTGTCGGATCATACAAGCCATAGGATTGAGGTTTTTTAGTGGACATTGAGGGTCTCCTTAAACTGCTTTGACATTACCTGCACTGTTTCAGGGTCTGAGCGCAACGGGGGCGCTATCATTTTCATCGCTATGCTCTGTCGAGCGCGCGTCATAGCCCTGAGCATTTCTCTCCAGACATCGGTAAAACGTCCTTAATTGAGCTGCTCTCTGATTTCCGGTCTCTTAAAGGAGATGACTTAAACCACGCGGGAGTCTTCTTGTTGCATAGATATGCCGAGACAATGGCCCGTCTGGAAAGCTTTCAGCGGATTTCCAACTTATCGGGAAAGCGTAATCAGGTCAAATAGGGCGGTCAGACGGGATTATCATGCGTTTTATCTGATTAAGTGTATGAATTTAATGATTTTTAAGGTTTAAAATGTATCACTCTGGTGCCTGGCGACAGGCCGATAAATGTGAACTGACTCACTGTAGTGCAGGCGTCAGATCTCTGCACCATGCTGGTGACAGGGTGTTAAGCAGCATTAAATGCTGTTCAGCACCCATGATGCATAGCATGTATCTGTTTTTCTTATGTCCGGCTATTTGAATGAAACCGCGGTTGGTTATAAGAAAAATTAATCAGCATGGGCATGCTTAAAACAGCATTAAAGATGAATGGCTATGCATATGAAAGGGTGTGCCTGTGCAACAGGACGCTGCCAGGATATTGAAAAAAGGCCGTACAGAGAAATCGGTGATTCGCTGGCGGCCTTACAGATTATTCATTTGGCACAGTCAGTCAAGGGTTTTAACCGCTTTGTCCTTAACGTCGCCGATCGGCGAGGCTGCTGCACCATAAAAGCGCATTTGATCCCTTATCTCCACGCGACGTGCTGCGACGGCAGCGGGTTAACTGCGCTATTATGAGGCTGTTTCTCTTCCAGGGAGTTGTTATGAAACAAATTCGTCTGTTGGCGCAGTACTACGTTGATTTAATGGTGAAGCTTGGACTGGTGAGGTTCTCGCTGCTGCTGGCGTCTGCGCTGGTGGTGCTGGCGATGATTGTCCAGATGGCGGTCACGATGGTACTGCGGGGCCATGTCGAGAGTATTGACGTGGTGCGTTCGGTCTTTTTCGGGCTGCTGATCACGCCCTGGGCGGTCTATTTCCTCTCGGTGGTGGTCGATCAGCTGGAGGAGTCACGGCAACGCCTGGCACGGCTGGTGGATAAGCTGGAAGAGATGCGTACCCGCGATCTGGAACTCAATCAGCAGATGAAAGAGACCATTACGCAGCTGAATCAGGAGATCAGCGATCGTAAAAAGGCGGAGCTGGCACGCGAACAGGTGATGGATAAGCTGCGTGAAGAGGTAACGCGTCGTGAGCAGGCACAGATTGAGCTGGAACAGCAATCCTCCTTCCTGCGCTCCTTCCTGGATGCCTCGCCTGACCTGGTGTTCTATCGCAACATCGATAAACAGTTCTCCGGCTGCAACCGTGCAATGGAGCTACTGACCGGCAAAAGCGAAAAGCAGCTGATTGGCCTGACGCCGCGCGATATCTATGATGATGAAGCGGCAACTAAAGTGCTGGAAACGGACGAGAAGGTTTTCCGCCACAACGTCTCGCTGACCTATGAACAGTGGCTGCAATATCCCGACGGACGCAAAGCCTGCTTCGAGATTCGTAAAGTGCCTTACTACGACCGCGTGGGTAAGCGCAGCGGATTGATGGGCTTTGGCCGCGATATAACCGAACGTAAGCGCTATCAGGACGCGTTAGAGAACGCCAGCCGGGAGAAGACCACCTTTATCTCTACGATCAGCCACGAGCTTCGTACGCCGCTTAATGGCATTGTCGGCCTGAGCCGCATCCTGCTGGACACCGACCTTAATCAGGAACAGCTGAAATATCTCAAAACCATCCACGTCTCCGCCATCACGCTGGGCAATATCTTCAATGATGTGATTGAGGTGGACAAAATCGAGCGCCGTAAAGTACAGCTGGATAATCAGCCGCTCGACTTCACCGGTTTCCTGGCCGATTTAGAAAACCTCTCTGGCCTGCTGGCACAGCCGAAAGGGCTGAAGTTTGTGCTCGCGCCGCAACTGCCGCTGCCGCATATGATCTCGACCGATGGAACGCGTCTGCGCCAGATTCTGTGGAACCTGATTGGTAACGCCGTGAAGTTCACCCAGCAGGGCGAGATCGTGGTGCGGGTAACCTATGAGCAGGACGAGACGCTGCGCTTTGAGGTGCAGGACTCCGGCATGGGTATCCGTCAGGAGGAGCAGGACAAGATCTTCGCTATGTATTATCAGGTCAAAGATCAGCATGGCGGTAAACCGGCTACCGGTACCGGCATCGGGCTGGCAGTATCACGCCGCCTGGCGCAGGCGATGGGCGGTGATATCCGGGTGCACAGTGCACCGGGACAGGGTTCCTGCTTCACCGTAGAGATTAAAGCGCCACGCATTGCTGAAGAGGTGGAGGATGAAGGCGTGGACGACAGCCTGCCACTGCCTGCGCTGCACGTGCTGCTGGTTGAAGATATTGAGCTTAATGTGATTGTCGCGCGCTCGGTACTGGAGAAGCTGGGCTGCAGTGTGGAAGTCGCCATGACCGGCAGTGAGGCGCTGGCGATGTTTGACCCGCTGGAGTTTGACCTGGTGCTGCTGGACATTCAGCTGCCCGATATGACCGGGCTGGATGTCTCACGTGCGATTCGCCAGCAGTACCAGGGAACGCATCTGCCCCCGCTGGTTGCTCTTACCGCCAATGTTCTCAAAGACAAAAAAGAGTACTTCGACGCGGGAATGGATGACGTGCTCAGCAAACCGCTGGCAGTGCCGGCACTCACTGCGATGATTAAAAAGTACTGGGATTATCAGGCAGAACCGGAAGAGGAGATCGCTGATGTCAGCGATGACAAAACCCGGATGCTGCTGGATGTCGCGATGCTCGAACAGTATATCGAGCTGGTTGGTCCCAGCCTGATTACCCAAAGCCTGACGATGTTTGAAAAGATGATGCCGGACTACCTTGCGGTGCTGGAGTCGAATCTGATGGCGCGCGATCAGAAAGGCATTGCTGAAGAGGGACACAAAATCAAAGGGGCGGCGGGTTCGGTCGGGCTGCAGCGTTTGCAGATGCTGGCGAAACAGATTCAGAGTCCGGAGTTACCGGCGTGGTGGGACAATGTGGGTGAATGGATTGATGAGCTGAAGCATGAATGGCGACACGATGTGCAGGTATTACGCGACTGGGTGGCAGAGCAGGATAAGTGATACCCCGGAAAAAAATGACCCCAGCCGAGGCCGGGGTGCGCGAAATACTGCGCCAACACCAGGGAAATCATTGCGGCCGCTATGATTTGAATAATTAATGCAGCCGCAGGGTATTGGTTAACACTGTCATCACCTTAGCAAATTCATCTTCTCATGCGACAAGATTCATTAAAATTTGTGATATTGAGCAGCGTTTAAATACAGAAAACATTAATTTGGCAACACAGTCAAGTAAGGAATTAATTTCTGTGCTGTGTTGCTGCTATTTTAATCAGTTTTACGCTTTTTCGTGTAGTTTTAATGCTGCCGGGCAGGGAAACTGAGGCTGAGCAGCACCAAAGTGAGCCGCCGTTAACATTTGCCTTTTGAGTGAGGCTAACGCGCTGATATTGCAAGCGCGCTGCCTGAAATGACACGAATTATCCAAAACGATTTGGAATGATAAAAAAGAATCTAAAAGTTTGTCCTTCTGTCGTTCTGCTATCAGGGTTATTACTGGAAGGAAATAGTGCCATTCTGGCAACCCGTGACGCCATTAAGCGCTGCTTATTTATCCGTTATAACGATAATTCTGATTAACCTTTGGGCGCGGCAGGATTAAGAAAATAATAACAGTTAAGCATAGTAAATGATTCATGCGGGCGCTTATTACTCATTATTAAGTGTTTATCTGGAAAGATGCTAAGCAATGGCAATGAATGGAACCGATTCCTTTTTTGCGGAAGTACTTGAACTATTTCGAACTGTTGCAGCATGTTGATGCAAAATGATTGAATAAAGTCTGGAAACAGCCTGTCAGTTTTCAGCGATAATCGTAAAAAGGCTGCTTTTTTAGCAGTGATTACATGAGTGATTGATTAACGTCTGAAACAAGTGTGGGAAGATTGCATGAACAAGCATAAAGGAAGCGTCGGACAGCGTATCAGACGTATTGTTGGTCGTATCGTACTGGTGTGGCTGGGAATATGGCTGGCGGGCATTTTACTCTTTTCGTTCTTACCCGTGCCGTTCTCAGCGGTGATGGCTGAACGACAGATCGGAGCCTGGTTACGCGGTGATTTTAGTTATGTCGCCCATTCAGACTGGGTCGGCCATGACGAGATTTCGCCCTGGATGGGGCTGGCCGTTATCGCCTCAGAAGATCAAAAGTTTCCCACCCATTGGGGCTTTGATGTGGCAGCGATTGAGTCCGTACTGGATAACAGCGATAGCCGGATGCGTGGGGCGTCCACGCTGTCTCAACAGACGGCGAAGAATCTGTTCCTCTGGGATGGTCGCAGCTGGGTGCGTAAAGGTCTGGAAGCGGGTCTGACGGTAGGAATTGAAACGGTCTGGACGAAGCGGCGTATTTTAACCGTCTATCTCAATATTGCGGAGTTCGGGCCGGGCATCTTTGGCGTTGAGGCGGCTTCTCAGCGCTACTTCCATAAGCCTGCCAGCCGGCTGACCGCAGCAGATGCTGCCTTACTGGCAGCGGTGCTGCCTAATCCGATACGTTTTCGTGCTGCTGCACCCTCAGGCTACGTCAGAGAGCGGCAGCAGTGGATACTGCGTCAGATGCGCCAGCTTGGCGGGGAAGGCTTCCTGCAGCGTAATCAGCTCGACTAAGCATTAATCTTCATCGAAACCCGCTTCAAATAACTCAATGACCGCTGCCAGCGCCGGGATCTCCTCCGGGCCGCTGGCTTCAATCTCAATGTGGCCGCCTTTTGCCGAGTCGAGCATCAGCAGCGCAATCACGCTGCTGGCTTCGGCTTCAGTGCCCGCTTCATTACGCAGTAATACTTCGGCATCAAAGCTCTGCACCAGCTCAAATAACTTCATCGCCGGACGTGCATGCATGCCCAGCTTATTTTTGATTTCTACAGTTTGTCTGACGGTCATGATTTGCGCTTTTCCAGCGTACGATGGCGTGACTGCACATTCTTACCCCGTGAACGGAAGTAATCTGCCAGCTGTTCTGCAATATAGACTGAGCGGTGTTTACCGCCGGTGCAGCCAATCGCCACGGTAAGATAGCTACGGTTATTGGTCTCCAGCATCGGCAGCCAGAGTTCAAGGTAGCTGCGCGTCTGGTAGATAAAATTATGCACTTCAGTGTGGCGATCAAGGAAGGCCGCCACAGGACGATCGAGGCCGGTCATCGGGCGCAGTTTGGGATCCCAGTGGGGGTTGGGCAGAAAGCGCACGTCAAATACATAGTCAGCGTCAATCGGAATGCCATGCTTGAAGCCAAACGACTCAAACACCATGGTCAGCTCACGTTCACGCTTGCCCAGCAGACGGGTACGCAGCATCTCTGCCAGCTCGTGCACCGACATCTCTGAGGTGTCGATGATCAGATCGGCACGTGAACGAAGTGGCTCCAGCAGATCGCTCTCTTCATCAATCGCGCTCTCCAGCGAGAGGTTTTTGCTGGAGAGGGGATGTAGACGGCGCGTATCGCTGTAACGACGAATCAGGGTGTTGCGATCGGCGTCGAGAAACAGCAGCTGAGGGGAAAATGTATCAGGCAGATTATTCAGTGCGGTTTCAAAAATTTCCGGGGATTCGGGCATATTACGCACGTCGATGCTGACCGCCGCCGAAATATTGCGCTCAGCCAGTGAGTTAGCTAACTCAGGCAGCAGCACGACCGGCAGGTTATCAACGCAGTAGAACCCCATATCTTCCAGCGCACGGAGCGCCACTGACTTCCCCGAGCCTGAACGACCGCTAACGATCATCAGCACCATGACCTTCTCTCCCGTTTTAAAACCGGCACCCGGCCGGTAAAGACGCGTTACTGCTCCGACTGGACTTCCGTAATAATGGCATAGAGCTCTTCATCACTCTGCGCTGCGCGCAGACGACGGCAAACCGTTTTATCTGCCAGACGCTTTGCCACCAGTGACAGGGTGTGCAGATGTGTTTTGCACTGGTCAGCCGGGACCAGTAAGGCAAACAACAGATCGACAGGCTGGTTGTCGACGGCATCAAACGCAATCGGCTGTTCGAGGCTGATAAACACCCCAACCGCGCGCAGCGTATCCTCTTCCAGCTTGCCGTGCGGGATGGCTATCCCGTTACCAATACCGGTACTGCCCATGCGTTCGCGGGTCAGGATCGCTTCGAAAAGCGTCTGGTGCGGCAGGTTGAGCTGCTTAGCGGCCAGTTCGCTGATGATTTCCAGCGCACGTTTTTTGCTCTGGCAGTGGACGCCGCTGCGGGTGCAGTCTGGCGAAAGCACTGTGCTCAATTCCAGTGTGAGATCGTTGTTCATTATCGTTTCACTTGCGTGTTCACCAGGCCATTCACCGCCAGCGCGTATTGACGCGTGTGACAAACGGCGCCTGCTCAGATGACAAAACGGGGCGGATTATCCGCCCCATCCTGTCGGCTCTGCGCGCCAGGCGCGCGTCGCTAGCGTGAAGGTTAGTGTTTTTTCAGTTTATCTTTGTGTTTGGTCAGCTGACGGGTGAGCTTATCGATCAGTCCGTCAATGGCCGCATACATATCTTCCGCTTCGGATGTGGCGTGCAGCTCGCCACCATTCACGTGTAGTGTTGCGTCAGCCACCTGCGTGACTTTCTCAACCTTCAGGACAATATAGACCTGATTGATATGTTCAAAATAGTGTTCCAGTTTGGCAAATTTACCGTTGACGAATTCACGCAGAGGTGGAGTGATTTCAACGTGTTGCCCGGTCAGGTTCAGCTGCATAGGTCTTCCTTCTCATTTCTTTCAAACCAGTTGTTTACGCTGGTTCGATGGCGGGATGGATAAAGACTCACGATATTTGGCGACGGTACGCCGTGCCACCATGATCCCCTGATCAGATAACATGGAGGTCAGTTTACTGTCGCTCAAGGGTTTGGCTGGATTTTCCGCCGAAATTAATTTTTTCACCAGGGCACGAATCGCGGTAGAGGAGGCTTCACCGCCACCTTCGGTATTCACGTGACTGGAGAAAAAGTACTTCAGTTCAAAAATGCCACGCGGGCTGTGCAGATACTTCTGCGTGGTAACGCGGGAGATGGTCGATTCGTGCATCTCAACGGCCTGGGCGATATCCGCCAGCACCATCGGGCGCATAAATTCTTCACCCTGCTCGAAAAAGGCCTGCTGCTGCTCAACAATACAGCGCGTCACTTTCAGCAGGGTATCATTGCGGCTTTCCAGGCTCTTAATCAGCCAGCGGGCTTCCTGCAGATTACTGCGAATGAACTGGCTGTCGCTGTCGTTTCGCGTCGCGCCGCTCATTGCCGCATAGTGCTGATTGATCTTCAGGCGTGGCACGCTATCGGCATTGAGTTCAACCGTCCAGCGGCTGCCGATCTTACGCACCAGCACATCGGGAATGACATATTCTGGTTCGCCGGTGTTGATCGACTGACCCGGACGCGGGTCCAGCGACTGAATCAGCAGCATCGCCTCTTTCAGCACCTCTTCTTTGAGGCGTGTGACCCGCATCAGGCTGCGGAAGTCGTGGTTTGCCAGCAGATCGAGATGTTCGCTGACGATCAGGCGCGCTTCTGCCAGCATCGGCGTTTCGGGCGCATATTGTGAAAGCTGCACCAGCAGGCAGTCACGCAGATCGCGCGCGCCAACACCAATCGGGTCAAAGCGCTGGATGCGTTTCAGCACCGCTTCAACTTCATCCGCTTCGAGCTCATCATCGCCAATGCTGTCAAGGATCTCCTCAAGCGAAACGGTGAGATACCCTGTGTCATCAATAGCATCGACAATAGAGGTGGCAATGGCGCGATCGGTATCGCTGAACGGCGTCAGTCCGACCTGCCACATCAGATAATCCTGCAGCGACTGGGTTGTTTCGCCCTGATAAACCGGTAACTCATCATCCTGGTAATCGGTGCCGGTGCCGGAAGGCGTACCCGCGGTGTAGATCTCATCCCAGGTCGCATCCAGCGGCAGTTCATCAGGCATCTCTTTCTGCTCAAGCGCTTCGCGTGTATCCAGCGCCTCGGCCTCTGAAGACTCCCGTGAATCGATCTCTTCATGCAGGTCAGTCTGCTCAAGCAGCGGATTACTTTCCAGCGCAAGCTGAAGCTCCTGCTGGAGTTCAAGCGTAGAGAGTTGCAGCAGGCGAATCGCCTGTTGCAACTGCGGAGTCATTGCCAGCTGTTGGCTGAACCTGAGTTGTAAACCTTGCTTCATAGACAGGATGATCGTTCCCAGGTAAACATCGGTATTAACGACACCTTATCAGAGTCTGAACTCTTCACCCAAATAAACCCGCTTAACCTGCTCATCCGCAAGAATTTCATTCGGTGTGCCGTGTGCGATCAGGTGCCCCTGGCTGACGATATAAGCCCGCTCACAGACTGCTAACGTTTCGCGTACGTTATGGTCGGTAATCAGCACACCGAGGCCGCTGTCACGCAGATGCTCAATGATCTTCTTAATGTCGATAACGGAGATGGGGTCAACACCGGCAAAAGGTTCATCCAGCAGGATAAATTTAGGATTAGCCGCCAGCGCCCGTGCAATCTCAACACGACGTCGCTCACCACCCGAAAGTGCCTGGCCCATGCTGTCGCGCAGGTGCTCAATGTGAAACTCTTCCATCAGCTCACGGGCACGATCCTGGCGTTGCTCTTCGGTCAGATCGTCACGGATCTGCAAGACCGCCATCAGGTTATCGTAGACGCTGAGGCGACGGAAGATCGATGCCTCCTGCGGCAGATAGCCGATGCCACGACGCGCACGGGCATGCAGCGGCAGGATGCTGATATCTTCATCATCAATAATAATGCGGCCAGCGTCACGCGGCACAATGCCCACTACCATGTAAAAGGTGGTGGTTTTACCGGCACCGTTCGGGCCCAGCAGGCCGACAATCTCGCCGGATTTTACCTGCAGGCTGACATCTTCTACCACGCGACGGCCTTTATATGCCTTCGCCAGGTTTTCTGCGATTAATGTGGCCATAGCTATCAGTTACTCTTCTTTCCGCTGTTGGACGAACCTTTGTCCTGAAGTTGCGACGGCACCAGTACAGTCGTGACGCGCTTGTTCTGGCCCTGACTGAAAGCCTGCATTTTCTGCTCTTTCACCAGGTAGGTAATACGATCGCCTTTGATGTTGCTGTCCTGCTGCTCAATGAACGCATTGCCGGTCAGTTCAACGAAATCATTAGCCAGTTCATAGTGCAGTTTTGCGGCATGGCCCTGCACCGGCTTACCGCTGTCCTGCATCTGATAGAAGGTGGCGGGATTACCGTAGGCGTCAACGATGGTTTTCTTGCTGTCGCCGCCCGGACGGGTCACCACGACTTTATCTGCCGTGATTTTAATTGAGCCCTGCGTCACGATGACATTGCCGGTAAAGGTCGCGACATTGCCTTGCAAATCCAGCGCCTGATTCTGCGAGTCAATATTGACGGGCTTGTCCGAGTCACCGGTCAGAGCCAGCACCGGAACGCTGGTTGCCAGCAGCATGCTGGCCAGTAAAAGCTTCAGGCTATTTTTGTTCATTTTGAATTTCATAAGAGGTTTTGACCTTCTCGATTAACTCGGCGTTTTTTGTCCGTAAATTGCCGCGCATTTTCATGCCGGTGGAGTTAAAACTACGGCCATACAATGTCACCTGGTCATCAGAGGTAACATCCTGAGTGACAAGATTAATCTGGGCGTTATCGGTTTTGATCCGCTCAAGCTGAGAATCCTGCGTCAGCGTATTCAGCTCAACATGGCCATACAGGTAAAGCATACGATCTTTGGTGAGCTTTGCTTTATCCGCGCGTAACGTCCAGGTAGGGATTTTGTTCTCATCAAAGGTGGTCATGACCGGATTGTCGAACCAGCTCAGTTCATCATCCGAGAAATAGGTCACTTTGTCAGAGACCAGTTTATATGACAGCGCGCCCTGCGGGTTATAAACCACAGTGTGTGAATCAGCACTGGTGTAGGTCGGTGACTGACTGTCCGTGCCGACTGGCGTGCCATCGTCATCCTGGTTAGTAAGATTCCAGCCGATCAAAACCAGTGCAATCAAGGTCAGAATCAGCGTTATCCAACGCCTGCTTTTACTCATACTGATTGCCCTTTGGCATCCTCAAATTTGTTCTGCGCCATTAAGATCAGGTCACATACTTCGCGAACTGCACCGCGTCCACCGGCAATCCGCGTGACATAATGCGCGCGCGGCAACAGGATCGGATGTGCATCCGCCACCGCCACGCTTAAACCCACTTTCGCCATAACCGGCCAGTCGATCAGATCGTCACCAATGTAGGCGACCTGGTCGTCGGAAAGAGACAGTTTATCCAGAAGTTCACGATAGGCCAAAAGCTTATCCGATTGTCCCTGATAAAGATGACGGATGCCGAGCGTTTTGCAGCGATCTTCCATCAGGCGGGCATTGCGGCCGGTAATAATAGCCACTTCCACATCGGAGGTCAGCAAACAGCGAACGCCGTAACCGTCCCGCACGTTGAATGCCTTCAGCTCTTCGCCATTATTCCCCATGTAGATCACTCCGTCGGACATCACGCCATCGACATCGCAGATCAGCAGACGAATCCTGCTGGCGCGCGCCATAACGTCAGCGCTGACCGGGCCGTAGCAGGTTTCAATCGGGTGGGTTGCCTGTTGCATTTTCTCTTCCTGTTCAGACTACGCCAGCGCGCAGCATGTCATGCATATGTACCACACCGAGCAGATGGTCGTCATCGGCCACCAGAATCGAGGTAATGTTTTTGGTCTGCATCAGGTTCAGGGCTTCCACCGCCAGCATATTAGGCCGGACGCGGATGCCACCTGGCGTCATCACTTCCCCGATGGTGGCGCGCTGGAAATCGATGCCCATATCAAAGATGCGGCGCAGGTCACCATCGGTAAAGATACCTTCAATTTTCATCAGGTCGTCGACGATCACCGTCAGTCCCAGATTTTTGCGGGTAATCTCCAGCAGCGCATCGCGCAGCGAGGCGTCACGTGTGACGTGCGGCAGTTCATCGCCACTGTGCATGATATCAGCCACATGCAGCAGCAGTTTACGGCCCAGCGCACCGCCAGGATGGGACAAAGCAAAGTCTTCGGCGGTGAAGCCGCGCGCTTCCAGCAGCGAAACCGCCAGCGCGTCACCCATCACCAGCGTGGCCGTGGTGCTGGTGGTCGGTGCCAGACCCAGCGGGCAGGCTTCCTGCGGAACATGGACACACAGATGCACATCGGCAACCCGGCCCATCGCACTGTCAGGCCGTCCGGTCATGCAGATCAGCGTAATGTGCTGACGCTTTAAAACCGGAATCAGCGCGAGGATTTCGTTCGACTCACCGCTGTTGGAGATGGCGATGACCACATCATTTTTGCTCACCATGCCCAGATCGCCATGGCTGGCTTCGGCCGGATGAACAAAAAAAGCGGGCGTGCCAGTACTGGCAAAGGTCGCCGCCATTTTTTTGCCGATATGGCCAGACTTGCCCATGCCCATCACCACCACTTTACCCTGACAGGCGTAGATCAGGGCGCAGGCGCGGGCGAAATCGTCGTTAATATATTGATCGAGTTGTTCCAGACCTTCGCGCTCAATGCGCAGTACGGTTTTCCCCGCCTGCTGGAAATCAAATGCTGTTGGTTGCTGATATGACATAGTGAGTCTGTCCTTGTTAGCCGTCCATGAATGCCGGCTGCATCCACAGCAGCGTCACCCAGACGAAGAAACCACAGAGTAAAAATAAGCCTGCCGTTCGGCCAACGCGGCGACGACGTAGCAGGCAGAGCAGGGCAAACAGCACGCTGACTCCCAGCATCACCCAGTAATCACGGGCAAAGGCGTGATAATCGACACTGCCAGGGTGAATCAGCGCCGGCAGACCCAGCACAATGGCAATATTATAAATGTTGGCGCCGATCAGATTGCCGATCGCGATATCATCTTCGCCTTTCAGCGCACCGGCAATAACCGTTGCCAGCTCGGGCAGGCTGGTGCCCACGGCGATCAGCGTCAGGCCCATCACCAGTTCGCTGACGCCAAAATAGTCGGCAAACGCCGTGGCATTGTCGATCACCATTCGTGTCGACATCGGCAGGATAATCAGCGCGACGGCCAGCCAGAGAAAGGCCACCGTATTTCCGCTCTCTTCGCGTGGCAGCTCGGCCAGCTGCTCGCGGGTCAGGGTGTCGTTGTTATCCCGTTCTGCTTTACGCGCAATGCGAATCACCACCATCAGATAAATCGCGGCAATGGCGATCAGGCCTATTCCATCCAGTCGACTAAGCTGATTGTCAAACAGCATGAAACCGCTGAGCAGGGTAACCAGCAACATTAACGGCAGTTCACGGCGTATCAGATTAGAATGGACGCTGAGCGGGTGCATAAGCGCAGCGGCACCCAGGATGAGTAAAATATTGGTAATATTCGAGCCGAGCGCGGTGCCAACAGCAAGATCCATCTGGCCATGCTGCGCGGCGGAAAAGGAGAGGATCATCTCTGGCAGCGAGGTGCCGATGCTGACAACGGTCATGCCAATAATCAGTGGCGGGATGCCAAATGATCGACACAGTATAGAGGCGCTAAACACCAGACGATCGGCACCATATGCCAGTAAAAGCAAACCGATAATCAGCAGTGCAGAAGCTACGAACATGAAAAATCCTTGCGTAAAAACCCAGGCCGGCAATGCCTTTCCCGACCGGTTTAAGGTTCTGTTTGGCGAGACAGGCGCTGATTTTGACCGTCCGGACGGCAAAAGTAAATTTAATGACCATTTTCGCCAAATCTTAGCGGTAAGTTTCTGTAAAGCTATCGTGAATCAGGACCGAACAGGCTACCATCGTACCCCATGTTTACGCCCGATCCTTACAAGAGGTTATAATGATCCAGCAGCAATCGAATCTGGTTGAGGTTCGTGGCGTGAGTTTTTCGCGCGGAGATCGCACCATCTTCGATGACATTTCGCTGACCGTGCCAAAAGGCAAAGTGACGGCGATAATGGGGCCGTCGGGGATAGGAAAAACCACGCTGCTACGCTTGATTGGGGGGCAACTTCAGCCGACCAGCGGTGAAATCTTTTTCCGTGGTGAAAACATTCCGTCATTGTCTCGCACTAAATTGTACGAAGCGCGCAAAAAAATGAGCATGCTGTTCCAGTCTGGCGCGCTGTTTACTGACCTGACGGTCTATGAAAATGTTGCCTGGCCGCTGCGTGAACATACCCGTCTGCCTCCTCCGTTGCTGCACAGCACAGTGCTGATGAAGCTGGAAGCGGTGGGTCTGCGTGGCGCGGCCCAGCTGAAGCCCGCGGAGCTGTCGGGCGGAATGGCGCGTCGTGTGGCACTGGCGCGCGCTATCGCGCTGGAGCCGGAACTGATCATGTTTGATGAGCCTTTCGTCGGTCAGGATCCGATCACGATGGGTGTGCTGGTAAAACTCATTGATGAACTGAACCATGCTCTGGGCCTGACCTGTATTGTGGTCTCGCACGACGTACCGGAAGTACTGAGTATTGCGGACTATGCCTATATCGTGGCCGGACAAAAAATTATCGCACACGGCACCACGCCGGAGTTGCGAGCGAACAATGACCCGCGCGTTCGCCAGTTTATTGATGGCGATGCGGATGGTCCGGTTCCCTTCCGTTTTCCTGCCGGCGACTATCTCGCTGATTTAACCGGCTCAGGGAGTAACTAAACTGATGGTGTTGAAGGCGCTGGCGACATTTGGACGTCAGGGAATTGAAACGTGCGCCAGTTTTGGACGCGCAGGACTCATGCTCTTTCATGCGCTGGTGGGCAAGCCAGCGTTCCGCAGACACACGCCGCTACTGATTAAACAACTTTATAGCGTCGGCGTGCTGTCGCTGCTGATCATCGTGGTTTCCGGTCTGTTTATCGGCATGGTGCTTGGCCTTCAGGGTTATCTGGTCTTAAACACCTATGGCGCGGAAACCAGCCTCGGTATGCTGGTGGCGCTGTCATTGCTGCGCGAACTGGGGCCGGTTGTGACCGCGCTGCTGTTCGCCGGACGGGCAGGGTCTGCGCTGACCGCCGAAATCGGCCTGATGAAGGCCACCGAACAGCTCTCCAGTATGGAGATGATGGCGGTTGACCCGTTGCGCCGGGTGGTCTCGCCGCGCTTCTGGGCCGGTTTTATCAGTATGCCGTTACTGACGCTGATTTTTACCGCGGTAGGGATTGCCGGTGGGGCGCTGGTCGGGGTGAGCTGGAAAGGGATTGATCCCGGTTTCTTCTGGTCGGCGATGCAGAATGCCGTCGATTTTCGTGCCGATGTGGTTAACTGCCTGATTAAAAGTGCGGTATTTGCCATTACCGTGACGTGGATTGCGCTGTTTAACGGCTATGATGCGATTCCAACCTCTGAAGGGATCAGTCGCGCGACGACGCGCACTGTGGTGCACGCGTCACTGGCGGTGCTCGGATTGGATTTTGTGCTGACAGCACTGATGTTTGGGAATTGATGCAATGCAAAGCAAAAAAAGCGAAATCTGGGTTGGCATATTTATGATTATGGCGTTGCTGGCGGCGCTGTTTCTCGCGCTGCGCGTCGCCGATTTAAAGTCAATGGGCACCGAGCCGACGTGGAAGCTCTACGCCACCTTTGACAATATTGGTGGTCTCAAAGCCAGTTCACCGGTCAAGATTGGTGGGGTGGTGATTGGCCGGGTGACCGATATTGAGTTAGAGCCGAAAACGCTGCTGCCGCGTGTCACCATGGACATCAGCGATCAGTATGCGAATAAAATTTCAGACACCAGCTCGCTGGCGGTTCGCACTCAGGGACTGCTGGGTGAGCAATTCCTGGCACTCAACTTAGGATTTGACGATCCTGAACTGGGTTCAGCGATGCTGAAAGATGGCGATACGCTGCGCGATACGAAATCCGCCATGGTGCTCGAAGACCTGATCGGTCAGTTCCTTTATAAGAGCGGCGATAATAAACAAAACAGTGAAAACAAGGATGCGCAGGAAGGCGACAGTGCTGCGCCTGCGGCACCGGCTCAACCTTAAAGAAGAGGGTATACCATGTTTAAACGTTTACTGATGATTGCCATGCTGGTGGTTGCGGTACCGCTGACGGCAACCGCAGCCGATCAGAGCAACCCCTACAAACTGATGAATGAAGCGGCGCAAAAGACGTTCACCCGTCTGAAAAACGAGCAGCCGAAAATCAAGCAGGACCCTAACTACCTGCGTCAGATTGTGCGTCAGGAGCTGCTGCCCTATGTGCAGATCAAATATGCGGGCGCGTTAGTGCTGGGCCGCTACTATCGTGATTCGACGCCCGCTCAGCGTGAAGCCTACTTCAGCGCCTTTGGTGACTATCTGGCGCAGGCTTATGGTCAGGCACTGGCACTGTACAACGGACAGAGCTACCAGATTCAGCCTGAGCAGCCGTTAGGCGATGCCCAGATTGTCGCTATTCGCGTTTCCATTATCGATCCAAATGGCCGTCCACCGGTTCGCCTCGACTTCCAGTGGCGTAAAAACAGCCAGAGCGGTAACTGGCAGGCGTATGACATGATCGCTGAAGGCGTCAGCATGATCACCACCAAACAAAATGAGTGGAGCGATCTGTTACGTACCAAAGGTATCGATGGTCTGACGGCGCAGCTGAAATCTTCTGCGGCACAGCCAATCACGCTGGATAAACAACAATAATGCACGAATCGTTACGCTGGGAGCGGGAAGCCAGCACGCTATTACTGAAAGGCGAACTGGATCGCGACACGCTGATGAGCCTGTGGCAGCAACGTGAAACGCTGATTAAAGATGTCGATACCATCGACGTCGCGGCGCTGGAGCGTGTGGACTCTTCCGGGCTTGCCCTGCTGGTGCATCTGCGGGAAATCGCGCGGGCACAGGGTATTACCCCTCGCTTTACGGGCATCAGCGACAAACTGCATTCGCTGATAACGCTTTACAATCTGCAACAGATTATTGTTTCTGCGGATAAAAGCGCCTGATATCCGGTTGTTATGCTAAGCCCCTGTTTTCAACAGGGGCTTTTGCGTATTTAAGAGTCAGCCGCTTTCCTCTACTATGTCAGCCTTATTATTATTAAGTGAAGTTAAGCCCAATGGAAAACAGTGAAATTCAGGCCGTGCTGATGGCAGCATTGCCTTTAGACGAAGTGCATGTGATGAGCAATGATGGCAGCCATTTTCAGGTGATCGCCGTAGGCGAACTGTTTGGCGAACTGAGCCGCGTGAAAAAGCAGCAGGCTGTCTACGCGCCGCTGATGGAATTTATCGCGGATAACCGCATTCATGCTGTCTCTATCAAAACCTATACTCCCGCTGAATGGGCGCGTGACCGTAAACTCAACGGTTTCTGATCCCCAGCGTGGTGAACTCGTCGCTGGCGAGTCCAATCTTTAGCTAGTTAATTGAGAGCCGTGTTAATGGACAAATTTCGTGTGCAAGGCCCCACCCGCTTAAGTGGTGAAGTAACCATTTCCGGGGCAAAGAACGCCGCGCTTCCTATTCTGTTTGCTGCGCTGCTGGCTGAAGAGCCGGTCGAGATCCAGAATGTGCCAAAGCTGCGCGACATTGATACCACCATGAAGCTGCTGAGCCAGCTGGGTGCGAAGGTGGAACGCAACGGTTCTGTGCATGTCGATGCCAGCGCGGTAGATGTATTTTGTGCGCCTTACGATCTGGTCAAAACCATGCGTGCCTCAATCTGGGCGCTGGGCCCGCTGGTGGCGCGTTTTGGTCAGGGTCAGGTTTCCCTGCCGGGTGGCTGCGCTATCGGCGCGCGTCCGGTTGATCTGCACATCACCGGTCTTGAACAGCTGGGTGCCGAGATCAAGCTGGAAGAGGGCTACGTGAAAGCGTCAGTCAATGGCCGCCTGAAGGGCGCACTGATTGTCATGGACAAAATCAGCGTTGGCGCGACCGTAACCATCATGAGTGCTGCGACGCTGGCGACCGGTACCACCGTGATTGAGAATGCGGCGCGTGAGCCGGAAATTGTCGATACCGCCAACTTCCTTAACACCCTGGGCGCCAGAATCAGTGGTGCAGGCAGCGATAAAATCACCATCGAAGGCGTAGAGCGTCTGGGTGGCGGTGTTTATCGTGTCCTGCCGGATCGTATCGAAACCGGTACCTTCCTGGTGGCTGCGGCCATTTCGGGTGGCAAAGTGATGTGTCACAAAACCCAGCCGGATACGCTGGATGCTGTGCTGGCCAAGCTGCGTGATGCGGGTGCCGATATCGAAACCGGTGAAGACTGGATCAGTCTGGATATGCACGGCAAGCGGCCAAAAGCGGTCAACGTGCGCACTGCACCGCATCCAGGTTTCCCGACCGATATGCAGGCGCAGTTCACACTGCTAAACATGGTTGCGGAAGGCACGGGCGTGATTACCGAAACCATCTTCGAAAACCGTTTCATGCATATCCCGGAACTGATTCGTATGGGCGGACATGCTGAGATTGAGAGCAACACGGCGATCTGTCATGGGGTTGAAACCCTGTCAGGTGCGCAGGTGATGGCGACCGATTTGCGTGCGTCTGCCAGCCTGGTTCTGGCCGGTTGTATTGCGGAAGGAACGACGTTTGTTGATCGCATTTATCACATCGATCGTGGCTATGAGCACATCGAAGATAAGCTGAAAGCCATGGGCGCAAACATCGAGCGCGTCAGCGAAGAGTAATCCCGCAGATGCTCTGAAAGAGCCAGCCCCCTTTGGGGGCTGGTTTTTTTTCGCCTGAGGATCGCCTGAGTTTTCAGGCGGTATCGGAATGATCGACAGGCGCCCGGATACGTTTTCTGCGATCCAGCAGGCAGTGGGTCTCGGGATCGTAATAGCGGCTGGGCCAGATCTCACAAGGATGAACCTTGATCGCGTCAGCGATCAACCATTCGCCCTTGGGCCATGGACGCGTGAGCGCATTAGCCAGCGTTGATGAACTGAGACCTGCTGCGCGTGACAGCGCTGCGAGTGTCATTCCACGCTTATGCAGCGCCGCGATAATGTCAGCCGGGTGCCAGTCTTCCATCCTTTTTTGCATATCCTGTTCTCCTTTTCCCTGTCATTGCGTCGTCCAGCAGGACGTGAGCTTTCCTTTTTACCTTTATCTGGAAAGATTGAGGTTTTTATAGCAAATAGTTCCCATTAGTTTCCAGTAATATTTGGATTCAGCATCTGATCTGTGGGGTGGCATGCAAAAGGAGTGCAACAGCTAAGAGATAACAAAAAGAAGTGAGAGCAGGGACGTAAAAACGGAGCCTGTCAGGCTCCGTGAGGGATCAGAAATCGCGCTGAACTGACATGTGCGCCAGCGACTCCAGCGCACTGCGCCACGGCGATTCGGGCAGAATACGCAAGGCTTCAATGGCTTTATCCGCTTCCTGTTCGGCGCGGCTGCGCGTCCATTCGAGTGAACCACACTGATTCATCGCTTCCAGTACCGGTTCCAGCAGATGGCGGCCATTTCCCTGCTCAATGGCTTCACGGATCATCTTCGCCTGCTCAGGTGAGCCGTGCTGCATAGCATGTAGCAGTGGCAGCGTGGGTTTGCCTTCACTCAGATCATCGCCGGTATTTTTGCCCAGCGTCTCGCCGTCAGCACTGTAATCCAGTAAGTCGTCAATTAACTGGAAAGCGGTGCCCAGATAGCGCCCATAATCCTGTAGCGCTTTTTCCTCTTCAGGTGTGGCTTCAGCCAGTATCGCCGAGGCCTGCGAGGCCGCTTCAAACAGGCGCGCGGTCTTGCTGTAAATCACGCGCATGTAGCTCTCTTCGGTGATGTCGGGATCGTTGACGTTCATCAGCTGCAGGACTTCGCCCTCAGCAATCACGTTTACCGCTTCTGACATCAGCGCCAGGATACGCAGCGAACCCATGCTGGTCATCATCTGGAAGGCGCGGGTGTAAATAAAATCACCGACCAGCACGCTTGCCGCATTGCCAAACGCCGCGTTCGCGGTCGCTTTGCCACGACGCATATCGGATTCATCCACGACATCGTCATGCAGCAGCGTGGCGGTGTGGATAAATTCGATCAGCGCCGCATTGGTCACGTGAAGATCGCCCTTGTAGCCCATGGCACGTGCGGATAGCACGGCAATCATGGGACGGATACGCTTGCCCCCACCACTGATGATGTAGTAGCCCAACTGGTTGATGAGCGAGACATCTGAATTCAGCTGGTCGAGGATGGTCTGGTTAACGGCAGCCATATCCTGTGCGGTTAATTCATTAATCTGTTCTAAGTTCATTCGTCTTTTCAGCTATGACTCGTTATCTCTGCCATGGTAAGTGCTTTTACCCAGCCAGCGTTCAGGTAATCTGTTACTGATTGTACTTGAATTTTCTGCCTGAGAAACGGTTGCATTCAGCCTGTGTTTTTTTTCTGCAAGAGTGTGCAAAGTGCTCTTGTCTTCTTCTGGAGTTTTGCGTAGAATTCGCGCCCTATTGTGAATATTTAGCGCGCCGCCTGATGAACTAAAAGGCAAGCGCAGAAGCGGAGTTTTATATGTACGCGGTTTTCCAAAGTGGTGGTAAACAACACCGAGTAAGCGAAGGTCAGACCGTTCGCCTGGAAAAGCTGGACATCGCAACCGGTGAAACGATTGAGTTTGACCAGGTTCTGATGATTGCTAATGGCGAAGACGTGAAAATCGGCGCGCCACTGGTTTCAGGCGGAATGATCAAGGCAGAAGTTGTTGCTCACGGTCGTGGCGAGAAAATTAAGATCGTTAAGTTTCGTCGTCGTAAGCACTACCGTAAGCAAGCAGGCCATCGCCAGTGGTTCACTGATGTGAAAATCACTGGTATCACGGCATAAGAGGAGATCTGACAAATGGCACATAAAAAGGCTGGTGGTTCGACTCGAAATGGTCGTGACTCCAATGCAAAACGTCTGGGTGTAAAACGTTTCGGTGGCGAATCTGTTCTGGCAGGTAGCATCATCGTTCGTCAGCGTGGCACCAAATTCCACGCCGGTACCAATGTAGGTTGTGGTCGTGACCACACCCTGTTTGCTACCGCAGACGGTAAAGTACAGTTCGAAGTTAAAGGTCCGAACAACCGTAAATACATCAGCATCGTTGCTGAGTAAGGTTGTCGTGACGCAGACGTTTAACGTCTGAACGCACGAATTGAAGGCCCCGCAGCTCCTGCGGGGCTTTTTACATTCTGCGGTCTGTTGCGGTAAAAGCGACGCATCACAAAAGTTTGCTGTACACTTTATGTACGCACTGGCGAAAGCCAATCCTGATTTATCCGCCGCTGGTCAGCGCAGAAGACCCTGGCGGACCCGTCTGCAGAGTGCTGCAGGCGATTGTGTGACGGAGATAGAAAATGAAGTTTGTAGATGAAGCGACAATTTTGGTCGTCGCCGGTGATGGCGGTAATGGTTGCGTAAGCTTCCGCCGCGAAAAATATATCCCGAGAGGCGGCCCTGATGGGGGTGATGGCGGTGATGGCGGTGACGTTTATCTGATCGCTGATGAAAACCTCAACACCCTTATCGATTATCGTTTCGAAAAATCTTTCCGCGCCGAGCGTGGGCAGAACGGCCAGAGCCGCGACTGTACTGGCAAACGCGGTAAAGATATCGAAGTTAAAGTGCCGGTCGGCACCCGGGTTATCGATCAGGGTACCGGCGAGACACTGGGCGACATGACGCGTCACGGCCAGAAACTGATGGTCGGCAAAGGCGGCTGGCATGGCCTGGGTAACACCCGCTTTAAATCATCTGTAAACCGCAGTCCGCGCCAGAAAACCATGGGTACCCCAGGTGAAAAGCGCGATCTGCAGCTGGAGCTGATGCTGCTGGCAGATGTCGGGATGCTGGGCTTACCGAATGCCGGTAAATCGACCTTTATCCGTGCCGTATCGGCAGCGAAGCCAAAAGTGGCGGACTATCCGTTTACCACGCTGGTGCCGAGCCTGGGCGTGGTTCGTATGGACAGCGAGCAGAGCTTCGTCGTGGCCGATATCCCTGGCCTGATTGAAGGCGCAGCCGATGGCGCAGGCCTCGGCATTCGCTTCCTGAAGCACCTTGAGCGCTGCCGCGTGTTGCTGCACCTGATCGACATCGACCCTATCGATGAAAGCGATCCGGTTGAAAATGCCCGCATCATTCTCGGCGAGTTGGAAAAGTACAGCGAGAAGCTGTTCAACAAGCCACGCTGGCTGGTCTTCAACAAAATTGATCTGATCAGTGAAGAAGAAGCGCAGTCACGGGCTAAAGCGGTGGCTGAAGCACTGGGCTGGGAAGATAAGTATTACCTGATTTCTGCCGCAAGCCGTACCGGTGTCAACGAACTCTGCTGGGACGTGATGAGCTTCATCAACGCTAATCCGAAAGAAGCGGAGCTTGAAGAGAAGCAGCCGGAGAAAGTGGAGTTCATGTGGGACGATTACCACAAAGAAACCATTGAAAACACGGTTGAAGTGGAAGATGAAGAGTGGGATGACGACTGGGATGATGAAGACGACGAAGGCGTTGAAATTATCTATCAGCGTTAACCGATCGCCTGCTACAGCGTGATATGCAATGCCCCCTTTCAGGCCTGAAAGGGGGCATTGTTCTTTCTGCAGCTAGCTCATCACCGCCACACTCAGTCGCGCACTGCAGCACAGCTGATCCCGACCGTTCCGAATCTCAATCTGCCAGCTCTGACTGCGTTTACCCAGATGCAGTGGACGGCAAATTCCCCGCACCAGACCGGCAGAAACCGCACGATGATGGCTGGCATTCACTTCTACGCCAACCACGCTGCTGCCTTCCTCAACCGCCAGATATCCGGCAATTGAGCCCATCGACTCCGCCAGCACCACGGACGCACCGCCATGCAGCAGCCCGAACGGCTGTTGCGTACGGGCATCGACCGGCATCGTCGCTTCCAGATAATCATCACCTATCAGGGTAAAAACGATACCCAGATGGGCCACCAGAGAGTTCTCACCCAGCGCATTCAGGGCGGGAAGATCAATGGATCGCTTCCAGATCGCTGTCATTATCAGGCTCCCAGGGTTGCGCCACCATCAACCACAATATCCTGCAGCGTCACATGGCTGGCAAGATCCGACGCGAGAAACAGTACGGTGGCTGCAATTTCCTGCGGCTGCGCGATCTTACCCAGCGGGATACCCAGCTTGAACTGATCCGGGAAGCCGGCAATCATCTCCTGCTCACCCGTCGGTGTGTGCCACAGGCTGCGCTGCATATCGGTGTCGGTGGAACCCGGTGAAACGATGTTGCAGCGCACGCCATAGGGCGCCATCTCCAGACCCACGGTCTGACAGAGACTGCGCAGCGCCGCTTTTGAAGCACCATAAGCGGACATGCCGATACGCGGGGCGTGAGCCGAATTAGACGCGACAGTGACGATGGCACCGGCGCGCTGTTCACGAAAGCGTGGCAATGTCTGCTGGAACAGATTAAACGCGCCGCCCGCATTGACGTTAAGACACGCCTGCCAGTCGGCAAACGACAGCTCATCGGTGGCACCAATCCGTAAGATACCGGCTGCGTTGACCAGCACATCAATGCGCGGCTGCGCAGCCAATACGCGCTGGCAGATCGTTTTGACCTGCGCCGGATCGGCTACATCCATCGTGTGGCAGGGAAACGGGTAATCATGGCCCTTAAAACGTTGATCAAAGGCCTCGACCTGTGCGCCAGCCTGATGAAAGGCTAACGCAGTATGATAGCCGATGCCCTGGCCGGCACCGGTTACCCAGACGATTTTACCGCTGAAGTCGAATGTGTGGCTCATTTCGCCGGCTCCCGCGTCAGCAGCGCCCACCAGCCATCAATGCTCGGATTTTTCGCCAGGCTGACGAAATCGATATCACGATGTACCTGACGCCAGCGTGCCGCCAGCGCCATCACGCGTACTGAGTCCAGACCGTAATCAATCAGGTTTTCATCATCTTCCGGCACCTCATCATCTTCCAGCAGCGGCAGGATCAACGCGCGCAAATCATCTTTGCTGAGTGGCACAGGCATCAGATCGGCGGTCATCACCACTTTTCCGCTACGGCCCGCGGTGTAGGTCAGCGCCATCATATGTTCCTCACGGCTGAAGTCAGCCAGCGCATCGGCCACCATAAACGGCTGAATATTGCGCATAAACGCATCGGTGGCGGTGGTCAGGCAGCCAATATGGGCATAGACGCCGGTGATAATCAGCTGATCGCGGCCCATCTCCTGCAGGATCGACTCCAGCGGCGAGCGGTGAAATGCACTGTAGCGCCATTTGGTCAGGACCTGATCGTCCTCATCCGGTGCCAGCGCATCCACGATCTTCTGCTGATCGGGATGTTTATTCAGACCCGGTCCCCACATGTCGTTGAGCAGCGCACGATCTTCATCGCTCTGCGCGTTTGGCTGAGCGGTGTAAAACACCGGAATACCCTGCGCTTTGCAGTAGCGACGCAGGCGGGCAATATTGTCGACTACCTGCTCAACCAGCGGGCTATTTTCGCCCCAGAAGTTGAGAAAATAGCGCTGCATATCGTGGATCAGCAGGGCGGCACGGTCCGGCTCCAGCATCCATTTCACTTTGTTGTTGGGCAACTCGGTGACGGCTGGCAGCGGATAAGAGGTCAGTTGTGGAATAGCCATTGAAAATCTCCGGACAGATCAGGCTTGCGCTTGTTGATCGGCAAGTTGTTGGCGCAGACGTTTTTTGTCCACCTTTCCGACCGCGGTCAGCGGCAGGGCATCTACGCAGGTAATACGGTCGGGCAGCTTAAATTCTGCCACGCCAAGTTCACGCAGGTGACGACGCAGCGCCACCGGTTTAACCGGCTGACGGGTAACGATAAAGGCACAGCTCTTTTCACCCATCAGCTCGTCGCTCATGGAGACCAGCGCAGCGTGGATCACATCCGCATGGCGCTGCAGCAGGTTTTCGATCTCTTCGGCTGCGATCTTTTCGCCGCCCCGGTTGATCTGATCTTTCTCCCGGCCCTGCACGATGATGTTGCCAGAGGGCGTGATCTCAATCAGATCGCCAGAGCAGTAAAAGCCCTGGTCATCGAAGCTGGCGGCGTTATGTTCCGGGCTGTTGTAGTAGCCGCGGAAGGTATAAGGACCACGCGTCATCAGGCGACCGATGGAGCCTGCTGGCAATGGATTACCCTGATCGTCGGCGACCCACACCTCGTCATCCGGGGAGATCGGGCGTCCCTGCGTGGTGAGAATGGTCTGCTCATCGTCATCCAGTCGGGTGTAGTTCACCAGACCTTCCGCCATACCAAATACCTGCTGCAGTGTGCAGCCGATCTCGTTCTGGATGCGCGCGGCCAGCGTTTCACCCAGCTTTGCGCCACCGACCTGAATGCGTTGCAGCGAGGCCAGCGCGGCATTGCTGCCCCATTCCTGAATCGCCTGCAGCCAGAGACTGGCGGCGGGCGGAACCAGGCCGGTATCGGTGACCTGATGCTTTTCAATCAACGGGAAGCAGAGCGTTGCGCTGGGATCGGCGGCTAAGATCACCTGTCCGCCCGCGTAAAAAACGCCCAGCGCGCCCGGCGAACTCATCGGGAAGTTATGCGCGGCGGGCAGGGCGATCAGGTAGCGGGTGTCGGCGGTAACATCGCAGATAACGTCACTCTCACGGATGCTGTAGTAGTAATCATTATGGGTACGTGGGATCAGTTTCGGTGTACCGGTACTGCCACCCGACAGCTGGAAAAAGGCGACTTCATCGCCTGCGGTCGGGGTTGCGATGAAGTTGCCCGCGGGTTCAGCCAGCAGGGCGTCGAGGCTGTTTTCCGTCTGAGCATCATTACGCAGGATCACCTGTTGGAGTGAACGCTGATCGCGGCGAAGTTGCGCAATAAACGCATCATCGGCGAACAGTGCGTGGCTGCGATCGGCAATTAACAGGCTCGGCGAGATCTGACTGGCATAGGCGGCCAGTTCGGTGCGCTGATGGCTGAACAGGGCGTTAACCGGGGCAACGCCGATTTTGAACAGGGCAAACAGCGTCAGGTAAAATTCCGCCACGTTGCCAAGCTGCACCAGCGCCGTATCGCCTGACTTCAGGCCGCGACGCTGCAATGCCGCGGCCAGGTTGTCACTCAGCGCCGCCAGCTGGCGATAGGTAAATTGTCGTTCGCCATCAATCACCGCTACGCTCTCGCTGTCGCGATGACGTTCCAGGATATCGGTCATCGGCAGATCGAGCCAGTAGCCTTTTTCACGGTAACGTGCGGCCAGATCGTCCGGCCAGCGGCTGTAGGAAATCGTCATACAGGTTCCTTTATTGCAGTCCAAAAGCGCGAAGCATGGTGTCGAGTTTGACGCCGGTTTCACGCCATTCTGATTCAGGTTGTGAGTCCGCTACGATGCCTGCGCCCGCAAACAGCCGCACCCGCGGGCCATTCACCGTACCGCAGCGAATGGTGACGACCCATTCGCCATTGCCCTGATCGTCACACCAGCCGACGATGCCGCCAAACAGCTGACGTTCAAATGGCTCCAGTCGCTGAATCAGCGCCTGAGCACGCTGATGCGGGAAGCCGCTGAGGGCCGGTGTCGGATGCAGCAGACAGGCCAGTGACAGCGCATTTTCGCGATCGTCCAGCACGTCACCCTGAATCTGCGTAGCGAGATGCCACAGTGTTGCGGTGGTCAGCAGTGAAGGTGTCTCGGGGACCGACAGCAGGCGGCTGCGCGGTTGCAGCGTCGCGCGCATCGCATCCGTGACCAGCTTATGCTCATGACGATCTTTTGCTGAGTGCATCAGGCTGTCGCCAGAGGCCTGGTCACGCTGCGGATCGCGATGACGCGGCGCTGAACCGGCCAGCGGACAGGAGCTGAACTGGCGGCCCTGCTTACGAATCATCAGCTCCGGGCTGGCGCCAACCAGCGCGCCACCATCGGGCAGCGGCAGATGAAAGTGATAGCTGTTAGGGTTCTGCGCCACGATGCGCTGCATCAGGGCGGCCGTATCAACCGGTTGTTCCGCCACGATATCCATCAGCCGCGACAACACCACTTTATCCAGATCGCCGCGCTGCGTAGCCGCCACCGCCTGCGCAACCATGTCAATGAAAATGTCATGGTCCGGCACCGCCGTGCGGCGACGCACCTGCGGCAGTTCAGCCTCAGCCAGAGAGGCACTGGCGTTGAGATCGTCACGGTTAAAGGTCTGATACGACTCAGGGATAAACAGCGCTGCGGGCTGATCCACGTCGAAGGGGATTGCACCCACCAGAATGGGATGGGCAATGCCCTGTTTTCTGGCTGAAGCAAAATGGTGCTGTAGTTGCTGCTGAAACTCCCCTGTCAGCTGCTCACACTGCCTCACCGGCGCGGTAAGGGTAGTAAAACAGCCCTGTGTGGTCAGGCTTTGCCAGGGAGAGGTAAACAGAAAGCCACGGCAGAGTGCCGGGAAATCCTGCAACAAGGGATGTTCAAACGCCAGCGATTCCACCATAATTTCCACCTATAAATGATAAGATAACTAATAATGATTATCATTTGTATTGTGGGCCAGTAACCTACGTTGATTAGCCGAAAGTGTCAATAATTACGCGGCGATTCAGCTGGCATGGCCGGTTAAATCAGCACAAATGGTCTCTCTCTTTTTCCGGGTAAAAGTGGACGAAAATCTATGAGTAAACATGGTGTCACATCGGCGATAGCGCTGTTTTTCCTGAGCATCTGCTTGTTCAGCGTTACCGCTGCTGCCCAGACCGGCTGGCCGCGTACTGTCGCCGGGGCAACAGGCAATATCACGCTGACCCAGGCACCGATGCGTATCGTTTCGACCAGCGTTACCCTGACAGGCTCGCTGCTGGCCATTGATGCGCCGGTCATCGCCAGTGGCGCAACCGCACCCGGCAGTCGGCTGGCTGATAAGCAGGGATTCTTCCGTCAGTGGGGCGAAGTGGCCAAACAGCGCGGCGTAAAACGTCTCTACATTGGTGAGCCCAGTGCAGAAGCGATTGCTGCTGAAGCGCCAGACCTGATTGTGGTCAGCGCCACCGGGAATGATTCGGCAATAAAACTGGTCGACCAGCTCGCGGCGATTGCGCCGGTGCTGGTGGTGAATTACGACGATAAAAGCTGGCAGCAACTGGTGACGTTGCTGGGTGAGGCGACCGGGCATGAAGCGGAAGCTGCCGCCCGGAAAGCTGAGTTTGATGCGCGAGAAAAGGCTCTGAAAGCGAAGCTGACCCTGCCGCCGCAGCCGGTATCAGCGATGGTGTGGAACGGGGATGGCCGGGCAGTCAATCTGTGGACGGATGCGTCGGCGCAGGGGAAATTACTGCAGCAACTGGGCTTCACTCTGGCGACGCCGCCGGCCACGCTTCAGTCTGGTCACAGCATGGGACAGCGTAAAGATATCCTGCAACTGTCAGGAGAAAATCTGGCGGCAGGCCTTAATGGTCAATCATATCTGCTGTTTGCCGCTGAAGAGCCCACCGCCGCACAGGTGATGAGCAACCCTTTCCTGGCGCAGACCCCAGCTGTGCGCGCAAAAGCGGTCTATGCGCTGGGGCTGGATAGCTTCCGGCTCGACTACTACAGCGCCAGCAATTTGCTGACGCGGCTGGAGACGCTGTTCGTTAAATCATGATCCCGTTTCCGCCGGTGCAGGCGGTTGATAGCGACGCAGACGCGCCATCAGCAGCCACATGACGATGCCCAGCACGGTGGCTGCCAGACCAGCCAGGCTGGCCGCCTGCTGCGGCAACAACAGTGAACCCATCGCGCCAATCATCGCTGCACCTATCGCATCGCCGGTGACATTCTGCGCTGTCCAGAGGCTGTTGATCCTGCCGAGCAGCGCATCAGGCGTCAGCGTCTGGATCATCGCGTACTGCACCAGGCTGTTGATGGCACTGAAATAGCCAAAGGCCGCGAGGCAGACCAGACTCGCGCTGAACCACGGCATCAGGCTGAACAGAGCCAGCGCGACGAAAGCAGCAATAGCACTCGCCAGAATCAGGCGGCCCGGCTGCGGTGACTGTGCCAGCCGTCCGCTGGTGAGGGCACCTGTGGCAGCACCCAGCGGAACGGCGGCATACATCAGCCCTAACTCCGTCACGCCGACCTGCCAGTGTGGCGCCAGCGCCGGATAGAGCACGCGCACCGCACTGGCTAACGTCACCAGCGCGCCGACCAGCGCCGCCATGCCAACGATCGGGCTGGCAAACAGGAATTGCACGCCGCTGACCAGTGCTTTCAGCGGATGCTCACGCGGCTGCGGCGGTGGCGCAAGCCGCGGCAACCGCAGCAGGGTTAACACCGTCAGCAACGTGCCGAACGCCGCCAGTCCGTAGTTCCACGCCACACCGCCCTGCGCGATGACCAGTCCGGCAATGGCGGGTGAGAGAATCGCGCCAAATCGCACCGTCAGCATGGTAATCGCACCTGCTTTCATCAGGTTTTCACGCCCGACCAGCGCCGGCGTCGCCGCCAGCAGCGCGGTGACGCCTATCGCGCCGAAAAAACCATCCCATAGTCCCAGCACAAAGACGGCGATCACCGACGGCGAAGGGAGCAGGGCATTGATGCATAAGGCGACAAAGCCCAGGCCACAGGTGGATCGGGCAAACAGGATCAGACGTCGGCGCTCATAGCGATCCGCCAGCACGCCGCCGGTCAGCAGGCCGATAAACATGCCGGCACTGGCCAGCGTCACCGCCAGACCCACCAGCAGCGGCGACTGCGTTAGCTGCTGAATCTGAACCGGTACCGCCACCGCCAGCATGCCGAGGGCGACGATGGAGATAAAGCGGGCGATAAAAATGGCGCGAAAGGCGGGGTGGGTTCTCAGCAGGCTGAGATCGATAAAGTGGGAGGGTTTGTTCATAACGTCGCTTTTTTGCACCCATTTTCCTCATCATTGAGTCCGGGAGTCATGGTAACATACAAAAAATCACTAATAACGATAACAAGTATCATTATCATAATGACTCGTGCTGCGATCTCAATGAATCGGTGAAGGTTTAAACGTTATGCGTCAACTTCGTGCAATAGCAGGTTCAGGGATGCTGCTGTTGTTGCTTCTCGCGCTCAGCCTGATGCTGGGTGCCAAATCTATCCCCTTTCATGATGTCACGCAGGCCTTATTCAGCGACTGTAACCGCGTCGATTGTGTCATCGTGCGCGATGCCCGACTGCCGCGCACCCTGGCGGGTCTGCTGGCCGGGATCAGTTTAGGTCTGGCGGGCGCGCTGATGCAGAGCCTGACGCGCAATCCGCTGGCCGATCCCGGCATTCTCGGTATCAACGCCGGTGCAGGCTTTGCGGTGGTGCTGGGCATCGCCCTGTCTGGCGCCGATTCCCCCGCGGACTGGCTTGGCTTTGCCTTTACGGGCGCACTGCTGGCCTCCCTGCTGGTGGCGCTGACCGGTGCGCTGGGCGGTGGCCGCGTTAATCCGGTGCGTCTGACGCTGGCAGGCGTGGCGCTGGGCGCGGTGCTGGAGGGGTTAACCTCTGGTTTATCGCTGCTCAATCCTGACATCTACGATCATCTGCGTTTCTGGCACAGTGGCTCGCTGGATATCCGCAATTTTGCCATTCTGCGCACCACCTTTCCGGCGGTAGTCGCCGGTAGCCTGCTGGCGCTGCTGCTGGCGCGTTCGCTCAACAGCCTGAGTATGGGCGGTGATATGGCGACCGCGCTGGGTACCCGGGTGATGCGTACCCAGCTGGTGGGATTACTGGCTATTGCTCTGCTGAGTGGGGCGGCGACAGCCGCTGTCGGCCCCATCGCTTTTGTCGGCTTAATGACGCCACATCTGGCCCGCTGGCTGCTGGGTAACGATCATCGCTGGATGCTGCCCGGAACCCTTCTTATCACCCCCTGTTTGCTGCTGGCCGCCGATATTCTGGGACGGCTGCTGGTACCGGGCGAACTGCGCGTGTCGATTGTCACGGCCATACTGGGCGCGCCGATGCTGATTGTGCTGGTGCGCCGCAAGTCGGGAAGAGGGCAGCTATGAAACGGGTGATGATTAATGCGCTGATGCTGCTGGTGGCCTGCGGGGTGCTGACCTTTCTGAGCATTACGCGCGGCACCTTACCGATCTCCGCCAGCCAGTTGTGGGCCCTTATCAACGGCGAGGCGGCGCGTAACATACAGCTGATTGTACTGGAGTGGCGACTGCCGCGTGTCATGATGGCGCTGCTGATTGGTGCGGCACTGGGCGTCAGCGGGGCAATTTTTCAGTCGCTGCTGCGCAACCCGCTGGGCAGCCCCGATATTCTGGGTTTCAATACCGGCGCTTACAGCGGCGTCCTGGTGGCACTGGTGCTGTTCCAGCAAAACATGGAGGGCATGACGCTGGCGGCACTGCTTGGCGGACTGCTCACGGCGGGCGTGGTCTGGCTGTTCAGCTGGCGCAACGGCGTGGAGACCTTTCGTCTGATCATTGTGGGCATCAGCGTGCGGGCGCTGCTGATGGCGCTGAACAGCTGGCTGATTATCAGCGCCTCACTGGAGGCGGCACTGAGCGCCGGGCTCTGGAGCGCCGGTTCACTCAACGGCATTACCTGGGCGAAAACGACGCCGGTGATTATCGTGCTGCTGCTGGCGCTGCTGGCGACAAGCATGCTGGCCCGGCGCATGCGTCTGCTGGAGATGGGTGACGACACCGCCTGCGCGCTGGGCGTACCGGTTGAACGCAGCCGCGTTTTGCTGATGCTGACGGGCGTGATCCTCACCGCCGCCTCTACCGCGCTGGTCGGTCCTGTCTCCTTTATTGCGCTGCTGGCACCGCAGATTGCTCGTCGGCTATGTGGCGGTATCAAAGGCGCGCTGCCGCTGGCTGCCTTGTGCGGCGCGCTGCTGTTAACCGCCGCGGATTACGCCGCGCAGCACTTTTTCCTGCCTTATCAGCTGCCGGTTGGCGTCATCACGGTTAGCCTGGGCGGACTCTATCTGATTGCTTTACTGGTACGGGAGGCGCGACGCCAATGACAGTGAAAACACGTTTGCAGGGCGACGCGCTGACGCTGGGGTACGACAAAAAAATCGTGGCGGAGAATCTCACCGTCGCGATCCCCGACGGTGAACTGACCGTTATTATTGGCCCCAACGCCTGTGGAAAGTCGACGCTGCTGCGTACCTTAAGCCGCCTGGTCTCGCCCCTGAAAGGCCAGGTGCTGCTGGATGGCAATGCGATTGCTCACTACGCTACCAAAGAGGTGGCGCGTCGGCTGGGTCTGCTACCGCAAAGCTCGAATGCACCAGCGGGCATCAGCGTCAGCGAACTGGTCGCGCGCGGGCGTTATCCGCACCAGTCGCTGTTTGGTCGCTGGCGACAGGAAGATGAGACGGCTGTTCAGCAGGCAATGCAGGCTACTGGCGTGGCAGATTTGGCGCAGCAGCAGGTTGATACGCTCTCTGGCGGCCAGCGGCAGCGGGTGTGGATTGCGATGGTGCTGGCTCAGCAGACGCCACTGTTGCTGCTGGATGAACCGACCACCTGGCTCGACATCGCCCATCAGATTGAGTTGCTGGAATTAATGCAGGATCTCAATCAGCAGCATGGCCGTACGCTGGTGGTGGTGCTGCACGATCTCAATCAGGCGTGCCGCTATGCCAGCCACCTGATTGCGATGCGAGACGGGAAAATTATTGCCGAAGGGAAACCGGCGGAGATCGTTACGCCGGAACTGATAGAAGCGATCTACGGCCTGCGCTGCATCATCATTAACGATCCGGTGGCCGGTATGCCGATGATTGTGCCGCTGGGAAGAGGCTGACCTGCGCTTTCTCCACCCGAAGAAAGCGCAAAGTCAGAACGGTTCAGGGATTCAGCGACGCCAGGCACTGCTGCAGTCGTGGCCCAATCTGTTCGAACATGCGCGGTGAGATGATCTCGACGTGCGCACAGTCCAGCGGCCAGATAGTCAGCTCGCCGACATAGGGCGCCCAGGCGCGGCGCGCATCCTGACCGGGCTGCTGCGTCTGTTCCGCCAGGAACAGGGTTGCGTGTCCGGTGAAACGGGCACTGCGCGCTGTTGCCAGCAGGCGCACCGAACTGGCGTAGTTGGCTTCAATGGTGGTAAACAGTGCCTCCATTCCTTCACCGGCCTGCTGCCGCTGCGCAGCGATAAACTGCTCGCGCTCACGATTAACCTCTTCCAGCACCGCCGGATCCAGCACGTTTTCACCGCGTCGTTCATCCCAGTTCTGCGTCTCCGGCGGCCAGGTATCCAGCAGTCCAAGGAAGGCAACAGTTTCACCTTCGGCCTCCAGCCGCGCGGCGATACCCTGCGCCAGCGTGCCGCCCAGCGAGTAGCCCAGGAAATAGTAAGGCCCCTGTGGTTGCTGCTGACGCACCGTCGCCAGATGCGCCTCACACACCGCGTCAAGGTGCTGCGCCTGGTTCAGCGGGCTGGCGGTGTGGGGTGACTGAATGCCGAGTAGCGACCAGCGTGCATCCAGATAGCGCTGCAACACGCTGAATTGCCAGGCAAAACCGGAGGCGGGATGGAAGCAGAACAGCGTCGGGCCAGTGCTGCGTCGCAAGGGTAATACCGCTTCAAATCCGGCGCGAGCCACATCCGCGGGCTCGCTGCTGAGCAGTGCCGCCAGCTTTTCTACCGTGGATGCCACCATAATCTGGCCCACTGACACAGGCTGATTCAGCGTCCGGCGCAGCTGTGCTGCCAGCCGCATCGCCAGCAGCGAGTGACCGCCCAGCGAGAAGAAATCATCCTGGGCGCTCACCGGTTCGCACTCCAGCAGCCTGGCAAACGCCTGTGCCAGTGTCGTTTCGAGTCCGGGATGCGGCGCGCGACCAGCCAGCGCTGCCTGCGTTTGCGGCAGCGGCAGCGCTTTGCGATCCAGTTTACCGTTGCTGCTGAGCGGTAACGCCGCCAGCTGAACAATCGCCACCGGCACCATATGCGCCGGTAACTGTGTGGCCAGAGTCTGACGCATTGCGTCGGTATCGATCGGGCCATCAGCCACCACATAGCCGACCAGCTGGCGGGCATCGCCCTGCTGATCGCTGCTGCTCCCCAGCACCACCGCATGTGTGACGGCCTGCTCAATGCCAGGTAGCGCAGCCATGGCGTGGTCGATCTCGTTCAGCTCGATACGCTGTCCGCGAATTTTAAGCTGATCGTCGCTGCGGCCCAGATACTCCACCGCACCATCCGGCAGCCAGCGCGCCACATCACCGGTGCGGTACATCCGGGAGCCGTGTCCCCACGGATCGGCGACAAACCGGCTGGCAGTAAGGTCGGGACGATCAAGATAGCCATGTGCCAGCTGCACGCCGGTCAGATAGAGATCGCCAGCCACGCCCGGTGGCACCGGCTGCAGACGCGCATCCAGAATCCGTAAGCCGGTGTTCCAGACCGGGAAGCCAATCGGCACGCTGGCCCCTTCGACGGCCGCCAGCTCCGGGCCAAAGGCCGGATAGTAGCTGACATCAACCGCCGCTTCGGTCGGGCCATAAAGATTATGCAAGGGCACACGGGTCAGCGCCTGCCACTGGCGCGATAACTCTGCGGGCAGCGCTTCGCCGCTACAGAAAACCCGGCGCAGGGTGGCGCAGCGCGCTATCGCGTCACCTTCCTGCAGCGAAGCGACAAAAGCAGCCAGCATCGACGGAACAAAATGGGTGGTGGTCACGCGGTAGCGGGCAAACAGCTGCTGCAGCGCGTCCGGGTCGCGATGAGCATCGGGCGGAGCCATCACCAGCCGTGCGCCGACGATAAGCGGCCAGAAGAACTCCCATACCGAAACATCAAAGCTGCTCGGGGTTTTCTGCAACACCACATCATCGCTGCCGAGCGGATAGCGATCCTGCATCCATAACAGACGGTTGACGATCGCCTCATGACTGACCAGCACCCCTTTTGGCCGGCCGGTCGAGCCGGAGGTATAGATGATGTATGCGCCATCCTGTGGACGCGGGGCCTGCATCAGCACGCTATCAACGGGTGTTAACAGCGCGTCGTAAAACAGCGGCGTGACGGGTGAGAGTGCCGCCAGCCGCTCGGCCAGTTCACGACAGGTGATCAGCGTTTTCGGCGCGGCATCTTCCAGCATCATCTGTAACCGATCGTCCGGGTAGCCGGTATCAAGCGGCAGCCAGGTTGCCCCCACGCTGACGATCGCCTGCAGCGCCAGCGATAAAAAGACCGAACGCGGCAGCGCTACGGCGACGATATCACCCGGCGTCACTCCCTGCGCAATCAACTGTTGCCCCAGCGCGGCGACCTGCTGCTGCATCTGTTGATAGTCAAGCTGATGCCCCTCATCTGCCAGTGCCGGAGCGCGCGGCGAACGCTGTGCCTGACGGAGCAGCAGGCTGCTCAGGGTTTCTGCAGGCAGCATTACGGCAGTCTGGTTGATCGCCGCGAGCTGCTGATGCTCTTCCGGCATCAGCATATCCAGCTCGCCACAGGCACTGGCTGGCCGGACGGCAAGCTGCTGAAGCAGCAGGCCAAAGCGGCTGGCGTGTTGCTTTAGCGTTGTGTCGCTGTAGCGCTGTGCATTAGCGAGTAACTCCAGCGTCAGGTCGCCCTGTTCGCTGAGGTAGATAGCAATCTCCAGATCGCGTACCGGTCCTGACGCCAGCTGATGGGTTATGCCTTTGATGCCAGCGAAATCGAGCTGGTAATCAAACATCTTCAGGTTGATTACCGGCCCATAGAGCGGATCGCTGTCGCCGGAGCGACCCAGATCGCGCTGCACCTGTTCAGCGTCGTAACGCTGATGACGACGCATTTTTTTTACTTCGCCCGCCAGACGCCCGGCCAGTGCCGTCAGCGGCTGTGCCGGATCGTAATGCACCGCCATTGGCAGCACGTTAATCACCGGACCGGTGGCGCAGAGCGCGGCCGAGCCGATGCGGCGCATAAAGATGAAACCGGCGGCGAACGCATGCTGGCCGGTGAGGCGCGCCAGCCATAAGGCCACCAGCGCAAAGGCGGTATCTGCGGCGCTGAGGTTTTGCTGCCCGGTGTGCGTCAGCAAAGCCTGAAACGTGTCGCGATCCACGGCAAACGTGTGGCGCAGCAGGTCGGTACTGGCGCTCTGACCGGCCAGCGGCAGAGCGGACAACGAGGCGGGCGCAGGTAACTGCACCCCTTTCTCCAGCCAGAACTGGCGATCGCGCTGCCAGCCCGAAGATTGCTGATAGCGCTGATATTCATCAACGACGTCGCTGAACGGCACGAACGGGCTTGGCTCCGGCGTGTCGCCGCGCTGCCAGGCGCTGTAGAGATTGGCGATACGGCGGGTCAGGGCGGTGAAACTAAAACCATCGACCACCAGATGATGGTATCGCTGATACCAGTACCAGTGATCCTCATCCAGCCGAAACAGGCTGTGATGGTAGAGCGGCGCGCCGCTCAGCACCCGCAGATCGCCGGTCATATCCTGCTGCATCAGCGCACGTGCTGTGGCCTCCGGATCGGCGGCGTCGCGCAGATCGACCACCTCAGGCTCGCGGAAAGCCTGGGGTTCAGGCCACTGTAGCGGTTCACCCTCCAGCTCGCCAAAGGCCATATTCAGTGTGTCCGCTTCCTGCATGCCAGCAATTATGGCCCGTGATAACAGCGCGCTGTTCAGCGCACCGCGCAGTTCGACAAAATGCGCCACGGCGTAAGCATTGGAATAGGGCGATAGCTGGTCAGCGATCCAGATTCCGGGCTGAGCGGCCACCAGCGGCAGCGTTTTTTGTTCTGTCTGCGGGTTGAGGGTGATCTCAGACATTTTCGCCTCTGTCCTGCGTCATAACCGGACGGATATCGTGCCAGTTTTCATTCAGCCAGCTCAGACAGTCAGCCTGTGGCCCGGGACCAAACACCGGCTGCCATCCTGCCGGAACCGCACAAAAGGCGGGCCATAAGCTGTACTGCTGCTGATCGTTCTTCAGCACCTGACAATCCTGTTGCGGATCGTCGAAAGGGTTAAGTTGTTGCATGTCGGTCTCCTGTCCGCAGTCACCGGGCGCGCTAACGCCGCTGTCCTGCATAGATATCTTTCAGTGGCGCGCAGAAGGCGGAATATAAGCGGGTTAGGGCTATTGCCATATGGCTTTAAGGCCTGCCAGCAGTCCGCCGCGCCAGCACAGCGCATCGTGACCACCTTCGACCGGGTGATAGCTGACCTGATGTCCGGCAGCGGTCAGATCGTGCTGAAACTGCTGGTTTGCTGCCAGAATCAGCCGTTCGCGTCGTCCCGCTTCCAGGTAGAAGCGGCGAGGGGGGGCCTGCAGTAAGCCCTGTTGTAACTGCTGTGGCAGCCAGCCATTGGGATCGCCGCGCGCGGGCCACCAGAACGACCCGGAGAGGCTGATCGCCCCAGCAAAGGTTTCCGGCCAGGTCAGGGTGGCGTAAGCGGCAGAAAGGCCGCCAAAACTTTGTCCCGCTACCAGCGTGCTGTCGGCACGAAACGGCGCCCAGCGCTGAACCTGCGGCAACAGCTCGTGCTGAATCGCCAGCCAGAAGTCAGGGTTACAGGTCAGCTCACGCGTGCGGTGTTCGCGGTCGATGATGTCGATCATGACATAGACCGCAGGGGGCAGTTCGCCCGCCTCTGTCAGTTGCTGAAGCGGGCCGGCAACCGGCATGTTCTGTGCCCAGAACTGACCATCCAGCAGCAGTACCAGCGGACGATCGCCTGCACTGGCGTCTCCGGTAACAGAGATCCAGATCTGACGCTGGTTCCCCAGCCGTTCGCTGCGCCACAAATAGTGTTGCAGCGGAATATCGGCGGCACGGCCCTCATCAACCGCACGCCACACCTGCTGATCCGGCGCGTGTGGCAGGTGCAGTGGCGAGACCCTCATTCCGCGTCCACCCGCCCAGCTTCGCAGAGGATTCAGCGGATCGCTTTGCGCCTGCGGGAATTTCTGACTCCACCACTGGCGCACTGACTGCATATCGGCCTGCCCGGTAAAAGTCTCTTCCTGACTATCAGGAATCAGGCAGTAGCTGCCGCGCCAGTCAGCGGGCAGAGCGGTTTGCCACCACCAGACATCGGTATCGGGAACAGGCGTTAATGAGGAGGGGACCGCTGAATGATGATGATCGGTTACGCCGGTAATATTGATCCAGACGCGCCGGGTATCGGAGCGCTGCGTGTCACCCTGGGGATCGCGCCAGAAAAAGGTGACCTGACAGGTTCCCTTTTCGCCAGCTTCAACCAGAGGAATGCCCCGTTGCTGCTGCTGTTGCCACCAGCGTTCACTGCCGGTTTCTTCATTTAACCACGTCATACGCGCCATCTTTCGATCACCCTTGATTAGGGTCATGCATGTTATGAATAATAGTATTGATAATTATTTGCATTTGCAATAGGGTGTTTCCGCCCGACAGGGAGTGCGCGCATCCTCTCTGCCGCACCGGCTTTCAGACTGATGCAAAGCGGTTCTGACGCTGGCCCGGCGACAAGGGGAAAACGTTGCAGGCAAGGTTATTACTTTTTTACCGGCACGCCGGCAGTGGCATCCTCGCCGGCACTCCAGGAACAGAAAAATGAAAAAGTTATCCCGGCTTTCGTTAGCCATTATGATTGAACTGGGTTTCACCGCCTCTCTCATTTCTGCCGGTGCCGTGGCTGCTGAAGCCACCCGCGAACCGGCTATCGACAGCAGCACCTCCGATACCCTCCACGACGACACCATGATGGTGACCGCCGCCGAGCAGACGTTGCAGGCACCTGGCGTGTCGACCATCACCGCCGACGAAATTAAAAAACATCCACCCGCACGCGATGTCGCCGAAATTATTCGCACCATGCCTGGCGTCAATCTGACCGGTAACTCCACCAGCGGCCAGCGCGGAAACAATCGCCAGATCGATATCCGCGGCATGGGGCCGGAAAATACCCTGATTCTGATCGATGGATTGCCGGTGACCAGCCGCAACGCGGTTCGGCTTGGCTGGCGTGGCGAGCGTGATACGCGCGGCGACACCAACTGGGTGCCGCCAGAGATCATTGATCGCATTGAGGTGATCCGCGGTCCGGCAGCGGCCCGTTACGGTAACGGTGCAGCGGGCGGCGTGGTGAACATCATCACCAAAAAAGAGATGGATAATCAGTGGCACGGCTCATGGAGCGCCTATTACAACGTGCCGGAACACAAGGAGGAGGGCGCGACCCGTCGCACCAACTTCAGCCTTGAAGGGCCACTGGGCGATGATGTCAGTTTCCGGCTCTATGGCGGACTGGCAAAAACGCAGGCTGATGCTTACGACATTAATGAAGGGCACGCCGCAGACCGCACCGGCAGTTACGCCGGATCGTACCCGGCGGGCCGGGAAGGCTCGATCAACAAAGATATTCATGGCCTGCTGCGCTGGGCATTTGCGCCGATGCAGACGCTGGAAGTGGGGGCCGGTTACAGTCGTCAGGGCAACCTCTATGCCGGGGACACGCAGAACACCAATACCAATGCCCTGGTGAAAAGCAAATATGGTGAAGAGACCAACCGGCTCTATCGGCAGAACTTTTCTGTTAAGTGGACCGGTGCCTGGGATAATGGCATCAGCACCAATACCTACGCGCAATATGAGAATACCCGCAACGCGCGTCTGAATGAGGGGCTGGCGGGCGGCACCGAAGGCATCTTCGCCAACAGCAACTTCAATACCATCCAGCTGGATGATGTGTTGTTGCACAGTGAGATCAGTGTGCCGTTTGAATGGCTGGTGAACCAGACCGCGACTTTCGGGACGGAATGGAATCAGCAGCGGATGAAGGATCCTTCATCAACGACGCAGGCCGCCAGCTACGGGTCGATTCCCGGTATCGCTACGACCGGCCGCACACCCTATTCACAGGCGGAAATCTTCTCGCTGTTTGCCGAAGACAATATTGAGCTGACCGATAGCACCATGCTGACGCCGGGCCTGCGCTTCGATCACCATTCGATTGTCGGCGATAACTGGAGTCCGTCGCTCAACCTGTCACAGGGATTAGGCGATGAGTTCACCCTGAAAATGGGCATTGCGCGCGCCTATAAAGCCCCGAGCCTCTATCAGACCAACCCGAACTATCTGCTCTACAGCAACGGTCAGGGCTGTGCCGCCAGTGCCGGTGCCTGTTATCTGATGGGTAATGACGATCTGAAAGCGGAAAACAGCATCAATAAAGAGATTGGGGTCGAATGGAAGCGCGACGGCTACCAGGCGGGCCTGACCTGGTTCCGCAACGACTACCGTAACAAGATCGAGGCTGGCACGGCGCCAACCGGCACCGCATCTAACGGCAAAACCGACATCTACAAATGGGAAAATGTGCCGAAAGCGGTCGTCGAGGGGCTGGAAGGCACGGTCAATGTCCCGTTCTCCGACAGCGTAACGTGGAACAATAACTTCACTTACATGCTGCAGAGTAAGAATAAAGAGACCGGCGATCGTCTGTCGATTATTCCGGAATATACGCTCAATTCGACGCTGAGCTGGCAGGCGATGCAGGACCTCTCCCTGCAAACGACCCTGACCTGGTACGGTAAACAGGTACCGAAGAAATATGACTATAAAGGTAACGCCGTTACCGGTAGCGCCACCGATCAGGTGAGCCCCTATTCGGTTGTGGGCATGAGCGGCACCTATGACGTTAATAAATATGCCAGCGTCACCGTGGGTATCGACAACCTGTTCGACAAGCGCCATTTCCGTCAGGGCAACGCGCAGACCACCGGCAATGCCACCACCGGAGCGTGGCTCTATGGCGCAGGGGCCAATACCTTTAACGAGTCGGGCCGCACCTGGTATATGAGCGTGAATACCCGCTTCTGATGGACGGGCAATAAAAAGCGCAGCGGTTGACCTGACCGCTGCGCTTTTTTCATGACTGAATAATCAGTTGTTCTGATTGATATCGCGGTAGAGACGGCTCTCAAATCGCACCAGCGGAATACGGCGGGTACGCTGATCTTCAGGCGGGACCGCATAACCGGAAAGGAACTGAACGAATGCCACCCGCGCACCACTGGAGGTGGTAATAAAGCCCGCCAGGTTATAGACGCCCTGCAGTGAACCGGTTTTCGCCGAGACTTTGCCATCCAGCCCCGCCTCATGCAGCCCGCCGCGATACTGCAGCGTGCCGTCGTAACCTGCCAGCGGCAGCATCGAAATATAATCCAGCGTGTTGTCATTCTTCGCAATGAACTGCAATACCTGCATCATGGTTTGCGGCGAAATCAGGTCATGGCGGGAGAGACCTGAACCATCCACCTGAATGCTATTACCCATGTCGACATTGGCTTTGGCTTTCAGGATGCGGCGAACGGCATCCTGTCCGGCGCGGAACGTGCCGGGCACATTGAAGTAGTGATGACCAATGGTGCGAAACACCGTGTCGGCAATCATGTTGTCTGACTTCTTCAGCATGGTGTGCAGCAGCGTATGCAGCGGCGCGGACTGGGTCGATGCCAGCACGGTACCCGGTTCGGTGACCTGCGTCTGTCGCACCAGATGCCCGCTGTAGTCAATCTCAGACGACCGCAGTTCCGCCTTGAGGATTTCGCCAGCCCAGGCCGCGCCATCCTGCACCGCAAATGCCAGCGGCAGCGGTTCCGCGCGCTGGCGCATACAGCCCGTGAGGGTGTAGCGGTTCAGCTCGCCCGGCACCACATCCAGCTCGCAATATTGCCCTTCGCCGCTGTTGCGGCCAATGGTGCGCACCTGGCTGTACATATGCGCCGGATAATAGGAGGCGATACGTACAAAGGCATTCTCACCCGGCGTATTAGCACTGTAGAGCGAAACCGAGAAGCAGTTTTTATCAACGATTGCCGCACCCGGCGGAGCACTGAAGCACTGGGTCATATCGTTCCACGGCCAGCCCGGCGCCATATCGTGACTGGCAAAAACGGAGGTGTCGATAACCAGATTGCCTTTGATATGGTTAATGCCCTGCTTCTTTATCGCCGCCACCATGTTGCGCAGATCCTGACGGCTTAAGGTGGGATCACCGCCGAAACGTGCAACTAAATCGCCGTTCAGGGTGCCATCGATAATGGCGCCGCGAGTCTCAAAAGTGGTCTGAAAACGGAAGTCGCCACCCAGCTCCAGCAATGCTGCCAGCGCCGTCACCACTTTCATGGTACTGGCGGGCAGGGCCATCTGTTTTCCGTGATAATCAATAATCGGTGTTGATGCGCCTACTTTTTGTACCATCAGCGCCAGATTGGCGCCGTCTGGCAGGTACTGCATGTATTCATCAACTGGCGCTGCGTGTGCCTGCAGCATAAATGCGCAGCTTAATCCGGTAACAAGTCGTGAAAATCGCATAATCTCGCGGTAACTGGCAGGTGAGGGCGTCAATACTACGTCGCTGGACGGTGCAAAGTAAACGATGACCCGCAGGGAACTCTGGGGTAAAATACGTATCAAATTGCAAAACTCTTTTCTGGCCTGGAAGCATCTCCGGGTCAGGATTCTTTTATTTGCAAAAACGGGCTAATGCGCCGCAGAACGCTTTTTTCTGCAGTCACCGGTCAGGATGACATCGTTAAACAGGAAAGATGGCGAGGAGCTTAAATGAATCAGATTCCGATGACGTTAAGAGGCGCTGAAAGATTGCGCGAAGAGCTGAACGAGCTGAAAACCGTGAAGCGCCCGCGCATTATCGCCTCTATCGCTGATGCACGCGAACATGGCGATTTAAAAGAGAACGCGGAATATCACGCTGCGCGTGAAGAGCAGGGTTTTTGCGAAGGCCGTATTCAGGAGATTGAAGCCAAACTCTCCAATGCGCAGGTTATCGACGTCACTCAGATGCCGAAAACCGGACGCGTGATTTTCGGTGCAACCGTTACCGTGCTGAACGTCGAAACCGACGAAGAAGCCACGTATCGCATTGTGGGCGATGACGAAGCGGACTTTAAGCAAAATCTGATTTCGGTCAATTCGCCGATGGCGCGTGGCCTGGTGGGTAAAGAGGCCGATGACGTGGCTATCGTGAAAACCCCGGGCGGCGACGTTGAGTATGAAATCCTGAAGGTGGAATACCTTTAAGATGTTGCTACGCTTTGAAAAGCGTTAAAGCACAATGTAAAGAAAGGAAAAAGGCCGCATTGCGGCCTTTTATCTGAGGTAAGAGCATGTCACTTTCTTTGCCCACTTAGCGTGGCAGAGAAATTTTGCTCTCTTTAGAGGGGCGATACAGCACCAGCGTTTTGCCGATCACCTGTACGTTGCTGGCACCGGTCTCACGCACGATAGCCTCAACGATCAGCTGCTTCGTTTCACGATCTTCCGAGGCGATTTTTACCTTGATCAGTTCGTGATGCGACAGAGCCTGCTCGATTTCGGCCAGCACGCCTTCAGTCAGGCCATTGCCACCCAGCATAACCACTGGCTTGAGCGGATGGGCGAGGCCCTTGAGGTGCTGTTTTTGTTTGGTACTTAGATTCATCGTAGTTTTTTACTTACTCAGGGATTGAAAACGGTTCATTCTACCGCCATCTCGGGTATATCACCAAATCGACGCAACCCATTGCGTGCAGGTTTATCGCTACGATGACGATTTAGTTGGAAATATTATGACGGGTAAAAAGCGTTCGGCCAGCTCCGGCCGCTGGCTTCAGGAACACTTTAGCGATAAATATGTGCTCCAGGCGCATAAAAAAGGGTTGCGTTCGCGCGCCTGGTTTAAACTTGATGAAATACAACAGGGTGACAAGCTTTTCAAACCCGGCATGACCGTGGTAGATCTGGGGGCTGCACCCGGAGGCTGGTCGCAATATGTGGTACAGCAAATTGGGAACAAAGGGCGAGTCATTGCCTGTGATATCCTGCCAATGGATCCGATAGTCGGTGTCGATTTCCTTCAGGGCGATTTTCGTGAAGAATCGGTGGTCAATGCGCTGCTTGAACGCGTTGGCGATCAAAAAGTTCAGGTTGTCATGTCCGATATGGCGCCGAATATGAGTGGTACACCTGCCGTAGATATTCCCCGGTCGATGTATTTAGTCGAGCTGGCGCTGGAGATGTGTCGGGATATCCTGGCACCTGGCGGCAGTTTTGTAGTGAAAGTGTTTCAGGGAGATGGCTTCGATGAATACCTGCGGGAAATTCGCTCCCTGTTTACGAAAGTGAAAATTCGTAAGCCGGACGCTTCACGTTCACGTTCACGTGAAGTGTATATTGTGGCGACTGGGCGCAAACTATAACCAAATTGCTGGAGAAGTCCGCAGTTTTGCTGCGATTCCATGTATGCGGGATCTATAGTACCCTACGCTATCTGTTAACACCGTTGTAATATGAGGTTAATCCCTTGAGTGACATGGCGAAAAACCTGATTCTCTGGTTAGTCATCGCGGTCGTGCTGATGTCAGTATTCCAGAGCTTTGGGCCCAGCGAGTCGAATGGCCGTCGGGTTGATTATTCAACCTTCCTGTCGGAAGTGAACCAGGATCAGGTCCGCGAGGCACGTATTAACGGGCGTGAAATTAACGTCGTTAAAAAAGACAGCAATAAATACACGACCTACATTCCTGTCAACGATCCCAAGTTGCTCGATAACCTCTTGACCAAAAACGTCAAAGTGGTTGGCGAACCGCCGGAAGAACCAAGCCTGCTGGCTTCAATCTTCATTTCGTGGTTCCCGATGTTGCTGCTGATCGGTGTGTGGATCTTCTTTATGCGTCAGATGCAGGGCGGCGGCGGTAAGGGCGCGATGTCCTTCGGCAAGAGCAAAGCCCGCATGTTGACGGAAGACCAGATTAAAACCACTTTCGCCGACGTAGCAGGTTGTGACGAAGCGAAAGATGAAGTTGCTGAGCTGGTGGAATATCTGCGTGAGCCAAGCCGTTTCCAGAAGCTGGGCGGTAAGATTCCAAAAGGCGTTCTGATGGTGGGGCCACCGGGTACCGGTAAAACCTTGCTGGCAAAAGCGATTGCCGGCGAAGCGAAGGTGCCTTTCTTTACCATCTCCGGTTCTGACTTTGTGGAAATGTTTGTCGGTGTCGGTGCATCCCGTGTGCGTGACATGTTCGAACAGGCCAAAAAAGCGGCTCCGTGCATCATCTTTATCGATGAGATCGACGCAGTCGGTCGTCAGCGTGGCGCCGGTTTAGGCGGTGGACATGACGAACGTGAGCAGACGCTGAACCAGATGCTGGTTGAGATGGATGGTTTCGAAGGTAACGAAGGTATTATTGTTATCGCCGCAACTAACCGTCCTGACGTACTGGACCCTGCGCTGCTGCGTCCAGGTCGCTTTGACCGTCAGGTTGTAGTTGGCCTGCCAGATGTTCGCGGTCGTGAGCAGATCCTGAAAGTGCATATGCGTCGTGTGCCGCTGGCAACTGATGTTGATGCAGCAATCATTGCACGTGGTACGCCAGGCTTCTCGGGTGCCGATCTGGCCAACCTTGTTAACGAAGCAGCGCTGTTCGCGGCCCGTTCAAACAAGCGTGTGGTTTCGATGGTAGAGTTCGAGAAAGCGAAAGACAAAATCATGATGGGTGCGGAACGTCGCTCCATGGTGATGACGGAATCGCAGAAAGAGTCAACTGCCTACCACGAAGCAGGCCACGCCATTATTGGTCGCCTGGTGCCAGAGCATGACCCGGTTCATAAAGTAACGATTATCCCGCGCGGTCGCGCACTGGGTGTGACCTTCTTCCTGCCTGAAGGCGACGCGATCAGCGCCAGCCGTCAGAAACTGGAAAGCCAGATCTCAACGCTTTACGGCGGTCGTCTGGCAGAAGAGATCATCTACGGTGCAGAACGTGTTTCTACCGGTGCGTCCAACGATATTAAAGTTGCGACCAATCTGGCGCGTAACATGGTAACGCAGTGGGGCTTCTCTGAAAAACTGGGTCCGTTGCTCTATGCAGAAGAAGAGGGTGAAGTGTTCCTCGGACGTTCTGTCGCGAAAGCGAAACATATGTCTGATGAAACGGCCCGCATCATCGACCAGGAAGTTAAGCACCTGATCGACAGCAACTACCAGCGTGCTCGTCAGATTCTGGGTGAGAACATGGACATCCTTCACGCGATGAAAGACGCGCTGATGAAGTATGAAACCATTGATGCACCGCAGATCGACGACCTGATGGCACGCCGCGAAGTGCGTCCGCCAGCGGGCTGGGAAGATCCAGGCAGCAACTCAGACAGCAACGGTACGCCAAAGGCGCCACGTCCGGTTGATGAACCGCGTACGCCAAACCCAGGCAATACCATGTCAGAGCAGTACAACAAATAAGACGCAACATCGTCAGACAAAACCCCGGCTGGTCCGGGGTTTTTTACATCCAGATATTGATCAGCAAGGAGTTTCCGCTATGAAGTTGTTCGCCCGTGATTCCCATCTCGATTTATCTTTTCCACATGTGATGGGCATTCTTAACGTCACGCCGGACTCCTTTTCAGATGGTGGAAAGCATAACGCGCTGGTCGATGCGCTGACGCATACCAATGAGATGGTCAATGCAGGCGCAACCATCATCGATGTGGGTGGGGAATCAACCCGTCCTGGCGCGGATGAAGTGAGTGTGGAGGAGGAGCTGGAGCGGGTGATTCCGGTCATTGATGCCATTGCCCAGCGTTTCGAAGTCTGGATTTCAGTGGACACCTCTAAAGCTGATGTCATCCGGGAAGCCGCGCGAGTGGGTGCTCACATCATTAACGACGTGCGTTCGCTTTCTGAACCCGGAGCACGGGAAGCCGCCGCCTCGACCGGGCTGCCCGTCTGTTTAATGCATATGCAGGGCGAACCGCGCACCATGCAGCAGGCACCGGTTTACGAAAATATTTTAAGCGAAGTGGACACTTACTTCGCTCAGCAGATAGCGCGCTGCGAAGCAGCGGGCATGAAAAAAGAGCGTCTGATACTCGACCCGGGCTTCGGTTTCGGTAAAAATCTCAGCCACAATTATGAACTGCTGGCTCATCTTGGCGATTTTCACCACTTCGGCCTGCCGCTGTTAGTGGGGATGTCGCGTAAATCGATGATTGGCCAGCTGTTAAACGTCGGCCCGTCACAGCGTTTAACCGGCAGCCTGAGTTGCGCGGTGATTGCTGCTATGCAGGGCGCGCAGATTATTCGCGCCCATGATGTAAAAGAGACGGCTGAAGCGATGCGCGTGGTCGAAGCGACCCGAAGAGCAAAAGGAGTATCATGAGTAATCGTAAATATTTCGGTACAGACGGCATTCGTGGCAAAGTCGGTGAAGCACCCATCACCCCCGATTTCGTCCTGAAGCTGGGCTGGGCTGCAGGTAAAGTGCTGGCGCGCCACGGTTCAAAGAAGATCATCATCGGTAAAGATACCCGTATCTCTGGCTATATGCTGGAGTCCGCGCTGGAAGCTGGTCTCGCCGCAGCAGGCCTGACGGCCGCCTTTACCGGCCCGATGCCGACACCAGCCATCGCCTATCTGACCCGTACTTTCCGCGCAGAGGCGGGCATTGTGATTTCAGCGTCACATAACCCGTTTGACGACAACGGAATTAAATTCTTCTCATCCGAGGGCACCAAACTGCCCGATGACGTCGAAGAGGCGATTGAGCTGGAGATGGAAAAGCCGATTACCTGCGTTGAATCAGCGCAGCTAGGTCGTGCCAGCCGTATTGTGGATGCAGCAGGGCGTTACATTGAGTTCTGCAAAGGGACTTTCCCCAGCGAACTGAATCTGAATGGCCTGAAAATTGTGGTCGACTGCGCCAATGGCGCCACCTACCATATTGCGCCGAATGTATTGCGTGAACTGGGCGCGACGGTGATTGCTATCGGTGTCCAGCCAGACGGCATGAACATCAACAAAGAGTGCGGTGCCACCGACCTCAAGCTGCTGCAGCAGCGCGTGCTGGCGGAGAAGGCCGATATCGGTCTGGCCTACGACGGTGACGGCGATCGCATCATGATGATTGACCATCTGGGTGACAAAGTTGATGGCGACCAGATTCTTTACATCATTGCGCGTGAAGCCCTGCGTCAGGGACAGCTTCGCGGCGGCGTCGTGGGTACGCTGATGAGTAACATGGGGCTGGAGTTAGCGCTGAAACAGCTTGGCATTCCGTTTACCCGTGCCAAAGTCGGTGACCGTTATGTACTGGAGAAGATGCAGGAGAAGGGCTGGCGTCTCGGTGCAGAGAACTCCGGTCATGTGATCCTGCTGGATAAAACCACAACCGGTGACGGTATCGTTGCAAGTTTGCAAGTGCTCACTGCGATGGTGCGTAACCACATGAGCCTGCACGATCTCTGTAGTGGCATGAAGATGCTGCCGCAGGTCCTGGTTAACGTACGCTTTGCGGGCGAACATGATCCGCTTCAGAGTGACGCGGTAAAAGCTGTCACGGCCGAAGTGGAAAAAGCGCTGGCGGGTCGCGGACGCGTTCTGCTGCGTAAATCAGGGACTGAGCCATTGATTCGTGTCATGGTCGAAGGCGAAAATGAGGCGCAGGTTACCGAACTGGCGAATCGCATCGCCGACCAGGTCAAGGCCGTTTAAAACCGTAACAGGCGGTCTGCAGGGTGCTGAACTGCCTGTAAAATCACCGGGATGGCGTTTTTTTCTGCAAACAGTAGGGGTAGTAAAAATTGCACTTGCAGAGATATGCGCCTTTGGTTAGTATTCACACCCGCTTCTGATGGGTGATGACGAGACTCCCCATCAATACTGGTTGAAGCTTTAACTGTACGATTACCGTGCAAGGAACAGGATGATATGTACCAAGCTCTTTTAGTAGTTTTCCTTATTGTAGCTATCGCCCTCGTGGGTATGATCATGCTGCAGCAAGGCAAAGGCGCTGATATGGGAGCCTCATTCGGTGCAGGCGCATCCGGTACGGTGTTTGGTTCTTCGGGTTCAGGTAACTTCATGACTCGTACAACCGGCATCTTAGCAGCGCTGTTTTTCATCATCAGCCTGGTTCTGGGTAATCTGAACAGCAATAAAGCGTCTAAAGGAAGCGAGTGGGAAAATCTTTCTGCGCCGGCGCAGTCTTCTCAACAGACTGAAAAGCCAGCTCAACCGGTAACGCCGGGCAGCGATATTCCTAAGTAAGGTCGTCAGCACAACGAATCGTTGTGGTCAGTGCAGTGCCGTGGTGGTGGAATTGGTAGACACGCTACCTTGAGGTGGTAGTGCCCGATTGGGCTTACGGGTTCAAGTCCCGTCCTCGGTACCAAATAGCAGTATCCCTTGCATTTTATGCAGGTCTGGCGTATTATTCGCCACGTTTTCGGACGCGGGGTGGAGCAGCCTGGTAGCTCGTCGGGCTCATAACCCGAAGGTCGTCGGTTCAAATCCGGCCCCCGCAACCAATTTTCCCTTTGAGTTCTTTTTCAAATATACTGTATGCATCGACGGACGCATTCACGGTTATTTTTTGAAAGAAAATTCTTTGGATGGAGTCCGGGCCGCATTGCGGCATACAGGGTCCAGTGATTAAAAGCCCCGAATATTCGGGGTTTTTTGTTATTAGCGAATCGTAATACTGGGCTATAGGCCCTTTTTTTATGTCTTGGGGGTGGGCTTGTCCACATTAGAGCAAAAATTGACAGAGTTGGTATCGGCTCCCGTAGAAGCGCTGGGTTACGAACTGGTTGGAATTGAATTCGTTCGTAGTCGCACATCTATCCTGCGCATCTATATTGATAGTGAAGATGGCATCAATGTCGATGATTGCGCCGATGTCAGCCACCAGGTAAGTGCGGTAATGGATGTTGAAGATCCCATTACGGTCCCTTACAACCTAGAAGTCTCTTCACCGGGACTCGATCGTCCTCTGTTCACTGCAGAACACTACACCCGCTTTATGGGTGAAGAAGTGAGTCTGGTGTTGCGTATGGCCGTGCAGAACCGCCGTAAATGGCAGGGAACCATTAAGTCAGTTGATGGCGAGATGATCACGGTGCACGTTGAGGGTAGCGATGAAGTGTTCGCACTGAGTAATATTCAGAAAGCGAACCTGGTCCCCCACTTTTAAAAGTCCGGATTGAGGCTAACCAGGATGAACAAAGAGATCTTAGCTGTTGTAGAAGCCGTTTCTAACGAAAAAGCCCTGCCGCGTGAGAAAATCTTCGAAGCGCTGGAGAGCGCGCTGGCGACTGCGACCAAGAAAAAGTACGAGCAGGAAATTGAGGTACGCGTCAGCATTGATCGCCGCAGTGGCGATTTCGATACTTTCCGCCGCTGGGAAATCGTAGAAGAGGTGACACAGCCGACGCGCGAGATCACGCTGGATGCGGCCCGCTTCGAAGATGAAGCATTCAATCTGGGCGAATATGTCGAAGATCAGATTGAATCGGTCACCTTTGACCGTATCACCACCCAGACCGCTAAGCAGGTTATCGTGCAAAAAGTGCGCGAAGCTGAGCGCGCAATGGTGGTTGATCAGTTCCGTGAGCAGGAAGGCGAAATTATCACGGGCGTGGTGAAGAAAGTTAACCGCGACAACATCTCCCTCGACTTAGGCAGCAATGCCGAAGCGGTGATTCTGCGCGAAGATATGCTGCCGCGTGAAAACTTCCGTCCAGGCGACCGTATTCGTGGCGTACTCTACTCTGTACGTCCGGAAGCGCGTGGCGCGCAACTGTTCGTGACGCGTTCTAAACCAGAAATGCTGATTGAACTGTTCCGCATCGAGGTGCCAGAAATTGGCGAAGAACTGATTGAAATTAAAGCCGCTGCCCGTGATCCGGGTTCGCGCGCTAAAATTGCAGTCAAAACCAACGACAAACGTATTGATCCGGTGGGTGCCTGTGTGGGCATGCGCGGCGCGCGTGTTCAGGCAGTTTCCAGTGAACTGGGCGGCGAGCGTATCGATATCGTGCTGTGGGACGATAACCCGGCGCAGTTTGTTATTAACGCCATGGCTCCGGCCGATGTGGCGTCAATCGTGGTTGATGAAGATAACCACACCATGGATATCGCCGTAGAAGCTGGCAATCTGGCTCAGGCGATCGGCCGTAACGGCCAAAACGTGCGTCTCGCTTCACAGCTGAGTGGCTGGGAGCTGAACGTGATGACCGTCGATGATCTGCAGGCTAAGCATCAGGCTGAAGCACATGCAGCGATCGATATGTTCACTAAACATCTCGACATCGACGAAGAGTTCGCCACCGTACTGGTGGAAGAGGGCTTCTCCTCGCTGGAAGAGCTGGCATACGTGCCAATCAACGAGCTGCTGGAAGTCGACGGCCTCGACGAAGAGACCATTGAAGCCCTGCGTGAACGAGCAAAAAATGCGTTAACCACCCTGGCACTGGCGAAAGAAGAGAGTCTTGGAAATCAGGAGCCCGCTGAGGATCTTCTGAATCTTGAAGGCCTCGATCGTGCGCTGGCGTTCCGCCTGGCGTCGAAAGGCGTTTGCACGCTGGAAGATCTCGCTGAGCAAGGTGTTGACGATCTGACGGATATTGAAGGCATGTCTGATGAACAAGCCGGCGCGCTGATTATGGCCGCACGTAATATCTGCTGGTTCGGCGATGACGCGTAATAACAGGAAGGAACAGCATGACAGATGTAACCGTAAAATCGCTGGCCGCAGAAATTCAGACTCCGGTCGATCGCCTGGTACAGCAATTTGCTGATGCGGGGATCCCTAAGTCTGAAAATGACGCGGTGACCCAGCAAGAGAAAGAAACCTTACTATCTCATCTGAACCGTGAACACGGTCAGGTCGGTTCAGCTAAGCTGACGCTGCAGCGTAAAACGCGCAGCACCTTGAATATTCCAGGCACCGGGGGTAAAAGTAAGTCGGTGCAAATTGAAGTCCGCAAAAAGCGTACCTATGTGAAGGGTGATGCAGAGGCTGAGCAAGCTCAGGCAGAAGCTGAAGCCGAGGCGCAGCGTGAAGCGGAAGAGCAGGCGCAACGCGAGGCTGAAGAAAAAGCCCGTCGCGAAGCTGAACAGAAAGCGCAACGTGAAGCCGAAGATAAAGCCAGGCGCGAAGCCGCTGACAAGGCCAAACGTGCAGCAGCGGAAAATGAAAAAGTGACAAATCAACCTACCGACGAAGTGACCAGGGCTGCGCAATCAGACAAAGCCCGTCGCGAAGCTGAAGCTGCCGAACTGAAGCGTAAAGCTGAAGAAGAAGCCCGCCGTAAGCTTGAAGAGGCTGCCCGCCTCGTAGCAGAAGAAGCCCGCCGTCTGGCTGAAGAGAAATCAGCTGAATGGGAAAAACCGGAAGAAGAGGATAAAGGCGACTATCACGTCACCACTTCGACCCATGCCCGTCAGGCGGAAGACGAAAACGACCGTCAGGTTGAAGCAGGTCGTGCGCGTGCGCGTACTACGGCTAAAGCTGCGCGTCCGGCGAAAAAAGGCAACAAACACTCTGAAGCCAAAACTGACCGTGAAGAAGCGCGTGCGCAGGTTCGTGGTGGTAAAGGCGGCAAGCATCGCAAACCTAGCGCACTGCAGCAGGGCTTCAACAAGCCAGCGCAGGCCGTTAACCGCGATGTTGTGATTGGCGAAACTATCACCGTAGCCGAACTGGCTAACAAAATGGCGGTGAAAGGTTCTCTGGTCATTAAAGCGATGATGAGAATGGGCGCCATGGCGACCATCAACCAGGTCATCGACCAGGAAACTGCACAGCTCGTTGCCGAAGAGATGGGCCACAAAGTGACCCTGCGTCGTGAGAACGAGCTGGAAGAAGCGGTAATGGACGATCGTGATACTGATGCTGCGCAGGAGTCTCGTGCTCCGGTTGTCACCATCATGGGCCACGTCGACCACGGTAAAACGTCCCTGCTGGACTATATCCGTTCCACTAAAATCGCCTCTGGCGAAGCGGGCGGTATTACTCAGCACATCGGTGCTTACCACGTTGAAACCGACAACGGTATGGTTACCTTCCTGGATACCCCGGGCCACGCCGCGTTTACCGCGATGCGTGCACGTGGTGCGCAGGCGACCGATATCGTTATCCTGGTGGTTGCAGCAGACGATGGCGTGATGCCACAGACTGTCGAAGCTATTCAGCACGCCAAAGCCGCTAAAGTGCCGGTTGTGGTTGCAGTGAACAAGTGCGATAAGCCAGAAGCGGATCCGGATCGTGTTAAAAACGAACTGACTCAGTACGGTATCATTCCGGAAGAGTGGGGCGGCGAAAACATGTTCGTTAATGTCTCTGCGAAAGCGGGTACCGGCATTGATGACCTGTTAAACGCTATCCTGCTGCAGGCGGAAGTGCTGGAGCTGACCGCTATCCGTGAAGGTATGGCGAGTGGCGTGGTGATCGAATCGTTCCTCGACAAAGGTCGTGGTCCGGTTGCCACCGTGCTGGTACGTGAAGGTACGCTGAACAAAGGCGACATCGTTCTTTGTGGTTTCGAATATGGCCGTGTTCGTGCAATGCGTGACGAACTGGGTCGCGAAGTCATGGAAGCGGGTCCATCTATCCCGGTTGAGATTCTGGGCCTGTCCGGCGTGCCGGCTGCGGGTGATGAAGCGACCGTGGTACGTGACGAGAAGAAAGCACGTGAAGTTGCGCTCTATCGTCAGGGCAAATTCCGCGAAGTTAAACTGGCTCGCCAGCAGAAATCTAAGCTCGAGAACATGTTTGCTAACATGACCGAAGGCGAAGTGTCTGAACTGAACATCGTTCTGAAAGCTGACGTTCAGGGTTCTGTGGAAGCAATCTCCGACTCCCTGCAGAAACTCTCCACCGACGAAGTGAAGGTGAAGATTGTGGGTTCAGGCGTGGGCGGGATTACCGAAACCGATGCGACCCTGGCTGCTGCCTCTAACGCCATCCTCCTTGGCTTCAACGTCCGTGCCGATGCCTCTGCGCGTCGCGTCATTGACGCAGAAAGCCTGGATCTGCGCTACTACTCTGTCATCTATAACCTGATTGACGAAGTTAAAGCGGCGATGAGCGGCATGCTGGCACCAGAGTACAAACAGCAGATCATCGGTCTGGCTGCGGTGCGCGATGTGTTCAAATCACCGAAGTTTGGCGCGATTGCCGGTTGTATGGTGACGGAAGGTAACATCAAGCGTCACAATCCAATCCGTGTCCTGCGCGACAACGTGGTAATTTACGAAGGCGAGCTGGAATCTCTGCGTCGCTTTAAAGATGACGTCAACGAAGTGCGTAACGGCATGGAGTGCGGTATCGGCGTGAAGAACTACAACGACGTTCGCGTTGGCGATATGATCGAAGTGTTTGAAATCATCGAAATTAAACGCACCATCGAGTAATAGACTGCTGATGTGTTGCAATTTGGGAGGCCTCTGGCCTCCCGAATTATTTGGGAGAAATAATGATGGCGAAAGAATTTGGTCGCCCGCAGCGCGTTTCACAAGAGCTGCAAAAAGAGATTGCGATGATCCTGCAGCGTGAGATCAAAGATCCACGTCTTGGCATGATGGTCACCGTATCAGGCGTTGAAGTCTCACGCGATCTCGCTTACGCAAAAGTGTTCGTGACTTTCCTCAACGACAAAGATGAAGAAGCGATTAAACATGGCCTGAAAGCGCTGAAAGAAGCGTCAGGTTATATCCGCATTCTGCTGGGCAAAGCGATGCGTCTGCGTATCGTGCCTGAGCTGACTTTCTTCTACGACAACTCGTTAGTCGAAGGGATGCGCATGTCCAATCTCGTCACCAGCGTCGTGAAGAACGATACTGAACGCCGTGGTCCGGACGCCACTGGCGATGACGAGGAGGCGTAATGAGTCGTCCGCGTCGTCGCGGTCGCGACGTCCATGGCGTGTTGTTGCTGGATAAGCCACAAGGCGTCTCGTCGAATGATGTCCTGCAGAAAGTGAAGCGTATCTTTAACGCGAATCGCGCAGGACATACCGGCGCGCTGGATCCTCTGGCTACCGGCATGTTGCCGATCTGCCTGGGTGAAGCGACTAAGTTTTCGCAGTATCTGCTCGATTCCGACAAACGCTATCGCGTGATTGCCCGACTGGGCGAGCGGACCGACACGTCAGACGCCGATGGCAACATCGTGCAGACGCGTCCGGTCAGCTTCACTCAGGCCGATCTGGACAGTGCTCTGGAGAGCTTCCGCGGCGAAACGCTGCAGGTGCCTTCGATGTTTTCGGCACTGAAGCATCAGGGACGCCCGCTGTATGAATATGCGCGTCAGGGCATTGAGATTGCGCGTGAACCGCGTCCCATCACTGTCTATGAACTGCAATTCATTCGCTGGCAGGATAACGAGCTGGAGCTGGAGATTCACTGCTCCAAAGGCACCTATATCCGCACCATCATCGATGACCTGGGCGAAAAGCTGGGATGCGGTGCGCACGTGATTATGCTGCGTCGCGTTCAGGTTGCCCGTTATCCGTATGAAAGGATGGTGACGCTGGAACAGCTTAACACCCTGCTGACGGAAGCCACAGAAGCCGGCATTCCACTGGAAACGCAGCTCGATCCGCTGTTGTTGCCAATGGACAGCCCCGCCTCTGATTTCCCTGAAGTGAATATCCCGCCTGCCGTGGCAGATTTCTTCCGCCAGGGACAGCCGGTACAGGCCAGCAATGCGCCTGCGCAGGGGCTGGTAAGGGTATCGGAAGGCGAAGCGCGTAAGTTTATCGGTATGGCAGAAATTGCCGACGATGGCCGGCTTGCGCCACGTCGTTTAGTGGTTGAGTATCAGGATTGAGCCAGGCGTTCACTTTTCGCTGATGGGGCATTTGCGTTGCTATCGGGCGCAGAGTAGAATAGCGCGGCTTTAAAGCGGGATGCTGAATTAGAGATCGGCACCCATACATTCATTTATTACTGGAGTTTATTATGTCTCTAAGCGTAGAAGCTAAAGCAGAGATCGTTGCTAAATATGGCCGTGGTGCTAACGACAGCGGTTCAACTGAAGTTCAGGTTGCCCTGTTGACCGCGCAGATTACCCATCTGCAGGGTCACTTCTCTGAGCACAAAAAAGACCACCACAGCCGCCGCGGTCTGCTGCGCATGGTATCTCAGCGTCGTAAGCTGCTGGACTACCTGAAGCGTAAAGACGTTGCACGCTACAGCAGCCTGATCGAAAGTCTCGGTCTGCGTCGCTAAGTCTGAAGAATCTGATCGTCGGGGCATTATGCGGGCTTTTGCACTCTGTGCAGCTTACGATCAGATTTGTGCGAGTTTCGTGAAGAGGGGGCCTTTATGGCCCCTTTTTTCGAGCAATCGGCAGCAATCCGGACCAAACTGATGTATTGTTGCTTAGTGTGATCTTTAGTTTGCAGAATTTCGCGCGGCTAATGAGAGGCTTTACCGCAGGGGCGGTCGAGGGTTGTCATTAGTCGCGAGGATGCAACTGAAGATTGGTAATCAATGGCGGGCTACAGATAGCCATGCCCCGAAGTTAAGGACTTTGATTTTGCTGAATCCGATCGTACGCAAATTCCAATATGGTCAACATACCGTCACGCTGGAAACCGGCATGATGGCTCGCCAGGCGACAGCCGCTGTTATGGTGAGCATGGACGATACTGCAGTATTCGTCACTGTAGTAGGTCAGAAAAAATCTAAACCAGGTCAGGATTTCTTCCCACTGACCGTGAACTATCAGGAGCGTACTTACGCTGCTGGTCGTATCCCAGGCAGCTTCTTCCGTCGTGAAGGCCGTCCAAGCGAAGGCGAAACCCTGATTTCGCGTCTGATTGACCGCCCGATTCGTCCGCTGTTCCCGGAAGGTTTTGTTAACGAAGTTCAGGTTATCGCCACTGTTGTCTCTGTGAACCCACAGGTTCATCCGGACATCGTTGCCATGATCGGTGCTTCTGCTGCACTGGCGCTTTCTGGTCTGCCGTTCAATGGCCCAATTGGTTCTGCGCGTGTTGGTTACATCAACGATCAATATGTCCTGAACCCAACCGCAGATGAGCTGAAACAGTCTCGTCTGGATCTGGTGGTTGCCGGTACGCAGAATGCCGTTCTGATGGTTGAATCTGAAGCTGAGATCCTGTCAGAAGAGCAGATGCTGGGCGCCGTGGTCTTTGGTCACGACCAGCAGCAGATTGTTATCGAAAACATCAATGCCCTGGTTGCTGAAGCGGGCAAACCACGCTGGGACTGGCAGCCAGAAGCGGCCAATACCGCACTGATTTCTCGCGTTGCTGCCCTGGCAGAAGCACGCATCAGCGATGCTTACCGCATCACTGACAAGCAGGAGCGTTACACCCAGGTTGGCGTCATTAAAGACGAAACCATCGCTGCGCTGCTGGCTGAAGATGAAACGCTGGATGGTTCAGAAATCGGCGACATCGTGCATAGCCTTGAAAAAACCGTCGTTCGTACTCGCATCCTGAATGGCGAGCCACGCATCGATGGTCGTGAAAAAGATATGATCCGTGGTCTGGACGTGCGTACTGGCGTATTGCCACGTACACACGGTTCATCACTGTTCACCCGTGGTGAGACGCAGGCACTGGTTACTGCAACGCTGGGTACGACCCGTGATGCGCAGAACCTTGATGAGCTGATGGGCGAACGTACCGACAGCTTCCTGTTCCATTACAACTTCCCTCCATACTCTGTCGGCGAAACCGGCATGGTAGGTTCGCCGAAGCGTCGTGAGATTGGTCACGGTCGTCTGGCGAAGCGCGGCGTGTTAGCGGTAATGCCTAAAGCGGAAGATTTCCCTTACACCATTCGTGTTGTTTCTGAAATCACCGAATCTAACGGCTCTTCTTCAATGGCCTCTGTCTGTGGTGCCTCACTGGCGCTGATGGATGCAGGTGTGCCAATCAAAGCCGCCGTTGCCGGTATCGCAATGGGTCTGGTGAAAGAAGATGAGAAGTTTGTTGTTCTGTCTGACATCCTGGGCGATGAAGATCACCTGGGCGACATGGACTTCAAAGTAGCCGGTAGCCGTGAAGGTATCACCGCGCTGCAGATGGACATCAAAATCGAAGGCATCACGCGTGAAATCATGCAGGAAGCGCTGAACCAGGCCCGGGGTGCACGTCTGCACATTCTGGGCGTTATGGAACAGGCTATCAGCACACCGCGTACTGAGATTTCTGAATTCGCACCACGCATTTACACCATCAAAATCAGCTCTGACAAGATCAAAGATGTGATCGGTAAAGGCGGCTCAGTGATTCGTGCACTGACCGAAGAGACCGGCACAACGATTGAAATTGAAGATGACGGCACCGTGAAAATCGCTGCGACCGATGGTCTGAAAGCGAAAGAAGCGATTCGTCGTATCGAAGAGATTACCGCAGAGATCGAAGTGGGCCGCGTTTACAGTGGTAAAGTGACCCGTATCGTTGACTTCGGCGCCTTCGTTGCAATCGGTGGTGGTAAAGAAGGTCTGGTTCACATTTCACAAATCGCTGATAAGCGCGTTGAGAAAGTGACTGACTATCTGCAGATGGGTCAGGAAGTACCGGTTAAGGTGATGGAAGTTGATCGCCAGGGCCGTGTACGTCTGAGCATCAAAGAAGCGACAGAATCTAAGCCGCAGGCTGAAGAAGCTGTCGCGGTGACCACGCCTGACGCTGCTGAATAAGTCGTTGCTGATTTGCCCCTCTCTGCCTGGCAGAGAGGGGCGTTTGTATCATCGCGAGGGCGGGAATCCTTGTGCACAGCAGGCGGATGACAGGATGGTTATCCCAATGTTTGTATTCGGGAGTGGGAAATGAAGCCTTTTCTGCGCTGGTGTTTTGTTGCGACAGCTTTGACGCTGGCAGGATGCAGCAACTCCAATTGGCGTAAGAACGAAGTTCTTGCAGTGCCTTTACAGCCCACACTGCAGCAGGAAGTGATACTGGCGCGCATGGAACAAATTCTTGCCAGTCGCGCTCTCACCGATGATGAACGCGCACAGCTGTTATATGAGCGCGGAGTGTTGTATGATAGTTTAGGTCTGCGGGCATTAGCGCGGAACGATTTTTCGCAAGCGCTGTCTATAAGACCAGATATGCCCGAAGTGTTTAACTACTTAGGCATATATTTAACGCAGGCGGGCAACTTTGATGCCGCCTATGAAGCGTTTGATTCTGTACTTGAGCTTGATCCAACTTACAACTATGCGCATTTAAACCGTGGTATCGCCCTCTATTACGGCGGTCGATACAAGTTAGCGCAAGATGATCTGCTGGCGTTTTATCAAGACGATCCTAACGATCCTTTCCGCAGTTTGTGGCTCTATCTCGTTGAACGTGAGATGGATGTCGACAAGGCAAAAGTCGCGCTTCAACAGCGTCACGACAAAGCGGTCAGAGATCAATGGGGATGGAATATTGTCGAGTTCTACCTTGGAGATATCAACGAGAAAACGTTGATGGAAAGTCTCAAGGCGGACGCAACGGATAACACCTCGCTCGCTGAACATCTCAGTGAAACCAACTTCTATTTAGGTAAGTACTACCTAAGTCTGGGGGAGAAGGACGACGCGAAAGCGTTGTTCAAACTGGCGGTGGCCAACAACGTCAATAACTTTGTTGAACACCGATACGCATTGTTGGAACTGGCGCAACTCGGCCAGGCACAAGACGATTTATCAGAATCTGACCAGCAATAGCTGACGAACTTAATTTGCCTGTAAAACCTGTTAAGTCATCATCTTAAAGGATGAAGGCTTTTCTGTTCGTCAAAACTTTTAATTTGAGCCGGTTCACACTTTTTGATGAAAATGACTGAAAGTTTTCACGACGAGTTATGTAGACTGGCCGCCGCAATCTAAGAGGCACGTGTACTACATGACTGATATTCAAACCACTTTTGCTGACCTTGGCCTGAACGCCGACATCCTTGAATCACTGAATGGCATGGGCTACGTAAAGCCATCCCCAATCCAGGCTGAGTGTATTCCTCACCTGCTGGCGGGCCGTGACGTGTTAGGCATGGCGCAGACCGGGAGTGGTAAAACCGCGGCGTTCTCTCTGCCGCTGTTACATAACATTGATCCTACTGTTAAAGCGCCACAAATCCTGGTGCTGGCACCTACCCGCGAACTGGCGGTACAGGTTGCTGAAGCAGTTACCGAATTCTCTAAACACATGCGTGGCCTGAACGTGGTTGCCCTTTACGGCGGCCAGCGTTATGACGTGCAGCTGCGCGCACTGCGTCAGGGACCACAGGTTGTTGTGGGTACGCCTGGCCGTCTGCTTGACCACCTGAAACGCGGCACGTTAGACCTTTCTAACCTGCGTGGCCTGGTGCTGGATGAAGCAGATGAAATGCTGCGCATGGGCTTCATCGAAGACGTTGAAACCATCATGGCGCAAATTCCAGCCGATCATCAGACCGCGCTGTTCTCTGCAACCATGCCGGAAGCGATTCGTCGTATCACCAAACGCTTCATGAAAGATCCACAGGAAGTGCGTATTCAGTCAAGCCTGACCACGCGTCCTGATATCAGCCAGAGCTACTGGACCGCTTACGGTCGTAAAACAGACGCACTGGTTCGCTTCCTGGAAGCAGAAGACTTTGATGCTGCCATCATCTTCGTGCGTACCAAAAACGCAACCATGGAAGTGGCAGAAGCGCTGGAACGTAGCGGCTATAACAGCGCCGCGCTGAACGGTGACATGAACCAGGCGCTGCGTGAGCAGACGCTTGAGCGCCTGAAAGATGGTCGTCTCGACATTCTGATTGCAACCGACGTAGCGGCCCGTGGCCTGGACGTTGAGCGCATCAGCCTGGTTGTTAACTACGACATCCCGATGGACTCAGAATCTTACGTTCACCGTATCGGCCGTACCGGTCGTGCTGGTCGTGCTGGCCGTGCGCTGCTGTTCGTTGAAAACCGCGAACGCCGTCTGCTGCGTAACATCGAACGTACCATGAAGCTGACTATTCCTGAGGTAGAACTGCCTAACGCAGAACTGCTGGGTGAGCGTCGTCTGGCTAAGTTTGCTGCTAAAGTTCAGCAGCAGCTGGAAAGCAGCGATCTGGATCAGTACCGTGCTCTGCTGGCTAAAATGCAGCCAGAAGAGGAAATGGATCTGGAAACACTGGCAGCCGCACTGCTGAAGATGGCACAGGGCGAACGTCCTCTGATTCTGCCACCAGAAGCACCGCGTCCGGCACGTCGCGAATACCGCGATCGTGACGAGCGTGATGGCCGTCGTGACAGCCGTGAAGCGCGTGGCGATTCTCGTGCTCCGCGTGAAAACCGCGAAAGCCGTGATGGCGATCGTCCACGTCGCGAACGTCGTGACGTTGGCGAAATGCAGCTGTACCGCATCGAAGTAGGCCGCGATGATGGTGTTGAAGTTCGTCACATCGTTGGCGCTATCGCTAACGAAGGCGACATCAGCAGCCGTTACATCGGTAACATCAAGCTGTTCGGTACCCACTCGACTATCGAGCTGCCGAAAGGCATGCCAGGCGATGTGCTGCAGCACTTTACCCGTACCCGTATTCTGAACAAGCCGATGAATATGCAGTTACTGGGTGATGCACAGCCGAACGAAGGCCGTGGTGACCGTCGTCCAGCTGGTGCTGGCGGTGAGCGTCGCAGCGGTCCAGGTGCAGGCGGTCCGGGCGCAGCTAACCGTGAAGGTGGTCGTCGCTTCTCTTCTGAACGCCGTGAAGGTGGTCGTGAAGGCGGCGGACGTACTTTCAACCGTGAAGGTAGCCGTGGTCCACGTCGTGAAGAGGGCGCAGCCGCCGCTCCACGTCGTCGTGATGCATAACGACTTAGCGTCGTAACAAAAAGGGAAGCCAGTGGCTTCCCTTTTTTTATGCCTGTCAGGCACCGCCGCTGATCATCACGCGCTCGCCGCTGACCCAGGCGGACTCTTCAGAGGCGAGAAACAGCGCAACCTGCGCCACATCTTCCGGCAGACCAAAGCGTCCCAGCGGCGTGGCAGCCAGCAGTTGCGCTTTGAGCTGCGGGCTCATCCTCTTCGCGGCCAGTAATCCCTCCGTCAGAATCATGCCTGGTGCCAGGGCATTAACCCGGATGTTCTTTGCGCCCAGCTCGCGCGCCAGTCCCTGGGTCAGGGTATCCACTGCGCCTTTGGTTGCCGCCCAGAGCACGGAACCCGGCGTGCTGTTTTTACTGTTCAGGGCGCTGAGATTAATAATGCTGCCGCCGTGCGCCGGGAAGTGATGAATCGCCTGCTGACAGACCATCAGCGTACCCAGCAGGTTAACGTTAATCTGCTGCTGCATCTCCTCCAGCGTCAGCGCCGCAAACTCGCCGTGATGAAAGCTGCCCGCATTGTTCACCACAATGTCGGGCGCGCCGAAGCACTCTGCGGTGGTGGCGAAGAGCCGTTCCACATCCCGCAGGAGAGAGATATCTGCCTGTACCGCCACGGCTTCACTGCCCAGGTTGACGATATCGCTGACCACGTCAGCCGCTCCCACTTCATCCTGACGATAATTAACCACGACGCGGGCGCCAGCCGCGGCAAAAGCGATGGCAATCGCCGCACCAATGCCTTTTGAGGCGCCTGTTACCAGCGCGATTTTATTCTGCAGTGCCTTCATTATGTTGTTCTCCGCCGTAATGATTGCGTCGAAAGACTATGCGCGCTGGTGCCGAAAAGCGGGTAGTGCAATCCTGCAAGCTTCTTGCACGATCCTGCAAAAGTAACGCAACGGGCCAGGTATTCCGCTCAGCGTCAGGTAATATCAGCACAGATAGCGGGAGGGGAGAACACAGTGACAGAGAGTGAGAAGTGGCAGGGGCTGGCGCAGTTAATTGCCCGTCATGCTCCGGAGGATGGGCGGCATTCAAGCGCCATAGATTGCCTGTTTTTTGGCCGGGTTTCAGCACCGACTGAGCCAATGCACTTTGCTCAATGGGCCAGTTTTGCCCTGGTGGCACAGGGCGGTAAGGCGCTGCATATCGGTGATGAGGTGCTGCACTATGGTCCGGGCGATCTGCTGCTGGTGACGCTGGATATGCCGGTGCGCGCCTGCGTCACCGTCGCCACGCCGGAAAAACCCAATCTGGGGATTGGTATTGCCATCAATGAATCCCGGCTGATGCGCTACCTCGAACAGTTTCCCCCGACGCTGCCGCTGGTGACACCAGACAGTGAACGCGGCGTCACCGTGCATAAGGTCTCACCTTTGCTGGTGGATGCGGTTATCCGGCTGGTACGCCTGCTTGACCATCCTGAGGACATTGAGGCGCTGGCCCCGCTCATTGAGCAGGAGATTTTCTACCGGCTGCTGACCGGGCCGGAAGGTTCGCGCATCCTGAATATGGCGCTGGCTGAGCGGCCGGGCAACCGGGTCGCGCAGGCTGCCCGCTGGCTGCGGGAAAATTTTCATCAGCCACTGAAGATCGATCGGCTCGCCAGCAGTGTCGGCATGAGCATCTCTTCGCTGCATCATCACTTCAAAGCCGTTACGGCCATGACGCCGATGCAATACCAGAAACAACTGCGGCTGAATGAGGCGCGACGTTTGATGATGGTAGAAAAGCTGGATGCCGGTACGGCAGGCTATCGGGTGGGGTATCAGAGCGCGTCGCAGTTCAGCCGGGAGTATCGCCGCCTGTATGGGCAATCTCCGGCCAGGGATAGTCGTCAGCTGGCGGTGAGCCCGGACAGATTGCGCCCACCGCAGAACTGATTACAGGCTGTTAGCCGCTTCCATCGCAATGGCGAAGGAGCGCAGGCGCGCTTCGGAATCAAAAATCTGGCCATTGACCATAATTTCATCCGCCTGGGTTTCACGCATCAGCGAGGCCAGCCCATGACGCACTTTGTCCGTATCGCCGACCAGCGACATGCTGAGCGCCTGCTGTACACCATACTGTTCTGATGGCGACCAGAGGTTATCCATATTTTCAACCGGTGCCGGTAACGGGCCCGGTTTGCCGCGGCGCAGGTTGATAAACTGCTGCTGCTGCGAGGTAAACAGGAAGCGCGCATCACGCTCACTGTCTGCGGCGATCACGTTAATGCAGACCATGGCATAAGGCTTGTCGAGACGCGCCGATGGCTGGAAGTTTTCACGGTAGACGTGCAGCGCCTGGAACAGTTGGTCAGGGGCAAAATGGGAGGCAAACGCAAACGGCAGGCCCATTTTCGCTGAAAGCTGTGCGCTGTAGAGACTGGAGCCGAGCAGCCAGACCGGAATCTGCAGGCCCAGACCGGGTACAGGCTGCACTGGCGGCTGCGCATCCGCTTCGGCATCGAACCAGCTAATCAGTTCAGCCACATCCTCGGGGAACGTGTCGATGTGCATGTTGGCCTGATGACGGCGCAGTGCCATCATGGTGCGCTGGTCAGAACCTGGCGCGCGACCTAAGCCGAGATCGATACGGCCAGGATAGAGAGAGGCCAGCGTACCAAACTGCTCGGCGATCACCAGCGGCGCATGGTTAGGCAACATAATGCCGCCGGAGCCCAGCTTCAGAGTCTCGGTATTCGCCGCCAGATAGCCAATCAGCACGGAGGTGGCTGCGCTGGCAATCCCCGTCATGTTGTGATGTTCAGCCAGCCAGTAGCGTTGATAGCCCAGTTTTTCAGCCTGACGCGCCAGCGCCAGCGAATTATGGAACGCATCCCGAGCGGTCGCGCCCTGTGGAATCGGCGCGAGATCCAGCACGGACAGGCGAAGAGGTTTTTTATCAGACATGACTACTCCCGTTGTATGGCGCAGGCGTTAAGTTAAGGCCTGCACCATTTAGTATTACGCATCATTTCTTATATTAAAACTGCTAACCTCAGCAGGAATATAGCCGGTATGTGCTTTTATTCAGGATGCCAGCGTCATGCCCGCCAGTTTGCGCCAGTAACCGTTACAATCACTGCCTTTTGCGACCATTAGCGGAGCCTGACCGTTTTCATTGGCGCGGAAACGGTCGATCTCTGCCAGCGTCGTCACATCCTGCGGCGAGAGCCGTATGCAATCGACCTGGCCGTGCATACCAGCCAGATCGTTACCCAGGTTATAGCAGTAGCCGCTCATGGTCTGAATGCCATTGAGGACGAACACCTGCTGCCCCTCCTGGGAGTTGACGCGCCGGCCTGTCGGATAGTTGATACAGCAGGTTTCGCAGTCATCTTTCGCGCGGTTTTCCGAGCGGGCGGTGAAGCAGCGCGCTGAGAGCGCCAGCGGCAGATGACCGTAGCCCAGCACCTCCACCTCAAACTGCTGCCGGATACCCCGCGTCTCGCACTGCTCCAGCAGCTGTAGCAGCCAGTCACGTGACATCTCCACCGGCATACACCAGCGCGTCATGCCCTCTTTGACCAGCAGCTGCAGCGTGTCGGCGTTATAAACATTGAGCGTCGGACCCGCGACAAAGGGCAGATGACGCTCAGCGGCCATGTTAACCGTGCCGATATCATTGGCTTCAATCAGGAACTCACCGTTCTCTACGTAACGCTGCAGCTCTTTCAGCTCAGAGGGCGATTGCAGCAGCGCCAGCGTGCTCAGCACCACCTGTTTGCCGCTGGCCGCGAGTTCACGAGCCAGCGCCATCCAGCGGGCATAGGGCGTGGCGCGACGTTTACTGCACACCGCTTCGCCGAGGTAGATAATATCCGCGCTACTGCGGGCAGCCTGCTGGTAAAAATCTTCCAGCGTATCGGTCGGCCAGTACCAGAGCACCGGCCCAAGGGCATATTGCATCATGACTCCTTATTGCCATTCACGGTGATAAGCACCCAGCGTGGTTTGCGAACCTTCTGAGAGATCGCCCAGCGTCTGCATCCACTGTGGTGCGACTTCAAACTGTTCCGGCTGCGCCTTGCAGCGATCAATTGCCTGACGCCAGACGCGCGCCACGTCAGCGACATAGGCAGGGCTGCGCTGACGGCCTTCGATTTTCACCGAGGCGATGCCTGCCCGCAGCAGTTCCGGCAGCAGCTCCAGCGTGTTCAGACTGGTGGGCTCCTCCAGCACGTGATAACGCTTGTCGTTAACCACATAGCGTCCTTTGCAAAGTGTCGGATAACCCGCGCTTTCGTCCGGGGCGTAGCGATCGATCAACACTTCATTAAGACGTGACTCCATGCCCTGCGGCGTCTGCTGCCAGCGCACAAACTTCGCCGGGGAGCAGGCACCGGCGCTGTTAGGCGATTCACCGGTCAGCCAGGAAGAGAGGTAGCAGCGGCCTTCCGCCATGATGCACAGGCTGCCAAAGGCGAACACCTCCAGCGGTACCGGTGTGCTGCGTGCCAGCTGTTTAACCTGGTGAATCGACAGCACGCGAGGCAGCACCACACGCTGCAGATTGAAGTGGCGATGGTAAAAGCGAATCGCCTCGAGATTGGTCGCCGAAGCCTGTACAGAAAGATGACGTTCGACCTGGGGATAGTGCGTCGCGGCATACTCCAGCGTGGCGATATCCGCCAGGATCAGCGCGTCAGCTCCGTTTTGCGCCGCCACATCAATCGCCCGCTGCCAGCGACCCATGCCATCCGGATGGGCAAAGGTGTTGATCGCAACATGCAGTTTGCGACGATGCTGATGAAGATAGCGCGCGGCTTCAGCCAGTTTTTTATCGGTGAAATTCAGACCCGCAAAATGACGGGCATTGGTGTCATCTTTCAGCCCCACATACACCGCATCAGCGCCATTCTCTACAGCGGTGCGCACTGCGGGTAAGTTTCCTGCCGGGCAGAGCAGTTCCATAGATATTCCTCTCAACATGCAGATGGGCGTCGAGTCTAGGCATCTGGTCCGGGCTGCGTGTTGATTTGGGGCAGTGAAATTCAAATTCATCCGCCCTGCGGCGCTTTTTTTCCTTTCATGGCAGCGGTTTTTATTGATCTCAGAGGAGGCGCGCAGAAAAGGATATGGCAATATACGTAAAATTTTCTGAAGGGAGTGACGAAAGTGTTAGAGCGGATACATGCCCATTGTGTGAAAAACGGTCCTAAAATCTTAGGGTTACCCGCTGCGTTCACCCCATTCCCGGTCAAAAAGTTGCTTCTGCAACAACTCTTAAACTGGCAATTTCGTCATGCTTTGGCTGAAGGTGAGTTAGACTTTCTGGATGGTCGCCTGCTGGGTATTGAAATTGCCGATCTCAATCTGCAATGGATAACCACGCTGCAGGACGGCCGACTGGCGGTATTGCAACAGTCCGAAGCGGATGTCTGGTTTCGGGGCAATGCCAATGATCTGTTGCTGGTGGCAGCACGTAAAGCAGATCCCGACATGCTGTTCTTTCAACGCCGGCTGGTGATTGAAGGTGACACTGAACTGGGACTTGAGGTGAAGAACGTAATGGATGCTATTGAACCCGAGGCTATGCCCACCGCGTTACGCACGGCAATTGAGCAGATGGCGGCATTTGTCGACGCCGGCATGAAACAGGACGCGAAGGCCGCACAGGCGCGCGCAGGTGCTGCATGTTGATTCGTAGTGAAATTGGCGTGGATGCCGCAGGCATCGACGCACTGCTCAGACGCTGCTTCAGTACCTCAGCAGAGGCGGAACTAACTCAGGCGCTGCGTGAAGATGGCTTGCTGACCTTAGGTGTGGTCGCGACGGATGACGAGGGACAGGTGCTGGGTTATGCCGCATTCAGTCCGGTCAGCGTGCAGGGTGAAGATCGCGGCTGGGTTGGGCTGGCACCGCTGGCCGTCGATGAGACGCTGCGCGGTCAGGGAATTGCCAGCAAGCTGATCTATGAGGGGCTGGATACGCTCAATGAATTTGGCTACAGCGCGGTAGTGGTGCTGGGCGATCCGGCGCTGTTCAACCGTTTTGGTTTTGAACCGGCGGCACGCCACGGCCTGCGCAGCCGCTGGCCGGGCACAGAGGCAACGTTCCAGGTCTACCGTCTGGCGGATAATGCGTATGACGGGGCGGAAGGGCAGATCGACTTCGCCGAACCCTTTAATCGCCAGCCGTAATACCCAGCCAGCTCTCCAGACAGCCGGGCTGGCCCGCCACCAGCAGTAATTTCTGCTGGCGGGTCAGCTGCTTGACCTGATACTCCAGCCTGGAGGCGCTGGCGCGATCGCCCGCGTCACAGTGAAACACCAGGTCCAGCGGCCCTTTGCCGCGCAGCGCGCGGGCGCCGCGTCCGCTCTGGTGCTGAGCGACCCGGCGCACCACATCCGTGGTGATACCGGTGTACAGGCTCCCTTTCGCCGTACGGACGATGTAGAGTTGCCACTGCTGACTCATCGCAATCATTTCCCAAAAAAAGGTGCCGGGCAGTGTAGCGCGCTTCACTCTCCGGTGCACCGCCAGGAGTTTATCTTGTCCGATCACGCCCATCTGGTTCGCTATCTGAGAAAGCAGCATGTGCTTTCACTCTGCTGTACCACCGACGATCAACTGTGGTGCGCTAACTGCTACTACGTCTTTGACGAGACGCGCATGGCCTTCTGGATCATGACGGAACCCGATACCCGCCATGGTGAGTTAATGCTGCAGAATCCGCAGGTTGCGGGCACCGTCAATGGCCAGCCCAGAAGTGTGCTGCTGATTAAAGGGGTGCAGTATCGTGGCCATGTTAAACGGCTGGAGGAGACAACAGAGCAGATCGCCAGAGCCGCTTACCAGAAACGTTTTCCGGTCTCACGCAAAGTGTCGGCACCGCTGTGGGAGATTGTGCTGGATGAAGTGAAGATGACGGATAATGCGCTGGGATTCGGCAAGAAAATTGCCTGGCAGCGGGAGAAATAGAAACGCCCTTTTCAGCAGAAAAGGGCGTCGCGGCTTACAGCGCTTCGAGGATCCGCAGGGATTCACGATTAAAGGCCGGTAAATCGGCCGGGGTGCGGCTGGTGACCAGCTTATCGTCGTCTACCACCACTTCCTTATCATGGAAGTCGGCACCGGCATTGATCAGGTCAATGGCAACGGCTTTAACGGTAGTCATCTTGCGACCGCGCACGCCGTTAGCGCTAATCAGCAGCTGTGGCCCGTGGCAGATGGCAAAAATTGGCTTGCCGCTGGCGACAAACTCTTTGGTAAAAGCAACAAAACGATCGTCGCCGCGCAGGGCATCGGGCGAGTGACCGCCAGGCAGGAGCAGGGCGTCAAATTCAGCCGGGCTGACGTCATCAATGCTGCGATCGATGGTCACTTCCGCTTCGCCTTTCTTGCCTTTAACGACATTACCGGCTTGTTTCTCAATGGTAACCACCTCAAAACCAGCGCGTTTGTAAACTTCCGCAGGTGAGGTAAATTCTGAGTCTTCAAATTCATCGGTAATTAAAACCGCCACTTTCTTGCTCATTTTTTTCCTCCTTCAGCATGTGGAGCGCGAGACGCGCTTTCCGGATAACGCTATAAGCCTGGTCGCTGAGAGTGAGAACGCAAGCCAGCCCGTTAAGATCAGCTATCTTTTAACCAGTCAGCAGTGAAATAAGGATGAATCTGAGATGAATCGCGTATTACTGACCGGTGCCACCGGCTTAGTCGGGTCGCATCTGCTGCGCTTACTGATTGAGGATCCACGCGTCGATGAGATCATCGCGCCAACCCGTCGGCCACTGCCCGCGATGAACAAGGTGGTAAATCCGGTTGAGGCCGATCTCACCGATGTCCTCGGGCCGCTGCAAAGTTCGCTGGACACGGTGTTCTGCTGCCTGGGCACCACGCGTAAGCAGGCGGGCAGTAAACAGGCTTTTATTCACGTTGATTACACCCTGGTGGTGGACAGCGGGTTAAGCGGATTACGTCTGGGGGCGAAGCAGATGCTGGTGGTCAGCGCGCACGGGGCCAGTCGTCACTCGCCGTTTTTGTACAATCGCGTCAAAGGCGAAATGGAGAATGCGCTGCGCCATCAGGGCTGGCCGCGCCTGACGCTGGTGCGGCCTTCATTGCTGCTTGGGGATCGCGCGCAGAAGCGCCGGGGCGAAAGCCTGGCGGGACCGCTGTTTTCGCTGCTGCCGGGCAACTGGCGGGCGGTCAGCGCGCACGACGTGGCACGCTGTCTGCACCAGCAGGCTTTTACGCCGGGGAGTGAGAGCGTAAAAATCATTGAGTCTGGCGAAATTCCGCGCCACTCAGCGTAACTGCCAGATAATCTGATTACGGCTGCCGCGCCATTGCAGCGTGGCATCCTTCTCCTCTTCGACAAAACGGCCATCGATCAGCACGTCGAGATAGACCAGCACAGCGCGCTGCGCCGCATTCAGCTCCTGCATCCGGTAACCGGTCCAGAGCCAGATATCTTTACCGGGACACGTCTGTCGCACCCGTTTCACCAGACGGCGAATGTGCGGCACGTTATGCGGATGCAGCGGATCGCCGCCGCTCAGCGACAATCCCTGGCGCGGAATGCGGGTGTCCTGCAAATCCGCCAGCAGTTGCTCCTCCATCGCAAGCGTAAAGGGCACGCCGGAATCAAGCCGCCAGGTGCTCTGGTTATAGCAGCCGCGGCACTGATGTTCGCAACCAGCGACAAACAGCGTGCAGCGGGTGCCAGGTCCATTAACGATATCCACATCATAGTAGCGATGGATGTGCATCATCCCAGCGGTCCTTCAGACAGATGCTTCACCCGACGCTGCACTTCCTGCTGTTTACCGGCATTAAAGGGCCGCGCATCCGGGCTGCCCAGATAGCCGCAGACCCGCCGGGTAACGGAGACGCGCGCCGGATCGTGGTTGCCGCAATTCGGACAGGTGAAGCCGCGGCTGGTACAGGTGAACTCGCCGTTGAAGCCGCACTCGTAACACTCATCAATCGGGGTATTAGTGCCGTAATAGGGCACGCGGTCGTAGCTGTAATCCCAGACATCCTCCAGCGCCTTGAGGTTGTGCTGCACATTCGGGTATTCGCCGTAACAGATGAATCCGCCATTCGCCAGCGGCGGATAGGGCGCTTCAAAGTCGATTTTGTCGTAAGGATTGACCTTCTTCTCAACGTCGAGATGGAAGCTGTTGGTGTAGTAGCCCTTGTCGGTAACGCCTGGCACCAGACCAAACTGCGCCGCATCAAGACGGCAGAAGCGGTCGCACAGATTCTCGCTTGGCGTGCTGTAAAGGCTGAACCCATAGCCTGTTTCAGCTTTCCAGCGCTCGGTGGCATCGCGCATGTAAGCAATGATCTCTACGCCTTTGGCGCGCAGGGCCGCGTCATCGTAAGGATGCTGATGACCGCCGCTGAGCGCATTCAGGGTTTCATGCAGGCCGATATAGCCCAGCGACAGCGACGCACGGCCATTACGGAAAATAGGACCGACTTCATCATCCGCATTCAGCCGAACGCCACAGGCGCCTTCCATATAGAGGATGGGCGCGACGCGCGCTTTGGTCTTCTCCAGCCGCGCCACCCGCGTCATCAGCGCCCGCTTAGCCAGCTGTAGTCGCGCATCGAGCAGCGTCCAGAAGCGCGCTTCATCCCCGCCCGCTTCCAGTGCGATGCGCGGCAGGTTCAGGCTGATCACCCCGATATTGTTGCGGCCCTCATGAATCTGCTCGCCGTTCTCTTCATAAACGCCCAGGAAACTACGGCAGCCCATTGGGGTTTTAAACGAGCCGGTGACTTTAACCACCTGATCGTAATTGAGGATGTCGGGATACATCCGCTTGCTGGCGCACTCCAGCGCCAGTTGTTTGATGTCGTAATTAACGTCGCCCGCCCGGCGGTTGACGCCTTCGCGAATGCTGAACACCAGTTTAGGGAACACCGCCGTCTTGCGATTTTTACCCAGTCCGGCCAGCCGATTAAGCAGAATCGACTGCTGAATCAGCCGGGCCGCCCAGTCCGTCCCCAGGCCAAAACCAAAGGTGACAAACGGCGTCTGGCCGTTGGCGGTGTGCAGGGTATTCACCTCATACTCCAGCGACTGAAAGGCGTCGTAGCACTCTTTCTCCGTACGCTGGCGCGCATACTGCTCGGCCTGCGGGATCTGCCACTGCTCAGCAATCGCCAGATGCCGGGCATAGCTCTGCTCAACAAACGGGGCCAGCACTTCATCAATACGGTTAATGGTGGTGCCGCCGTAAATATGGCTGGCGACCTGCGCGATGATCTGCGCCGTTACGGCGGTGGCGGTGGCGATCGATTTAGGCGGCTCGATTTCAGCATTGCCCATTTTGAAACCGTTGGTCAGCATGCCTTTCAGATCGATCAGCATGCAGTTGAACATCGGGAAGAAAGGGGAGTAGTCGAGATCGTGATAATGGATCTCGCCGCGCTCGTGCGCCAGCACCACATCGCGCGGCAGGATCTGCTGCTGTGCGTAGTGTTTTGCCACGATCCCAGCCAGCAGATCGCGCTGCGTCGGGATCACTTTGCTGTCTTTGTTAGCATTCTCGTTCAGCAGCGCCGCATTGGTCTGATCGACCAGCCCGCGGATGGCGTGATGTAACTGGCTCTGACGATCGCGGGCGACATCGCGATCGTGGCGGTATTCAATGTAGGCGCGGGCCAGTTGAGGGTAAGGACCCGCCATCAGCGTCTCTTCTACTGCACACTGAATTTCACGGATATCCACTTCCGGACAATCGGCCAGCCGCAATGCCACGCGCTCAGCGACCTGCGCGCACCAGGCCGCGTCTTCTACTTCGGCTGCCCGTGCCGCCGCCGCCACGGCCTGCTCAATACGCTGCGCATCAAAGCCTGTCCGGCATCCATCACGCTTGATTACCACCGTCGCCATTTCTCTCTCCATAAACTACATATAGGGGTCGAAAGGATTCTATTCGCTACATGTAGTGATTGCTGAGAATTATTGCGATCAGATTTGACCTGAAACAAGGAAGCCTCAACCCGCTGGAAAACTCTGGCTGATGTAAAAAATCGGGTGCTGGTTCAGGTTTCCTGCAGGATCCACTGGCGGATTGGCGAGCAGCAACTTTAATCAACGTTCTGCCCTGTCAAAACGTTGACGTTACAAGGATGCCCGCCAATGTGGTTACCCCGTTCTTTGCTCCTGCTCCCGGCCCTCTGCCCGATCGCCCTGGCCAGTCCGCTGCCGCTGATGCCCTGGCCGCAACAGGTGGAACAGCCTGCCAGCGGCGGCACGCTTATCCTGACGCCGCAGCTGACGCTGCAAATCTCTGGCGATCATCTGGCGGGTGCTGATGCGCGCTGGCTGGAGCGGATCAGTAATCAGACCGGCTGGCCGCTGTTGCCCGCCACCCAGCCGATAGCAGCACCGACTATCCGCATCGTCATTGCGAAGGCGGTGGATCCGCTGCCGCTGCCTGATAGCGATGAGAGCTATCAGTTGCAGGTCGATGGCGACGGCGTCCTGTTAACCGCGCCCAGCCGTTTCGGCGCGATGCGCGGCATGGAAACCCTGCTGCAGCTGATACAAAACGGCGCACAGGGGACTACCATTCCTTACGTCACCATCCACGATCATCCGCGCTTTCCGTGGCGCGGCGTGCTGATCGACACGGCGCGTCACTTTATGCCGGTGGAGACGCTTAAACGTCAGATCGACGGCATCGCCGCCGCGCGCATGAACGTCTTTCACTGGCATCTTACTGACGATCAGGGCTGGCGCTTCGCCTCCAGCCACTATCCCCAGCTGCAGCAGAAAGCCAGCGATGGCAACTATTACAGCCAGCAGCAGATGCGGGAGATCGTGAAATATGCCACCGATCGCGGGGTGCGTGTGGTGCCCGAGCTGGATATGCCGGGACATGCGTCCGCGCTGGCGGTGGCGATGCCAGAGCTGATTAGCGCACCCGGACACTATCAGATGGAGCGCGGCTGGGGCGTCTTTAAACCGCTGCTCGATCCCAGCAACGAACAGGTTTATCAGGTGATCGACTCGCTGGTGGGTGAGATGGCGGCGATCTTCCCCGATCCCTGGCTGCACATTGGCGGCGATGAGGTGGATCCGACACAGTGGAACGACTCGCCCACTATCCAGCAGTTTATGCGCGACCACGATCTGAAAGATGCCCATGCGCTTCAGGCGTATTTCAATCAGCGGGTAGAGAAGATCCTGGAAGCCCATCACCGTCAGATGGTGGGCTGGGATGAGATTGCCCATCCCGACTTGCCGCGCAGTATTCTGATCCAGTCGTGGCAGGGCCAGGATGCGCTGAGCGCGCTGGCAAAAGAGAACTACCGCGGCATCCTCTCCACCGGTTTCTACCTTGATCAGCCTCAGCCTGCCAGCTATCACTACCGCAATGAGGTCACGCCACAGGGCCTCAACGGGCAGGATCGTCTGCGGCCAGGCGACCAGGCGCAGAGCTGGTCATTCACCATGCCGCGGCTGAAAGGCAGCCCGGTGAAGGGCAGCTTTACGCTGATACAGGGAGAACCAGGCTGGCGCGGTTTTATCGACTTCGATGGCAAAGCCCGCCGGATGGTCAGTCAGATCAACTGGCTCTCGACGCGGCAGGTGCGGTTTAGCGTGGATAGCTGGATGGGGCCGTTCCAGCCGGTGTTCACGCTGCAACAGAACGCCCTCAAAGGTTATGCAGAGGTAGGCAACGTGCGTTATCCCACTAGCGGTCAACGGCTGGCGCAGCCGCCTGCGGGCATCGCGCCCGCGCTGCCCACACCCGAGCAGGTGCAGCAAAATCTGCTGGGTGGCGAGGCGGCGCTGTGGGCAGAAAACATCAACAGCCAGATTATTGATACCAAATTGTGGCCGCGCGCCTTTGTTGTGGCTGAGCGGTTATGGTCGGCACAGGATGTCACCAATACCGACTCGATGTATTCGCGGCTGGCGGCGATGGATCGCTGGAGCAGCGTGTCGGTCGGAACGCTGCAACACGCGCAGACGGAGCAGCAGATGATGCGGCTGGCCAGTGGGCATGACATCGCCCCACTGCGGGTTCTGGCCGAGGTGCTGGAACCGGCGCAATACTACACGCGTCAGCATCTCAAGTTTCAGGCGGGCCATTACGACTACCATGAACCCCTGAACCGGCTGGCAGATGTACTGCCCGCTGAGAGTGAGGCGGTACGTCAGCTGGAGCAGCAGGTCGCCGTGTTAATCGCCAATCGTAATAATCCGGCTGCCGCCTCTGCGGTTCGCGCGCCGCTGCAGCGCTGGCAGGCTAACACCAGCGCGGTGCTGCCGATCATTAACGCCAGTGCAACGCTGAAGCCGCTGGCACAGAGCGTGCAGCAGATCGAGGCGCTGAGCGCCATGGGCCTCGCGCTGGTTAATGCTTACGTTCGCAATCAGGCGTTTGGTGCCAGTGAAGTGGCGGAGATGCGCGCGACACTGGATGCCGCCGCAGAGGTACAGGATGAAACGGTGATTGCGCTGGTCAGGCCGCTGGAGACGCTGCTGCGCGCCTTTCAGTAAACGCTGCGGCCGGATAAACCGGCCATAGCGTCCTCAGGCCGGGCCGCTGACCGAGTGGCGGCGCACCAGGGTCGGGCTGAACATGTGGGTCACTTCCGGCAGCGGCTGATTGTTGGCCAGCGCCAGCGCCAGCTGGGCCGCCTGCTGCGCCATGGTGACAATCGGATAGCGGATGGTGGTGAGGCGCGGTCGCACATAGCGCGAAACCAGCACATCATCGAAGCCGATCAGTGACATCTCTTCCGGCACCCGAACGCCGTTATCGCTCAGCACCGCCAGCGCACCGGCGGCCATTGAGTCGTTGTAGCAGGCGACGGCGGTGAAATTCTTGCCGCGACCCAGCAGTTCCGTCATCGCCTGCTCACCGCCTACTTCATCTGGTTCGCCCCAGGTGACCAGCCGATCGCTGCACGGCAGGCCATGTTCTTTCAGCGCATCGTAGTAACCCTGCAGGCGATCTTCTGCATCGGAGATAGTGTGGGTCGAGCAGATAAAGGCGATATTCTGGTGGCCAAGCTGGATCAGATGACGGGTTGCCAGCCAGGCGCCGTAGCGATCGTCGAGCGCGATACAGCGCTTTTCAAAGCCTTTTATCAGCCGGTTCAGCAGCACCATGCCAGGCACCTGCTTCATCAGCACTTCCAGCTCTGCATCGGGGATTTTCTTGGCGTGAACCACCAGCGCCGCGCAGCGGTGACGCATCAGTTGTTCAATTGCCTGCCGCTCTTTTTGCTCATTATGGTAACCGTTACCAATCAGCAAAAAGTTACCGGTGTCACCTGCCACCTCATCCACGGCTTTTACCATTGCGCCAAAAAAGGGATCGGAGACGTCACCGACAATCAGGCCGAGCGTTTCGGTCGATTGCTGCGCCAGCGCGCGTGCGTTGGCATTCGGGTGATACTGAAGCTGCTCCATCGCCTGACCTACGGCCTGTCGGGAGCTGTCGCTGGCTTTGGGAGAATTATTGATTACACGGGAGACTGTGGCGACAGAAACGCCAGCCAGTCGCGCAACATCCTTTATGGTAGCCATGCGTTGACCTGCTTTGGGGAAAACGTTTACACATCGCATCAGTGTTACGGAAAAGGGCGGACACATCAACCCGACAGAATGCCAGCGTCGTCGCAAAAAGGGGTAAAAACGGTCACTGCTGCACGTCTTCTGCTGAGGCGTCGCACCATGCTATGCTCAATCTCCCACCTGGCTACCGTGAAAAACAACGATGAAAACCAAAGTGCCACATCTGGCGCACTGGGGCGCCTTTACCGCCGTCACTGAAAACGATCGTCTGATTGGCTGCGAACCTTTCTTCGCCGATGCCGATCCGTCACCGATGATCCACACCATTCCTGAACTGGTCTATTCCGACAAACGCATTCGTCAGCCGATGGTGCGGCGTTCGTGGCTGAAGTCACGCGAAAAGAGCGACCGTACGCTGCGTGGCCGGGAAGATTTTGTTGCCGTCGACTGGGAAACCGCACTGGATCTGGTGGCGGAGGAGAATCGCCGCATTCGCGAGCGCTATGGCGCATCGGGCATTTTCAACGGCTCCTACGGCTGGTCATCGGCCGGACGTGTTAACCATGCCCGCACCCTGATTCGTCGCTTCTACTTTCAGGGCGGCGGCGGCGTTGATCAGCAGGGTAACTACAGTTGGGGCGCCGCGCAGTTCTTCCTGCCCTATGTGATTGGCACCTACATGCCGCTGACCGGGCGCGTCACCGAATGGCCGCAGGTGGTGGAACATGCCGAAATTTTTGTCGCCTTTGGTGGGCTGGCGCTGAAAAACGCCCAGGTCGCCTCGGGGGGCGCAGGGCAGCACAGCCTGAAACCGGCGCTGATGCAGCTGGCGGCCAAAGGCACGCCGGTGATCAACATCAGCCCGATGCGCGATGACTGCCCGGAATTTGTTAACGCCGAGTGGATTCCGATTCGCCCCAACACCGACGTGGCGCTGATGCTTGCGCTGGGACATGAGATCACCCAGCGCGGCGCGGTTGACGAAGCGTTTCTCGCCAGCCACTGCACCGGCTGGCCGCAGCTGCGCGCCTATCTGCTGGGCGAAACCGACGGCGTGGCGAAAACCGCCGGCTGGGCCAGCCGTATCACCGGCATCCCGGCCGATCGCATTGTGCATCTGGCGCAGCAGCTCACCGGCAAGCGCAGCTTTATTACCTGCTCCTATTCCGTTCAGCGCGCCCATCGCGGCGAGCAGCCTTACTGGATGATGATTGCGCTGTCGTCGATGCTCGGCCAGCCAGGCCTGCCGGGCGCAGGTTTCTCTTTTGGTCACGGTTCGATGAACAGCGTCGGCAACCCGCGCCAGGAAGGTCCGGCTCCGATGATGAGCACCGGCCCCAATCCTTCCGGGCTGTCGATTCCGGTGGCGCGGATCAGCGATATGCTGCTCAATCCCGGCCAGCCTTACCGCTTTCAGGGCGAAACCCTGCACTATCCCGACATTCACATGGTGCACTGGGCGGGCGGCAATCCTTTCCATCATCACCAGCAGCTCAACCGGCTGGTGGAGGGCTGGCAGCGGCCCGATACGGTCGTGGTGCAGGATATCGTCTGGACACCCGCCGCGCAGATGGCGGACATCGTACTGCCCGCGACCACCACGCTGGAGCGCAATGACATCGGCGGCTCCTCCCGTGACCGCTTTGTGCTGGCGATGCATCAGGCGATTAAACCGCAGCATCAGGCGCGCAACGACTTCGATATTTTTGCTGACCTGGCGGAGCGCCTCGGCTACCGCGATACCTTCACCGAAGGGCGCAACGAGATGCAGTGGATCGCCCATCTTTATCAGCAGTGTGCGACGGCGCATCAGCGTAAAGGCATCGATTTCCCGTCGTTTGAGGAGTTCTGGCAGCGCGGCTTTGTGGAGATCCCCGAAGGGGGCAAACCCTATCAGTTTATGGATGATTTCCGTGCCGATCCGCAGGCCAATCCGATTAAAACTGCCAGCGGCAAAATCGAGCTCTTCAGCCAGACCATTGCGGACTACCAGCTGGACGATTTCGCCGGCCATCCGGAATGGCGTGAACCCCAGGAGTGGCTCGGTTCGCCGGTCAGCCGCGACTATCCGCTGCACATGCTCTCGATTCAGCCTTCCGACCGGTTACACAGTCAGCTGGATGCTACAGAAACGGTGCAGGGCAATAAAACCGCCGGACACGAAACGCTCTACATGCATCCGCAGGATGCGGCCGCGCGCGGGCTGGTAGAGGGCGACGAGATAGAGGTGAGCAACGCACGCGGCGTGATGCTGGCGGGCGTGCGGATCACCGATGGCGTGACGCAGGGCGTGGTGATTATCGCCACCGGCGCCTGGTTTGATCCCGGCTTTGGCAAGGCGTGGCAGCCGCACGATCGCGCGGGTAACCCCAACGTGCTGACGCTCGACATCGGCACCTCGTCGCTGACGCAGGGGCCAAACGCCATGAGCTGCCTGGTGGAAATCAAAAAACATCAGGATTGCACAATAGCGTAAGGATCTCATGGCTGGTTACATTTTGCCGGTAACTGTTGCGTTTGAGAGATGGCAGCCGATCGATCCCTCTTGCTACATTCAGGGTCCCAGAGGTATTGATGGGTGAACATCAATAGATTTTCTTGATTACACCAACCTGCGCAGATGCGCAGGTTTTTTTTTGCCAGAAATCGGCTGCCGATAACGAACTGATACACAGTTTTCCTGTTATACGGCCAGCGCTTTCTTTATAACTGCTGGCACCAGCCCCTTTCTCTTTATTTTGCGCAGCGGAATGCCATGCCCCGGATTAAAAAACTACTGGGAAAAGACCAGATAAAAGCGCCGTTTAACCCTTTTCGTTTCCGACTGATCTGCCTGGGTGTCACGACCTGTCTGGTGGTGCTGCTGGCGCGCGTCGCGGACCTGCAGTTCCTGAATCAGCCGATGCTGGAGCACGAAGCGGATCAGCGATCGCTGCGTACCGTGACGCTGCCGACCAGTCGCGGCACGCTGCTGGATCGTAACGGTGAAGCGCTGGCGCTCAGCGTCCCGTCGCGCGACGTGATTGCCGATCCGCAGCGTGTGCTGGAGAGCAACCCCGATTTTACCAGTGCCAAATGGGCCTATCTGGCGGCGGCGCTTAACACCCGTCCCGAAGAGCTGGCGGCGCAGATCACCGCCAACCCGAAACGTCGCTTCCTCTATCTGGGGCGTAAAGTCGAGCTGGGCATCGCCAAAGATATTAAAGAGCTGAAGCTGAAAGGCATCAGCGAAGTCTATGACGACAGCCGTTTCTATCCGATGAGCGAGGCCTCTGCGCCGCTGATCGGCATCGTCGGGGCGGATAACGTCGGCCTGAATGGACTGGAAAAGGGCTTTGATAAAGTATTGCAGGGCGAGCCGGGCAAAGAGGTCTATCGGCAGGATGCCGCGGGCAATATCATCGCGATGATCAACTATCAGCCGCCGACCCAGCCGCCGACGGTACAGCTCAGCATCGACAAATATGACCAGTACACGCTCTACAGCAAACTGCGCGACGGCGTACTGATCAACAAGGCGGACTCGGGTGCGGCCGTGCTGGTGAAAATCGACACCGGCGAGATTCTGGCGATGGCCTCCTATCCGTCGTTCAACCCCAACAACTATGAAGGGGCAACGCCCGCGCAGATGCGTAACTCTGCCATCAATGACAGCTACGAACCGGGATCGACCGTCAAACCGTTAGTGGTGATGGAAGCGCTGGAGCGCCACCTGGTGCGCCCGGATTCGGTGATCGACACCACGCCTTACAGCGTTAACGGCCACCTGATCCGCGACGTCGGCCACTGGCCGCGCCTGACCATGACCGGCATTCTGCAAAAATCGAGCGACATCGGCGTGTCACACCTCGCGCTGGCAATGCCCGCCGAAGCGCTGGTCAACACCTATCATGCGTTCGGCCTTGGCAAACCGACCGGCTTAGGGCTGACCGGCGAAAGCGTCGGCTACTTTCCGTTGCACCGCACCCGCTGGGCAGATATCGAGCGGGCCACCTTCTCCTTTGGCTATGGCCTGCGTGTGACGCCGCTGCAGATTGCCCGCGAATACGCCACGCTCGGCTCCTATGGCATTTACCGTCCGCTGTCGATCACCCGCGTTACGCCACCGGTCATGGGACGCCAGGTCGCCAACCCGGAAACGGTGAAAGAGGTGGTGCACATGCTGGAGAGTGACGTCCTGCCGGGCGGAACCGGGCTGAAAGCTGCGGTGCCGGGCTACCGTCTGGCAACCAAAACCGGTACGGCGGAAAAAATGGGCACCAGCGGCAAGTATGATGGCGGCTACGTCAACTACACCGCCGGTCTCGCTCCCGCCAGCCATCCTGAAGTGGCGCTGGTGGTGATGATCAACCATCCGACGGCGGGCGATCACTTCGGTGGCTCGGTTGCTGCGCCGGTGTTCGGCAATATCATGGGACCGGTACTGAAACACATGAATATTGCACCGGATGCCATCTACACCAAACCGGCGGCCACTCCTTCAGATAAATCTTAGATAAATCAGAGTGTAAGCGAGGCGTGAAGGATATTCACACCTCGTTGCACTTCCCCGAATTCGGTTGCGTTTTCCTGCTGTCTCCGCGCGGTCAATCAGTGCGAGGATAGCAGTCCCAGAGGTATTGATGGGTGTGAAAACAACACTGCTTCGGCAGTGAGACCCTGTTATTACACCAACCCACGCAGATGCGTGGGTTTTTTTTGCCTGCTTGCCTGAGCCTGCCGTTACCGCTGTAAAAACCCCCGCTAAATCAACATCGTTCTTAACGAAACCCTGACAGTTTGCCAATAGAAAGGCGCGTCGCCTTTCACTGATAATGGCCGCCGTGAAGCCTGGCGGTTTTTTGTCCGCCGCCGCTCACTGCCGCATTCCGCACGTTCCGGGATTTCTTTTTCTGCTTATCTGAAGAGTTCGACGATGACTCACCTTTCTCGCCCCGCGCGTTCCTTTGGGCTTAAATGGCTGCTTCTGTTGCTGATGGCGGCGATTGTCGCTGGGGTTATCTGGCGTCTGCTGGCGGCGGGTCACGGGCCTGGCGAGGGGATGCCGTCGGGCAGACCGGGTGCGCATGGCATGATGGGCGGAGGGGCGACGCTGGTTCACAGCGGTGTCGCCAGCACGGCGGATGTGCCGGTGTGGCTGAATGCGCTCGGCACGGTCATCCCCAACGCCAGCGTCACGGTGACCAGCCGCGTTGACGGCCAGCTGGAGCAGGTTTTCTTTACTGAGGGGCAAAAAGTCAGCGCCGGGCAGCTGCTGGCGCAGATCGATCCGCGCAGCTTTCAGGCCACGCTGAACCAGTATCAGGGCGAACTCAGTGAAAACCAGGCGCTGCTGAAAAGTGCGGAGCTGACGCTGGCGCGCTACCGCAAACTGGCGGCGCAGGATGCACTGGCGCGTCAGGATCTGGACAGCCAGATTGCCACTGTCGGGCAGTATCGCGGTGCCGTCGCCGCCGATCAGGCGCAGATCGCCAGTGCGAAACTCAGCATTGAATATGCCCGGATCACCGCCCCGATCAGCGGGCGCGTCGGCCTGCGTCAGGTCGATCCCGGCAACATGGTTCAGAGTGCCAGCAGCACCGGCCTGGTGACTATTACCCAGATGCAGCCCGCCGCCGTGACCTTTAGCGTGCCACAAAGCGAAATCCCGACGCTGGTCAGCGTGCTGCATCAGGGGCAGAGCCTGCCCGCCACGCTGTATGATCAGGACAACCAGCATCAGCTCGGCAGCGGCGAAGTGAAGTTCATCAGCAACCAGATCGACACCGCCACCGGCACCGTGGCGCTGAAAGCGGTGTTCGCTAACCAGGATGAGTCGCTGTTTGCCAATCAGTTTGTGAATCTGCGGCTGCAGACCCGGGTGCTGAAAGGCGCGACGGTGATCCCGGCCCAGGCGCTGCAGCTGAGCAGCGACGGCAGTTTTGTCTTTGTGATCAATCAGGATCACAGCGTCACGCGCAAAGCGGTCATCACCGGTCCCGCTTTCGGAGACGATCAGCAGGCGATCCTCAGCGGCGTTTCGCCGGGCGATCGGCTGTTGACGGAAGGGATCGATCGTCTGACCAGCGGCAGCAAAGTGTCGCTGGCCGATGAGACGCCCGCCGCTGCGGGTGCTGTGTTGAAATGAACCCGTCGCGCCTGTTTATTCTGCGTCCGGTCGCCACCATTCTGCTGATGGTCGGCGTGCTGATCGCCGGCATTTTTGCCTGGAAATTCCTCTCAACCTCGGCGCTGCCGCAGGTCGACTATCCGATCATTCAGGTCACCACGCTCTATCCGGGTGCCAGCCCGGATGTGATGGCGTCGTCGGTCACCTCACCGCTGGAGCGCCAGTTAGGGCAGATGGCGGGACTGAGCCAGATGAGCTCCACCAGCGCCAGCGGCTCGTCGATCATTACCCTGAAGTTCAGCCTCGATCTGTCGCTGGATGTCGCAGAACAGGAGGTGCAGGCGGCGATCAATGCGGCGAATAATCTGCTGCCCGACGACCTGCCCAATCCGCCGACCTACAAAAAGGTCAATCCGGCGGACAGCGCGGTGGTAACGCTGGCAGCCAGCTCCAGCACGCTGCCGTTGACCGCGGTGCAGGATCTGGTCAACACCCGGGTGGCGCTGAAGCTGTCGCAGATCTCCGGCGTCGGGATGGTGACGCTGGCGGGCGGCCACCAGCCGGCGATTCGGGTGCAGATGAATCCTCAGGCGCTGGCGGCGCATCATCTGACGCTGGAGGCGGTAAATACGCTGATTGGCAACAGCAACGTCAATGGCTCCAAAGGCGGCTTTGACGGGAAATATCATTCGGTGACCATTGACGCCAACGACCAGCTGCGCACCGCAACCGAGTACGGGAACCTGATCCTCAGCTATGAGAATGGCGCGGCGCTGCGCCTGAAAGATATCGCCCACATTGAACAGGGCCCGGAAAACAGCTTCCAGTCGGCGTGGGCCAACAACCAGCCCGCGATTGTAATCAGCGTGCAGCGTCAGCCGGGCGCGAACGTGATCCAGGTGGTGGACAACATCAAGGCGCAGCTCCCCGCGCTGCAGGCGGCACTGCCGGAGGGGGTGAAGATGACCATTCTCTCCGATCGCACCCAGACCATTCGCGCCTCGATCAGCGACGTGCAGTTTGAACTGATGCTGTCGATTGCGCTGGTGGTGATGGTGACTTTCCTGTTCCTGCGCAACGTTGCTGCCACGCTGATTCCGAGCGTGGCAGTGCCGCTGTCGCTGGTCGGCACCTTTGGTGTGATGTATCTGGCGGGCTTCAGCCTGAATAATCTGTCGCTGATGGCGCTGACCATCGCCACCGGTTTTGTCATTGATGACGCTATTGTGGTGGTCGAGAACATCTCCCGGCGGCTGGAGCAGGGCGAGTCACCGATGGAAGCCGCGCTGAAAGGCTCACAGCAGATTGGCTTCACCATCATCTCGCTGACCTTTTCGCTGATTGCGGTGCTGATCCCGCTGCTGTTTATGGGCGATGTGGTCGGGCGACTGTTCCGGGAGTTCGCGATTACGCTGGCGGTGGCGATTCTGGTGTCAATGCTGGTGTCGCTGACCCTGACACCGATGCTGTGTGCATATCTGCTGCGCCACATTCCGCCAGAACAGCAGTCGACGTTTGCCCGCAAGGGCGGCGAACTGTTTGATGCCCTGGTGCGCGGCTATGACCGGCTGCTGACCGTGGTGCTGAACCATCAGAAACTGACGCTGATGGTGGCGCTGGCCACCTTCGGGCTGACGGCGCTGCTCTACATGATGGTGCCGAAAGGCTTCTTCCCGACCCAGGATACCGGGCTGATTCAGGGCATTACCGTCGCCTCACAGGACGTCTCGTTTAACGCCATGGCAACGCGGCAGCAGGCGTTGTCGGCGCGGATCCTGAAAAACCCGGCGGTGGAGAGCGTCTCATCGACGATCGGCATCGACGGCACCAACACCAGCCTTAACAGCGGGCGGTTGCAGATCAACCTGAAGCCGTTTGGCTCGCGTGATGTGAAAGCGGGTGAGGTGATTAAACAACTGCAACAGGCGACCGCCGATGTGCCGGGCATCCGGCTCTATCTGCAACCGGCGCAGGATCTCACCGTCAACGATCAGGTCTCGCCGAGTCAGTATCAGTTCACCCTCGATGATGCCGACAGTGAAAATCTGGTCAGCGAGTCGCCGAAACTGGTGGCGGCATTGCAGCAGCGGCCCGAGTTTAATGGCGTGGTGAGTAACCTGCAGGATCAGGGGCGCGTCTCTTACGTTGAGCTGAACCGCGATAAAGCGGCGCGCTTCGGCATTACTGCCTCGGACGTGGACACCGCGCTCTATAACGCCTTTGGTCAGCGGCTGGTCTCGACCATCTTCACCCAGTCGAATCAGTATCGGGTGGTGCTGGAAGTGGCTCCGGCATACCAGCAGGGTCCGGCGTCGTTTGATGATGTCTGGCTGCAATCGTCCGGCAGCAGCAGTTCGGCGTCGTCATCCACCAGCACGGCTTCATCAGCGTCTTCGTCAACATCATCGTCTTCGTCAACGTCCACTTCAGCCTCTGACACCAGCGCCAGCACGACCAGCAGCGGCATGGTCAAACTCACCTCTATCGCCACTATCCACCAGCGCACCGGTTCGCTGATGCACATGCGGCTGAATCAGTTCCCGGCGGTGATGATCTCCTTCAACCTTAATCCGGGCTATTCGCTTGAGGATGGACAGCGGGCGATCGCGGACGTGCGGGAGCAGCTGCATCTGCCGGAGAGCACCACGCTGCGTTATCAGGGGGAAACCTCGGCGTTTCAGAGCGCTACCGGCAACACGCTGTGGCTGATTCTGGCGGCGCTGATCACCATGTATGTGGTGCTCGGCATCCTCTACGAGAGCTTTATCCATCCGGTGACCATCCTCTCTACGCTGCCGTCGGCGGCGGTGGGCGCGTTGCTGACGCTGCTGCTGGCGGGCACCGAATTCAGCCTGATTGCGCTGATTGGGGTGATACTGCTGATCGGCATCGTGAAAAAGAACGCCATCATGATGATCGACTTCGCGCTGGAGGCGGAACACCATCAGCAACTCAGCGCGCGCGACGCGATTCATCAGGCCTGCCTGCTGCGCTTCCGCCCGATTCTGATGACGACGATGGCGGCGCTGCTGGGTGCGCTGCCGCTGATGCTGGCCTCCGGCTCCGGGGCAGAGCTGCGTCAGCCGCTGGGGCTGGTGATTGTCGGCGGGCTGATTGTCAGTCAGGTGCTGACACTCTTCTCCACGCCGGTCATCTACCTCCTGTTTGATGGGCTGGCGCAGCGCGGTAACGCCTGGGTGAAACGCCGTCAGCAGCGGGCGCGGAGCGGGCAATGAATCTGACCCGGCTGTTTATCTTTCGTCCGGTGGCGACGCTGCTGCTGACGCTGGCGATCCTGCTGCTGGGCGCGCTGGGCTACCGGCTGCTGCCGGTAGCACCGCTGCCGCAGGTCGATTTTCCTACCATCATGGTCAGCGCCAGCCTGGCAGGCGCCAGCCCGGAAACCATGGCGGCGACGGTCGCTACGCCGCTGGAACGTTCGCTGGGGCAGATTGCCGGTATCAGTGAGATGACCTCCAGCAGCTCGCAGGGCTCCAGCAGCATCATCCTGCAGTTTGAACTGGACCGCGATATCAATGGCGCGGCGCGCGACGTGCAGGCGGCAATCAACGCGGCGCGCAGCCTGCTGCCCAGCGCAATGGCCTCGCTGCCGACCTATCGCAAAGCCAACCCGTCAGACGCGCCAATAGTAATGCTGGCGCTGACCTCTGCCACCCGCACGCCAGGCGAGCTCTACGATCTGGCGGAGAGCAAAATCGAACAGGCGATGGGGCAGGTACAGGGCGTCGGCGAAGTGTCGCTGATGGGCAGCGCCTTACCGGCGGTGCGGATTGATCTGCAGCCGCTGAAGCTGACCCATTACGGCATCTCGCTGGAGACGGTGCGTGCCGCCGTCGCCAACAGCACCACTAATCTGCCTAAAGGGATCTTACAGAGCAGTGACCAGTCGTGGCTGGTGGACAGCAACGGCCAGCTGGAGAAGGCCGCCAGCTACCGCGATTTGATCATCACTTATCAGCAGGGCAACGCGGTGCGACTGCGCGACGTCGCCACGGTCTATGACTCGGTGGAAGATCGCTATCAGGCAGGGTTTCTGAATGCCACACCGGCGGTGATGATCGGTATCAAACGTCAGGCGGGTGCCAATATGCTGGAAACCATCGACGCGATAAAAGCGCAGTTGCCACAGCTTGAAAAGAGCCTGCCCGCTGACAGCCAGCTGAAGGTGGTGGTTGACCGTTCGCCTGGCGTGCGCGCCTCGCTGTATGACACCGAAGAGACGCTGCTGATCGCGGTGCTGCTGGTGATTGCGGTGGTGTTTGTTTTTCTGCGCAATCTGCAGGCGGTGATCATTCCGGCGCTGGCACTGCCGGTGTCGCTGATCGGCACCTGCGCGGTGATGTATCTGCTGGGATACAGCCTGGATAACCTGTCGCTGATGGCGCTGATTATCGCCACCGGCTTCGTGGTGGATGATGCGATTGTGGTGCTGGAGAACATCACCCGTCACATTGAGCGCGGGCTGAGCCCGCTGCGGGCAGCGCTGCGCGGGGCGCAGGAGGTGAGCTTTACCGTGCTGTCGATGACCGTGTCGCTGATCGCGGTGTTCATCCCGATCCTGCTGATGGGCAGCATTGTCGGGCGGCTGTTCCGCGAATTCGCCGTGACGCTCACCGTGTCGCTGCTGATCTCACTGTTTGTCTCGCTGAGTCTGACGCCGATGCTCTGCGCCCGCCTGCTGAAACCAAAGCCGCCCGTCAGCCAGCGGCCGCATCCGCTTTATCAGTTGATTGAAAACCAGCTGAATCGCCTGCTGGCCGCCTACGGGCGCGGGCTGGCCTGGGTGATGCGCCATCAGAAACTGACGCTGCTCAGCCTGCTGCTGACCGTACTACTGAATGTTTTTCTCTTCGTCGTGGTGCAGAAGGGCTTCTTCCCCAATCAGGATACCGGGCTGCTGATGGGTGCGCTGCGCGCCGATCAGAACATCTCGTTCCAGGCGATGAAGCCGAAAATGCTGATGTTCACGCAGATCATTCAGGAAGATCCGGCGGTAGAGAGTGTGATGTCGTCGATGGGCAGCGGGATGTTTGGCTCCCGCAACAGCGCCAACTTCTTTGTGCGGCTTAAAGATTTTGATCAGCGCGATGCGACCGCCACCGAGGTGGCCAACCGGCTGACGCGCAAAACCAGTCACATCGCCGGGGCGCAGATGTTCCTGATGGCGGCGCAGGACCTGCACATTGGCGGACGCAGCGCCAACGCCACATATCAGTACAGCCTGCAGGCGGACGATCTCGATCTGCTGCGCACCTGGACGCCGAAAGTGCAGGCGGCGCTGGCGGCGATCCCCGAGCTTAACAGCGTGGACTCCGATTCGCAGACCGGCGGCCAGGAGGTAGAGCTGAACATCGATCGTGATCGCGCTACCCGGCTGGGCGTCAACGTGAACATGCTGGATACGCTGCTGAACAATGCGTTCAGCCAGCGGCAGATCGCCACGCTCTATCACACCCTGAATCAGTATCACGTGGTGATGTCACTGCAGGATAGCGACACCGCCAATCCCGAGACGCTGCAGCAGCTTTATGTGATTAACGACAGCGGTGACCGCGTGCCGCTCTCCGCCTTTGCCCGCTTCAGCGGCGGCAACGCGCCGCTGTCGGTGGCGCATCAGGGCCAGGCCGCGACCAGCACCCTGGCGTTTAATCTCAACGAGGGTGTGTCACTGGAACAGGCGCAGGAACTGATAAAACAGGCGATGGCGAAGCTGGGCCTGCCGTCGACCCTTCATGCCGGTTTTGCCGGCACCGCCGCCGCCTTTTCTCAGCTGACCGCGACCATGCCGTGGCTGATTCTGGCGGCGCTGGCGGCGGTCTATCTTGTGCTCGGCGTGCTCTATGAGAGCTACATTCATCCGCTGACCATTCTTTCGACCCTGCCGTCAGCGGGCGTCGGCGCGCTGTTACTGCTGCTGCTGACCGGCACGCAGCTCACGGTGATCGCGCTGATTGGCATCATCCTGCTGATCGGCATCGTGAAAAAGAACGCCATCATGATGATCGATTTCGCCATCGACGCGGAGCGGCAGCAGGGCATGTCGCCACAGCAGGCGATCACCCAGGCGTGCCTGATGCGCTTCCGGCCCATCATGATGACCACGCTGGCCGCCTTTTTCGGCGCGTTGCCGCTGGCGCTGGGCAGCGGCGGTGATGCCGATCTGCGCAGCCCGCTGGGCATCGCTATCGCGGGCGGACTGGCGCTCAGCCAGCTGCTGACGCTGTTTACCACGCCGGTTGTTTATCTTTGGCTCGATCGTCTGGGCCGTGCCACTCAACGTCAATGGCGTCGTCTGCGCCCTACGGAATCCTGATCCATGAAACCGCTTATCCCCTTTGTTGTGATGCTGCTGAGCGGCTGTAGCGTCGGTCCCGACTATCAGCGCCCCGCGATGGCAATGCCGGTCCACTATAAAGAGGCCAGAGGCTGGCAGCAGGCGACGCCGCTTGATGCGCAAAGTAAAGGCGAATGGTGGGCGGTTTATCACGACGCCACCCTGAGCGGGCTGCTGAACCAGGTGAGCATCTCGAACCAGAACGTGGCGAATTATGCCGCGCAGTACCGGCAGGCACAGGCGCTGGCGAGTGAGTCACGCGCGGCGCTGTTTCCCTCGCTGGGCTATGACGGCAGCGCGACGCGCAGCGGCAGCCACGCGACTGACAGCAGCGTTCGCACCACCAGCAGCAGCCATCAGGCGGAGCTGAGTGCCAGCTGGGAGCTGGACCTGTGGGGCAAACTGCGACGCACGCTGGAGGAGAACCGCGCCAGCGCCTCGGCCAGCGCGGCGGAACTGGCCAATATCACCCTGAGCGCCCAGTCTGAGCTGGCGCAGGACTATTTCCAGCTGCGCATCATGGATCAGAAAATCGCGCTCTATCAGCAGAGCGTTGATGCTTATCAGCGCTATCTGAAAGTGATTACCAGCCAGTATCAGGCGGGCACCGCGTCGCGTGCCACCCTGGCTCAGGCGCAGCTGCAGCTGGAGAGCGCCAGCGCCTCGGCGCAGGATTATCAGTGGCAGCGCGCGCAGATGGAGCACGCCATTGCGCTGCTGATCGGCAAAGCACCCGCTGAATTCAGCCTGACCGCCGCGCCGCTGACGGCCACGCTGCCCGCGATTCCGGCAGCCCTGCCGGGCGAGCTGTTGCAGCGCCGTCCCGACATTGCTTACGCCGAACGTAACATGGCCGCGGCCAATGCCGCGGTGGGCGTGGCGGTGGCCGGTTACTATCCCGACCTGACCCTGAGCGCCAGCGGTGGCGTCAGTTCTTCCGTGCTGCATTCGCTCTTCTCGCTGCCGAATCGCGTCTGGTCGCTGGGGCCGGAGCTGAGCGGCACGCTGCTGGATTTTGGTGCGACCGCAGCACAGGTCGATCAGGCACGAGCGGGCTGGGATGCCAGCGTTGCGACCTATCGTCAGACGGTGCTGACCGCAATGCAGGAGGTGGAAGATAAGCTGGTGGAGCTGAACACGCTGCAGGGTGAGATCGCCGCGCAGCAGCGCGCCACCGACGCGGCGCAGACCTCTGCGCGGGTAACCCGTTTGCAGTACGAGGCGGGCATGATTACGTATCTGGATGTGGCGACCACCGAAAACAGCCGCCTGAGTGCGCAGCAGAGTTTGCTGACGCTGCAGAGCACGCAGTGGGTCAGCAGTGTGGCGCTGATTGCGGCACTCGGCGGTGGCTGGCAGGCACCCTGAAGGCGGCGTCAGGTTACCGATAATTCTGTTGTCGAACCGCGTCAAATCCTGCATCGTGAGGGGCTATTTTCACAATGCTAAGGAGCCGGCATGGTTTTCACACTATTGCGCCTGATATTTCGCCTGTTATGGCGGGTCGAACTGCGTGGCGACGTCGCCGAACTGCATAAGCAGAAGGTATTGATCACGCCGAACCATATGTCGTTTCTCGACGGCATATTGCTGGCGCTATTTTTGCCGATTAAGCCGGTCTATGCGGTCTATTCGACCATCAGCGAAAGCTGGTTTATGCGGCTGGTTAAACCCTTTATCGACTATGTGCCGCTCGATCCGACCAAACCCATGGCGCTCAAACAGCTGGTCAGGCTGATCGACAGTGGCCGTCCGGTGGTGATCTTCCCGGAAGGACGTATTACCGTCACCGGATCGCTGATGAAGATCTACAGCGGGGCGGGTTTTGTCGCGGCGCGTTCGGGCGCGAATGTGGTGCCGATGCGCATTGAAGGCGCAGAGTACACGCCGTTTGGTCGTCTGGCGGGCGTGTTTAAACGTCGCCTGTTCCCGCGCATCACCCTGACGATTCTGCCCGCCACCCGTATTCCGATGCCGGAGGCGAAACGGGCGCGCGATCGGCGCGTGCTGGCCGGTGAGCATCTGCATCATGTGATGATGGAAGCGCGCATGGCGGTGCGTCCGCGTGAAACCCTGTTTGAGGCGTTTCTGGCGGCGCGTACGCGTTATGGCGCGTTTAAACGCTGCATCGAAGATGTCAATTTCAAACCCGACAGCTACAACGGACTGCTGAAGAAGGCGCTGGGCGTGGGCCGTATTCTGGAGCGCTACAGCCAGCCGCGCGAAGTGGTAGGGTTGCTGCTGCCCAATACCACCGTCACGGCGGCGGCGATTTTCGGGGCATCCCTGCGTGGACGCGTTCCGGCGATGCTCAACTACACGGCGGGCGTGAACGGCATGCGGGCGGCACTGACCGCCGCGCAGATCAAAACGGTCTTCACGTCGCGCCAGTTCCTGGACAAAGGCAACCTGTGGCATCTGCCGCAGGGGCTCGATGATGTGCAGTGGATCTATCTGGAAGATCTGAAAGATACCGTGACCAGTAAAGATAAACTGTGGATCGTCGCCCATCTGCTGATGCCGCATCGCGCGCAGCTGCCCCAGCAGCCGGAAGACGCCGCGATGGTACTGTTTACCTCCGGCTCGGAAGGCAACCCCAAAGGGGTGGTGCATTCGCATAAAAGCCTGCTGGCGAACGTCGAACAGATCCGCACCATCGCCGACTTCACCCCGCGCGACCGCTTTATGTCGGCGCTGCCGCTGTTCCATGCGTTTGGTCTGACCGTCGGGCTGTTTACGCCGCTGATGACCGGCGCGCAGGTGTTCCTCTATCCCAGCCCGCTGCACTATCGCATCGTGCCGGAGCTGGTCTATGACCGCAACTGCACCGTGCTGTTTGGCACCTCGACCTTCCTCGGCAACTACGCGCGCTTTGCCGCGCCCTATGATTTTGCCCGCCTGCGCTATGTGGTGGCGGGGGCGGAGAAGCTGCAGGAGAACACCCGTCAGCTCTACATGGAGAAGTATGGCATTCGCATTCTTGAAGGCTACGGCGTAACCGAATGCGCGCCAGTGGTCGCGATTAACGTGCCGATGGCGGCGAAGGCGCATACCGTCGGACGCATTCTGCCGGGTATGGATTCGCGGCTGATGTCGGTGCCGGGCATTGAGCAGGGCGGACGGCTGCAGCTGCGCGGACCGAACGTGATGAAGGGCTATCTGCGCGTCGAGAATCCAGGCGTGCTGGAAGTGCCGGTCGCCGACGATGGCGAAGGCAATCAGGAAGCGGGCTGGTATGACACGGGTGATATCGTCAGCTTTGATGACGGCGGTTTCTGCCAGATTCAGGGGCGCGCCAAACGCTTCGCGAAGATTGCCGGTGAGATGGTGTCGCTGGAGATCGTCGAGCAGATCGCTCTGAAAGCGTCGCCGGACAAACAACATGCCGCCTCGCTGCGCCCGGATGGTCAGCGTGGTGAGGCGCTGGTGCTGTTCACCACCGACGCTGAACTGGCGCGCGACAGCCTGCAGAAAGCGGCCCGCGAGCTGGGTGCGCCAGAACTGGCGCTTCCGCGTGATATCCGGGTGATGAAGCAGTTGCCGCAGCTGGGCAGCGGTAAACCCGATTACGTTACGCTGAAAAAAATGGCGGAAGAGGAGCAGGCATGAGCCTTGATCGTAATGCGCCGCTGATGTCACGCGGCATGATCGCCGTGATTATCGCCCAGTTCTTTTCGGCCTTCGGCGATAACGCGCTGCTGTTTGCCACGCTGGCCGTGCTGAAAAGCCAGTTCTATCCCGACTGGAGCCAGCCGGTGCTGCAGATGCTCTTTGTCGCGGCTTACATTCTGCTGGCACCCTTTGTCGGTCAGGTCGCGGACAGCATGGCAAAAGGGCGGGTGATGATGCTCGCCAACAGCCTGAAGCTGCTGGGCGCGCTGGTGATCTGCTTCGGCTTCAACCCCTTCCTCGGTTATACCCTGGTGGGCGCGGGCGCAGCCGCTTACTCTCCGGCTAAATATGGCATCCTCGGTGAGATCACCCACGGTGAGAAGCTGGTGAAAGCCAACGGGCTGATGGAGGGATCGACCATCGCCGCCATTCTGCTCGGCTCAGTGGCGGGCGGGATGCTGGCTGACTGGCATCTGCTGGCGGCGCTGGGGATCTGTGCGCTGACCTACGGCATTGCCGTGGTAGCCAACCTGTTCATCCCGAAACTGCAGGCGGCGCGTCCTGGTCAGAGCTGGCAGCTGGGTATGATGGTACGCAGTTTTTTCAGTGCTGCCGCGCTGCTATGGCGTGATGCGGAGACGCGCTTCTCGCTGCTCGGCACCAGCCTGTTCTGGGGCGCAGGCGTGACGCTGCGTTTTCTGCTGGTGCTGTGGGTGCCGGTGGCGCTGGGCATCAGTGACAACACCACACCAACGACCCTGAATGCCATGGTGGCGATCGGGATTGTGATTGGGGCGGCGGCGGCGGCGAAGCTGGTGACGCTTGAAACGGTGCGTCGCTGTATGCCAGCCGGTGTGCTGATTGGTGTGATGGTCGTCGTCTTCGCGCTGCAGCATTCTCTGCTGAATGCCTATCTGGTGCTGATGCTGATTGGCGCGCTGGGCGGTTTCTTTGTGGTGCCGCTGAATGCGCTGTTGCAGGCGCGGGGCAAAGAGAGCGTCGGTTCAGGTAATGCGATTGCGGTGCAGAATCTGGGTGAGAACAGCGCCATGCTGATTATGCTGGGGCTCTATACGCTGGCGATCAAGGCGGGTGCACCTGCGGTGGCGACGGGCGTCGGTTTTGGCGTGCTGTTTGCGCTGGCGATAGCGCTGCTGTGGCTGTGGCGTCCGGCTAAGCGTTAAGCGATTCACCGCCTCTCTCCGGGATAGCCGGAGAGAGGCGGGCGCCCTCGTTAACAATAGATGTTAACAACGTAGATTAGCGACGAAGGGCAATCGCTTCGATTTCGATCTTCACATCTTTTGGCAGACGCGCCACTTCGACACAGGAACGCGCCGGGAAGTGCGCTTCATGCTCGGTGAAAAACGCCTCATAAGCCGCATTGACCGTGGCGAAGTCATTTAAATCCTTTACGAACACCGTGGTCTTCACGATGTCGCCGACCTTCAGACCCGCTGCTTCAACAATCGCCTTCACATTTTCCAGTGACTGACGCGCCTGTGCGGCAACGTCATCCGCCACCTGGCCGGTCGCCGGATCCACCGGGATCTGGCCAGAGGTGATGATCATGCTGCCCAGATCGACACCCTGAACATAGGGGCCGATAGCGGCAGGGGCTTTTTCAGTACTGATTTCACGAGACATCATTGCTCCTTTGATTACGTCGTCAGGCGGCGATGCCGCCGGTGTTGCCCATTATAAGGTCGGGTAGGGCGATTACCAGTGACCCAGCACCACATGGCGGGCGAACTCTTTTTCGCAATATTTGCACTTCAGATGCACATCGTCGGCGCGCTGCTTCACGGCAAAGCTGGAGAAGACCGGCTCGCTGCGGCTGATGCAGTTGCTGTTGGGGCAGGTCAGCACCCGTTCAACGTGGTCCGGCAGCGTCGGGGCGATCTTCGCGACCACTTCATAGTCGTCGATGCGGTTGACCGTAGCATGGGGCGCATAGACCGCCAGCTGATTGACCTGATCGTCGGTGAGAAAGGTATTCTCAATCTTGATCAGATCTTTGCGGCCCATCTCGCCTGAGGGCAGATTCAGGCCAATGGTAATGCGCTGATCGGTTTCGGTCAGCCGGAACAGAGAGAGCAATTTAAAGCCGATCTGCGCCGGAATATGGTCGATGACCGTGCCGCGTTTGATCGCTTCGACCTGCAGTTTGTTGTCCTGCGTCATGGGGGTATCTCCTTACAGGGCGAGTTCGCTGTTTAAAACCAGTGCCAGCAGAGCCTGGCGCGCATAGATGCCGTTACCCGCCTGCTGGAAATACCAGGCATACGGGGTTTTATCGACATCGGTGGTGATTTCGTCGATGCGCGGCAGCGGGTGCAGCACCTTCATATTGTCGCGCGCTGTAGCGAGATCGGCAGCGCGCAGAATGAACTGCGCTTTGACGTTGGCATATTCTGACGGATCGAGCCGCTCTTTCTGCACCCGCGTCATGTAGAGGATATCGAGCTGCGGCATCACCTCTTCAAAGCTGTCGTGACGTGACCAGCTGATATTCTTCTCATCCAGCATATCGGTGATATAGGCCGGCATCGCCAGCGCATCGGGCGCGATAAAGAAGAAGCGGTTGCCGTCAAACTTCGCCAGCGCCTGGGTCAGGGAGTGGACGGTGCGGCCATACTTCAGGTCGCCGACCATCGCCACATTCAGCTGATTAAGACGGCTCTGCGTCTCCTGAATGGTGAAGAGATCAAGCAGCGTCTGGGTCGGATGCTGGTTCGCGCCGTCACCGGCGTTGAGAATCGGGATGCCGCCGGAGAACTCGGTCGCCAGCCGCGCCGCGCCTTCCTGCGGGTGACGCATCACGATCGCATCGACGTAGGTGCTGATCACTGAAATGGTGTCGGCCAGGGTTTCGCCTTTTTTGCCCAGCGACGTATTACTGCCGTCAGCAAAGCCCACCGCTGACGCGCCGAGGCGATGAATGGCGGTTTCAAACGACAGGCGGGTACGGGTAGACGCCTCAAAGAAGCAGCTGGCGATAACCTTGTGCTTCAGCAGTTCCGGCTGCGGATGGGCTTTCAGCTTCGCGGCGGTGTGTAGCGCCAGTTCCAGCTCTTCACGACTGAGGTCGTTGATTGAAATAATGTGCTTGCGATATAGCGGGTTAGCCATAGCTGTCTCCTCTGCGCGGCCGGATTGCGGACAAAAAAAAGCCCCTGCTTAAGGGGCTTTTTTAAGATCGGGTCGATGACCGAAAGAAACAGTAGCACCGCCTGCGGTCAGGCGTGATTGAGCGTCAAATTGTCCGCTGTGCTGTAGCATATTTCCTCCGGCAAATTGGGCCGCATTATACCCGTTCGCGGTGGGGCAGCAAGAGGAAAACGTTTGCGCCTGCTTAGCCGCTCGGAGGCCGGGACAGGTCAGGCGGATGAATCGCTAAGTATCCGCGCTCCCTGGCAGCATTAGCCCGTGTCACATCCGTCGGTCAGCGCTGGCCCAGCGTGGCCACCATCACCGCTTTAATCGTGTGCATCCGGTTCTCAGCCTGGTCGAACACAATGCTGTGTGGTGACTCAAATACCTCGTTACTCACTTCCATACCGTTGGGCAGATCGTACTGTTCCGCCATCTGCTGGCCCAGCGTGGTCTGATCGTCGTGGAAGGCGGGCAGACAGTGCAGAAATTTAACCTGCGGGTTGCCGGTCAGATCGAGCATCGCGCGGTTCACCTGATAGTCACGCAGCAGCGCGATACGCTCGGCCCACACCGCTTTGGCTTCGCCCATCGACACCCAGACATCGGTGTAGATAAAGTCAGCGCCTTTCACGCCGTCGGCAATATGTTCGGTGAGGGTAATTTTCCCGCCGGTCTGCTGCGCGGCTTCACGGCACTGCGCCACCAGTTGCTCCTCTGGCCAGCAGCTCTTTGGTGCCACCAGACGCAGATCCAGCCCCACCTGTGCGGCGGCTTCCAGCATGGTGTTGCCCATGTTGTTGCGCGCATCACCCACATAAACCAGCGTCATCTCGCTGAGTTTTTTGCCCGGCAGATGCTCCTGCATGGTCAGCAGATCGGCCAGCAGCTGGGTCGGATGAAACTCGGTGGTCAGGCCGTTCCACACCGGCACACCGGCATGTTCCGCCAGCGTTTCCACCAGTTCCTGACCGTAACCGCGATACTGAATGCCATCGTACATCCGGCCCAGCACCCGCGCGGTGTCGCGCATCGACTCTTTATGGCCGATCTGGCTGCCACTCGGGCCAAGATAGGTGACGTTCGCACCCTGATCGTAAGCGGCAACTTCGAAAGAGCATCGGGTACGGGTCGAGTCTTTTTCGAAGATGAGCGCGATGTTTTTACCTTTCAGATGCTGTACTTCCTTGGCGCTTTTTTTCGCCCGTTTCAATTCAGCGGAAAGGGTAAGCAGGTGATCAATCTCGGCGGGCGTAAAATCCAGAAGCCTGAGGAAATGGCGCTGATACAGCTGACTCATACAACACTCCGGTAATCATTAAAGTGAATTAAAATTCAATCTAACCGTATGAATATGCATTTTCAAGTGCGGGCCTAATAAACTTTTCGTTTTGTGTAGTGGCGCGACGGGCAGTATGGGAAAATAATTGATTATTGCCGAACTCAGAGAGGATATCGTCATGGCATATGAAGCATTACTGGAAGAGCAGCAGGAAGAGACGCGGCAGATTATCGAAGAGCTGCTGGAGGATGGCAGCGATCCTGATGCGCTCTATACCATCGAGCACCATCTCTCATGCAATAATTTTGATTCGCTGGAAAAAGCGGCCGTTGATGCGTTCAAGCTGGGTTATGAAGTGACCGAGCCGGAAGAGCTGGAGCTGGAAGATGGCACCACCGTGATGTGCGTCGACATCATCAGCGAATCCGCCCTGAAGCCTGAACTGATCGATGTGCAGGTTGAGCAGCTGGTGAACCTGATTGGTAAGTACAACGTCGATTACGACGGCTGGGGCACCTATTTTGAAGATCCCGATGCCGAAGATGAAGATGACGACGCCATCGAAGATGAAGATGATGATGGTATTCGCCACTAAGTAGCCGGGGCGGAGAGTTCTCCGCCTATCACCCCTGCCACCTGTTTTAACATCATGAACTACGCACCCTTACTTGAACCGATCTATCAGTTTCTGCACTGCCGCACGCCACAGGCCTGGATTGATGAGGCGCGCAAGCCGGAAAATCTGACCCTGCTGTTAACCGACCATCTGGTGTGCGAACTGAAAGCCGCGCAGACCGCGGTGTGGTTGATCCGCAAATATGTTGCCGACAAACCCAGCGGCGACGCCATTCTGGCGTGGCTGAAACCTTATGAAGATTTTATCTTCCGCGAAGATGGCGACAGCGACTTTATCAACGCCCATAAGAACCTGACAAAACGTATCATCGTGCGCAATGCGCTGCCGTGGGCGGATGAGCTGGTGGAGAAGATGGTGCTGCTGATTAAAGAGGAGCTGCATCACTTCTATCAGGTGTGGGAAATTATGCAGTCGCGCGGGCTGGTCTATCAGAAGATCACTTCCAGCCGCTATGCCAAATCGCTGCTGCGCGAAGTCACCACCCATGAACCGGAAACGCTGGTGGATAAGCTGATATGCGGCGCTTACATCGAGGCGCGCTCCTGCGAACGTTTCGCCAGTCTGGCTCCTTATCTTGATGACGAACTGGCGAAGTTCTATCTGTCGCTGCTGCGCTCAGAGGCGCGGCATTATCAGGACTATTTAACCCTGGCGGCGCAGATTGCCACCAGAGACATCACGCCGCGGGTGCAGGCGATTGGGGCAACAGAAGGGCGGTTAATTAGCGAACCCGACAACGAATTACGCTTTCACAGCGGCGTACCGGCGTTCTGATTAGAGTAAACGGCGCTCTTACGATGGCCGTTTATTTTTTATATTGAACCGGGTTGATTTTATTAATAATAAAAAGATAAGTATTAACTGTTAATCTAATATGAACGCGTTACCTCCGAAAAATATAATTTGAGTGACCCCTCACAAAATATTTTATCTCTTCTGTTTTTTCTTTGCGGAATAACTATAGTGCTCTTGCCGGATTAGGATTGTTATTTTTCAAGCAAAACCTGATTCATAACGCCTCTTTGCCAGAGAGGGTTGTGAATCAGGTTTTTTTTTGCACCGGGTATAGCCGGGGAAAAGAATCAGCGACTTTTTTTTGGCGTCCAGTTTTGCTAATAAGCATTTAATGGAAGGAGTCATTAACATGAGGGGAAAGCGCGGTATTCCGTTATTTATTTTACTGTTTTTGCAGCCACCTGGCGCATGGGCTGACTTTTCCGACGCATTATCATTCTCTGACAATGCTTTCCTGCGTGATTCGCAACTCGATCTCAGACTGCGTAATCACTGGAAGTATCTCAAGGAAAATGAAGCGCAGCCTGCCACCGTTCATAATGCCTGGGGACAGGCGTCAAGCCTGAATTTTCGTTCCGGCTATCAGTGGGACTGGCTGGGTTTTGATGCAACTTATACCCGAGCGATCAGGCTGGGAGCCAGCGACTACTTTGCCACGCGCGGCCTGCTTTACGACAGCGGCGGTCATCAGCAAAAAGCTGACGCGCACGGCTTCAGCAAGTTTGGTGAACGCTATCTGAAAGTGAAGCTGGGGGACGCGAATGCGGGATTTAAAGGAAAAGCGGGCTGGCAGGAGTTAAAAAACATCGGCGTGCTGACCACCACGGACCGCTTGTCACGCAACAGTTACTCAGGCTATAGCGGCGCGCTGAACGTGCAGAAGATACGGCTGGATTTGGCTTACGTGACCAAAACGCTTCGCCACGACTCGCCGGAGAGTCTTGCCCTGCAAACCCAGGACCGACGAAAAATTAATGCGATCTATACCGGCGCACTGAGCTATACCGGTGATCGCGGACGTCTCGCCTACGCATTTGGCGAAGCGGAAGCCTACCAGCGGCGTCATGTTATCGAAGCGAATTATTCGCTCTCGCCGGACTGGCGCTTGTCCTCTCAAATTTATGGCAGTCAGGGGCTGGAAAATTATAAAAGCATGGCGGCCAGCAAAAGATCGTACGATAACCACGCGTGGCACTATGTCGGTGAAGCAGACTGGATTAACGACAGATGGACACAGAAATTCGCTGCCGCCTGGACTTCGGCACCCAAACATAATGCGGTGGGATATTATGTGCGCCCGCTGACAAAAAATACCCGTGGGCGTTTCAACGCCCTGACCTCTGCCGGAAAAGATTATACCCGTGATAAAGAACTGGCGCTGGTGTCGCAGACGGAATTTGAAATTTCAAAAGGCATTTTTAGCGGATTTCAGATTAACTATGGACAGTTTAATTATCGTAATACGCGTATGCGTTCGGGGGAAGTCGCGCTCATAAACCGCTTCATCGAACCCCATCCGGTCCTGAAGGATTTATCGGTCTTTACGCTATTCGGTTATGGCTGGTCATATAAGAATAATAAAGAAACCCCGGTTTTTAATGCGCAAGGGAAATATATGCGTTCTCCCAGCCTTTCTGCAGAGATCGCGGTTGAATATAAATTAAATCTGTTCAGATAAGGAAAATACGATGAAAAGAATTTTTAAAGCGTTGCTGATTCTTATTGTGGTTGGGGCTGTCGCAGGCGAAGCCTTTGCCGCCGATGTCACTCTCTACGTTACGCGGCATGGTAAAACGATGTTCAACACGGTGCATCGCGCGCAGGGATGGGCAGATACTCCGCTAACGCCAGCGGGGGTAGAGGTGGCGCAAAAGCTGGGACGCGGTCTGCAGACGATCCCGTTTATCGCCGTCTGGTCCAGCGATGCTGGCAGAGCGAGAGAAACCGCGCAGCTTGTGATGCAGGCATGGAAAACGCCGCTGCCGCTGAACGAACGCCGGGAATTGCGGGAAGTGGGCTTTGGCCTGTATGAGGGCGATCTGAATAATAATATGTTGAACGATGCCGCCCATCAGTTGGGATTTGCATCCGATACGGCGCTAATGGAGGCCTATGGCAAAGGCAAGGTTCATGTCGACAGGATCATAGACGCTATCCGGCAGGCGGAAGCGTCAGGCACGCCGGCACTGAGAGGCATTAAATCAGCAGGCATGGCCGAAAGCTATCAGCAGGTTGCGAAGCGAATGGTCGATAGTCTGACTGAGATAGCGCAGCAGGCCCGGCAGCAGGGCGGCGGTAACGTTCTGGTGGTCACGCATGGCCTGGCGATTACAGCGCTACTGCAGGCGCTTGGCGATACGTCGTTAAACCAGACGCTGGACAATGCGAGCGTAACCCGGCTGCGCTATACCGACAGCGGAGAGTTCGTGATTGAATCCATCAACGATATGAGTTACGTAGAGCGCGGCTTATAACTTCCGCAACATACGCACTTCGCAGTCGACATGGCCGGTGCAGCCCATCGCGCTGTCGATATGCTCAAAGCCGAGTGACTCATAAAGTTTAATGGCCCGCGTCAGGCTGGCGGTGGTTTCCAGATAGCAGCGACGGAAACCGTGGCTGCGTGCATGTTCTATCGCCCGCAGCGCCAGTTCGCGTGCCAGACCCTGACCGCGCACCTCCGGCAGAAAGTACATCTTTTGCAGTTCGCAGATATCGGGTGCGCTGCAGGCGAGCGGCGCAACACCGCCGCCGCCGACCACCTTGCCCTGATACTCAACAATCCAGTAGGCGCTCTGTTCGGCACTGTAGAGCTCAAACAGCTGGTCGAGCTGCGGATCGGAAACGGTGTAGCCCTTGTCAGCCGTCAGGCCGAACTCCGCGGAAACGTCGCGGATCACCTGGGCGATATGCGGATTATCGGCGGCAGTAATCGGCCGCACCTGGAGGTGCTGAGAGTCAGAAATCATGTGGGAGTTGAGCTATGTAAATCGGTTAGACATTTACCAGAAGTAACATTATCGTCATGTAAAAGCAATATTCCTGACAATGCAGGGAGGCTTTAAAAGCGTCATGTTTTTTAATGTCACTTGAAAATCTGTTTTATCATTTACACCTTACTATGTTCAGTAATAAGGGATTGTTTCTATCTTCTGGTCTTAATAGTGCTGATTACTTCACAATCAATTTGTTTGTCTTAATTGATGTGAATCAAAAATGCTGACTGCTACTCCTGTAAGTTAATACCTTTAACGCTAATTAAAGGATTAATTTCATGGCAATTCCAGCTTACCTATGGCTGAAAGATGATGGTGGTGCAGATATCAAAGGATCAGTTGACGTCCAACATCGAGAAGGAAGTATTGAAGTACTTAGTTTCATGCATGGGTTGAGCATACCAGTTGATCCTCACACCGGTAAACTCACAGGGACGCGTGTTCATAGTGCATTAGAATTCGAAAAAGAATTCGACTCATCCAGCCCTTATCTTTATAAAGCAGTCTCCTCCGGGCAAACACTCAGGTCAGCTGAAATAAAATGGTACCGTATTAATCACGCTGGCCAGGAAGAGGAGTACTTCAATATGTTCATTGAAGGAGTGAAAGTGGTGTCGGTTAATCCATTCATGCATAACATCAAATCCATTGAAAATATGAACCATCTTGAGTCAGTAACGCTGCGCTACGAAAAAATCACCTGGAAGTACTGTGATGGCAATATTCAGCACTCCGATTCATGGAAGGAACGCACATAATTCAACTATCAATGGTGCAGCAATTCTGTGAGTCATTTTAAGGAGCGTGTATGACATGGGTCTATGACGTCAGAAAGCGATCTTTTACACGAGATGGTGTCTATAAATTCGATGCGTTATATGCCGGGGCTGAAGGATATAAAGACGATCCTGCATTAGCATGTGAGGTGAACAAAGGTCCTTTGCCAGCAGGAAAGTATAAGATTGCCAGTCCTATGGCAAAGCATCCTACAGCCGGACGATTTGTTCTCCGTCTGATACCTTATGCGGGTAACAATATGTGTGGTCGCGCCGGATTTCTTATTCATGGAGATAACGGCTTTGGTACCGCTTCGAATGGCTGTATTGTCGCTTCTTTCAATGTAAGAAAAAGTATTGCGGATAGCGGCGACAGGGAGTTAATAGTGAAATGAAATGGCTCATTATTGTGCTATTAGCATTGTTTTCCGTCTCCTGTTCATCAGGAAGGTTCAATTCTGTAGAACATGTTTTGTCAGATAAAGTGATTACGGCATCCCGCAATAACGACAGCAGTTCACTTTCAGATGCTGATTATGACAAGATAACAGAATATCTTTCTCAGGGCCGGACACGCTGGATTGAACTTTACCCCATTCTTAATCGATCGCCATTCTTAGGCGCAACCTCTTTTCAGGAAGGTCTGGACATCGCGATGGCCTATGCCTTACCTGAAAATCCTGGCGCGGTAATGAAATACGTTAATCAAGGCAATGTTAATAAGCTATGCGGCATGCCATTTATTGAGCCGACTCCGGATGAAACAGATGCGTACTTTTTAAAAGCCCGCACGGCGCTTACTCAGTTAACGTCAGAAAGTGACCGTGAAAAAAGATGCCTGTCTGTATTAGAAAAGAGTCATGATCATCTTGCTGCTGAAACAAGGACGGGAAGGGTGTCATCGAAAAAATGATATAAAAAACCCCGCGCCAGAGCGCGGGGTTTTTTCAGAGCGAGGAATCAATCAGAGCGCCGCAATGACCGCCTGCTGTTCAATCAGTTTTGCTTTTGATTGTTGCAGGTCCGCTACGCGTTCGCGCTCTTTCGCCACCACCGCTTCCGGGGCACGCGAAACAAAGCCTTCGTTCGCCAGCTTGGTCTCGATCTTCTCGATTTCCACATCCAGCTTAACCAGCTCTTTCGCCAGACGCTCCAGTTCGGCGGTTTTATCCACCAGATCCGCCATCGGGATCAACAGCTCTGCGCCTTCAACCAGTTTGGTCACCGACACCGGACCTTTCTCGCCCGCAGGCAGAATGGTCAGGCTTTCCAGACGCGCCAGGCGCGACAGGAAGTTGCGGTTAGCTTCAACGCGACGCAGTGCCGCAGGCGAGCAGTCACGCAGCAGCACATCCAGCGGCTTGCTCAGTGCGATGTTCATCTCGGCACGGATATTACGCACCGCCACGATCGCCTGTTTCATCCACTCGATGTCCGCTTTCGCTTCGGCATCTTCTTTCGCCGCATCGTACTGCGGGAAAGGCTGCAGCATGATGGTGTCGTCGCTGATATTTTTCAGCCCCTTCACGCGCTGCCAGATGGTTTCAGTGATAAACGGAATGATCGGATGCGCCAGACGCAGCAGCGCCTCCAGTACGTGAACCAGCGTATGACGGGTGCCACGCAGTTCAGATTCACTGCCGCTGTTCATGACCGGCTTGGTCAGCTCCAGATACCAGTCGCAGAACTGGTTCCAGGTGAAGTCATACAGCAGGTTAGCCGCGATATCGAAACGGTAGCTATCCAGCGCTTCACGGTACGCTTTCACCGTGTTGTTGAACTCGGTCAGGATCCAGCGATCTGCCAGCGACAGCGTCATTTCGCCGCCATTCTGTCCGCAATCCTGCTCTTCGGTGTTCATCAGCACAAAGCGGCTGGCGTTCCACAGCTTGTTACAGAAGTTGCGATAGCCTTCCAGGCGCTTCATGTCCCAGTTGATGTCGCGACCGGTAGAGGCCAGCGCCGCCAGAGTGAAACGCAGCGCATCGGTGCCTGATGGCTCGATGCCGTCCGGGAACTGCTTCTCGGTACGTTTGCGGATTTTCTCCGCCAGCTGTGGCTGCATCATGTTGCCGGTGCGTTTTTCCAGCAGCGCTTCCAGTGAAATGCCGTCGACCATATCCAGCGGGTCAATCACGTTGCCCTTGGATTTCGACATCTTCTGACCTTCTTCATCACGGATCAGACCGGTCATGTAGACGGTTTTAAACGGTACCTGTGGTTTGCCGTTTTCATCTTTGATGAAGTGCATGGTCAGCATGATCATGCGGGCAATCCAGAAGAAGATGATGTCGAAGCCGCTGACCAGCACGCTGGTCGGATGGAAAGTACGCAGCGCTTCGGTGTTTTCCGGCCAGCCCAGGGTGGAGAAGGTCCACAGACCTGAGGAGAACCAGGTATCCAGCACGTCATCATCCTGACGCAGCGCGACGTCGGCGGCCAGGTTGTTCTCAGCCCGCACTTCGTCTTCGGTGCGGCCGACGTAGACGTTACCGTTGTCGTCATACCACGCCGGGATGCGGTGACCCCACCAGAGCTGACGGGAGATACACCAGTCCTGAATATCGCGCATCCAGGAGAAGTACATGTTTTCGTACTGCTTCGGTACAAACTGGATGTCGCCGTTTTCAACGGCTTCAACCGCGACTTTCGCCAGCGGTGCGGTACGCACATACCACTGGTCAGTCAGCATCGGCTCGATAACCACGCCGCCACGGTCGCCGTAAGGCACGGTCAGATCGTGAGGTTTGATCTCTTCAAGCAGGCCGAGTTCATCGACAGCGGCAACAATCGCTTTACGCGCCGCGAAGCGTTCCATGTTCTGGAAAGCCGCCGGGATCTCATCGGAACAGGCATCGCTGGCTTCGCCATTGGTGTCATACACCTGAGCACGGTCGCGGATATCGCCGTCGAAGGTCAGGATGTTGATCATCGGCAGTTTGTGACGACGGCCGACTTCATAGTCGTTGAAGTCATGCGCCGGGGTGATCTTGACGCAGCCGGTGCCTTTTTCCATGTCGGCATGTTCGTCGCCAACGATAGGGATCAGGCGGCCAACCAGCGGCAGCATCACAAATTTGCCGATCAGATCTTTGTAACGTGGATCTTCCGGGTTAACGGCGACGCCGGTATCGCCCAGCAGGGTTTCCGGACGGGTGGTGGCGACCACCAGATAATCTTTACCGTCGGCGGTTTTTGCGCCGTCAGCCAGAGGATAGCGGATATGCCACATGGAGCCTTTGCTCTCGCGGTTTTCCACTTCCAGATCGGAGATTGCGGTACGCAGTTTTGGATCCCAGTTCACCAGGCGTTTGCCACGGTAGATCAGGTTCTCTTTATAGAGGCGAACAAACACCTCTTTCACGGCGTTGGAAAGGCCATCGTCCATGGTGAAGCGCTCGCGCTCCCAGTCGACGGAGTTGCCCAGACGGCGCATCTGGCGGGTAATGGTGCCGCCGGATTCTGCTTTCCACTGCCAGATTTTGTCGATGAACGCATCACGGCCATAGTCCTGGCGCGTCTTGCCCTCTTCAGCCGCAATTTTGCGCTCAACCACCATCTGCGTGGCGATGCCCGCGTGGTCCGTACCCGCCTGCCACAGGGTATTTTTCCCCTGCATGCGCTGGTAACGGATCATGGTGTCCATGATGGTTTGCTGGAAGGCGTGACCCATGTGCAAGCTACCGGTGACGTTCGGCGGCGGGATCATGATGCAAAAGCTTTCCTGGCTGGTATCGCCATTCGGTTTGAAGTAGCCCTGCTTTTCCCAATGCTCGTAAAGCGGCTGCTCGATATCTTGCGGGTTATATGTCTTTTCCATTTCTGCTATGTCGTTTGCGGCTGTGGTGGCGCTGCCGTATTCAATTGGAATCCAACGCTGCGATACGCTTTATAGCGGTCGCGCGCCAGTTGTTTGAGCGTGTCTTCGTAAGGAACGAAGTCTATCACTTCATGGAAAGCAGTAGCAAAATCTGCGAAGTGGGGCAGCAGGCTAATCAGCAGGTCGCGCGGTGAACTGCCGCGACGCTGTGGCCAGGCCAGCTCAACCGGCGCACCGTAGCGCGGGCCTTCACCCGCCAGGTTGTGTGGCACGAAGGCGTTTGCCGGTCGTTGCCACAGCGCTTCGTCGAGACGAATGGCTTGCTGTTCATCTTCGCAGGCGATCAACACCCGCTTTCCGGCCCGCCAGCGTGTTTCCGCCAGATTGCACACCAGCGCTTCAACGGCGCTAAGGCCATCGCTCGTTGCATCGGTTTCCAGCACGTAGAAGGTTGCGTTTTTCATCGGTTTGCTCATCAGAAGATCAAGGGCGGAATGATATCCGCCCTTGCTGTCAGAAAAGAGGGCGCTTAATCGTCGCCGTTCAATCCTGCCCGATTCAACAGAAATTGCGACAGCATCGGCACCGGACGTCCGGTGGCGCCTTTGGCCTTGCCGGAGCGCCAGGCGGTACCGGCGATATCCAGGTGTGCCCAGTTATATTTGCGGGCAAAGCGTGCCAGGAAGCAGGCGGCGGTAATCGCGCCGCCGGGACGGCCACCAATGTTCGCCATATCGGCAAAGTTGGACTCCAGCTGCTCCTGGAACTCATCCGCCATCGGCAGACGCCAGGCGCGATCGCCTGACTGCTCTGAGGCGCTAATCAGCTCATGCGCCAGCGGATTGTGGTTCGACAGCAGGCCACTGATGTGATGACCCAGCGCAATCACGCAGGCACCGGTCAGCGTCGCCACGTCAATCACCACTTCCGGATCGAAACGTTCAACATAGGTCAGCGCATCGCACAGGACCAGGCGGCCTTCAGCGTCGGTGTTCAGCACCTCAACCGTCTGGCCAGACATGGTGGTCAGCACGTCGCCTGGACGCATCGACCGGCCATCCGGCATGTTTTCACAGCCTGCCAGCACGCCGACTACGTTCAGCGGCAGATTCAGCTCTGCCACCATACGCATCACGCCATAGACGGCGGCCGCGCCGCACATGTCATACTTCATTTCGTCCATGCTGTCGGCAGGCTTGATGGAGATGCCGCCGGAGTCAAAGGTCAGCCCTTTGCCCACCAGCACAATCGGACGTGCTTCCGCATCCGGATTGCCTTTGTATTCAATTACCGACATCAGCGATTCGTTTTGCGATCCGGCCCCGACAGCGAGATAGGCGTTCATGCCCAGCTCTTTCATCTGCTGTTCGCCGATGACGCGGGTGGTGACATTTTTGCTGAAGGCATCCGCCAGCTGACGCGCCTGTGACGCCAGATAGGCGGCGTTACAGATATTAGGTGGCATGTTGCCGAGATCTTTAGCCGCTTTCATACCGGCAGCGACCGCTAATCCATGCTGGATCGCCCGTTCGCCGCTGGTCAGTTCACGGCGGGTCGGTACGTTAAAGACCAGCTTGCGCAGCGGACGACGTGGCTCCGCTTTGTTACTTTTCAGCTGGTCAAAGTTGTAGAGCGCCTCTTTAGAGGTCTCTACTGCCTGGCGCACTTTCCAGTAGGTGTTGCGGCCTTTGACATGCAGTTCGGTCAGGAAGCAGACTGCTTCCATTGAGCCGGTGTCGTTGAGCGTGTTAATGGTTTTCTGAATGACCTGCTTGTACTGGCGTTCATCCAGCTCACGCTCTTTACCGCAGCCAATCAGCAGAATACGCTCGGACAGGATATTTGGCACATGATGCAGCAGCAGTGTCTGGCCCACTTTTCCTTCCAGCTCGCCGCGGCGCAGCAGGGCGCTGATGTAGCCGTCGCTGATTTTATCCAGCTGCTCGGCAATCGGTGACAGACGACGCGGTTCGAAAACGCCAACGACAATGCAGGCACTGCGCTGTTTTTCCGGGCTTCCGCTTTTTACACTGAACTCCATGCACTCTCCTGAATCTTAAAGACAACGGCCGCTGCTGCCGCTAGAATGTAGCGCGCTCATGACCCATTTATTCATCGTCGCAGCATGACATTCTGCTGCTGGAGGTCATAATGAATCAGGGTGACAAGATGTTGTTTTTTCACCACCCGGACGCGTTTTTCATACAAATTTAGCTACGGCGACGGCCATTGATGAAGAAAAATGGCTGATAAGCGTTGAAACTAGCGATTTTCCTGCAAAAAGACAAGTTTTCACAGGCGTACTAAGCGTGATCATCATTAGATATCTGGTTCGGGAAACGCTCAAAAGCCAGCTGGCTATCCTGTTTATCCTGCTACTCATCTTCTTTTGTCAGAAGTTAGTCAGGATCCTGGGTGCCGCGGTGGATGGCGAAGTGCCGACAAACCTCGTTCTGACCTTGTTAGGACTCGGTGTGCCTCAAATGGCACAACTTATACTGCCCTTAAGTCTGTTTCTGGCGATCCTGATGACGCTGGGGCGTCTCTACACGGAAAGTGAAATTACCGTGATGCACGCCTGCGGCCTGAGTAAGGCCGTCCTGGTGAAAGCGGCGATGGTGCTGATGCTGTTTACCTCGATAGTGGCGGCAGTAAACGTCATCTGGCTGGGGCCATGGTCATCCCGCTATCAGGATGAGGTGACACAGAACGCCAAAGCAAACCCGGGTGCGGCGGCAATGGCCGCCGGGCAGTTCCAGACCTCCAGCGACGGCAGCGCCGTGCTGTTTGTCGAGGATGTAAAGGGCAACAACTTTGGTAACGTGTTCCTGGCGCAGTTACGGCCAAAGGGCAACGCGCGGCCTTCAGTGGTGCTGGCTGACAGCGGTCACATGGAGCAGCATAAAGATGGCTCGCAGGTGGTGACGCTGGATAAAGGCACCCGTTTTGAGGGCACCGCTCTGCTGCGTGATTTCCGTATCACCGACTTCACCAATTATCAGGCCATTGTGGGTTATAAAGCGGCAACGCTCGATCCTAACGATGCAGAACAGGCGAGTCTGACTGACCTGTTCGCGAATAAGACACCTGATTTTCAGGCTGAGCTGCACTGGCGTCTGACGCTGGTGTTCGCGGTGCTGGTGATGGCGTTGATGGTGGTGCCGCTCAGCGTGGTGAACCCACGTCAGGGGCGCGTGCTGTCGATGCTGCCCGCCATGATGCTCTATCTGATTTTCTTCCTGTTGCAGAGCTCGCTGAAGTCGAGCGGCGCGAAAGGGCGGCTCGATCCGGCGCTCTGGATGTGGGTGGTGAATATCAGCTATCTGGTGCTGGCGGTGCTCCTTAACCTGTGGGATACGGTGCCGATGCGTCGGATTCGCGCCCGCTTTACCCGCGGAGGGTCGGTCTGATGTTTCGCGTACTTGACCGCTATATCGGTAAAACCATTTTCAATACCATTATGCTGACGCTGTTCATGCTGGTGTCGCTTTCCGGCATCATCAAGTTCGTCGATCAGCTGCGCAAGACCGGCCAGGGCAGCTACAACGCGCTGAGCGCCGGTTACTACACGCTTCTTAGCGTTCCCAAAGATATTGAGATCTTTTTCCCGATGGCGGCCCTGTTGGGCGCACTGCTGGGACTGGGCGCGCTGGCGCAGCGCAGTGAACTGGTGGTGATGCAGGCGGCGGGCTTTACCCGCATGCAGGTTGCGCTGTCAGTGATGAAAACAGCGATTCCGCTGGTGCTGCTGACCATGGCGATTGGCGAGTTTGTTGCGCCGTCGGGCGAGCAGATGGCGCGTAATTACCGGGCGCAGCAGCTTTACGGCGGTGCGCTGGTCTCAACACAGAACGGTCTGTGGGCGAAAGATGGCAATAGCTTTATCTTTATCGAGCGCATTAAAGGCGACAACGAAATTGATGGCGTGAGCATCTACAGTTTTAACGATCAGCGTCGTCTGCAGAGCGTGCGTTACGCGGCGACGGCGACCTGGGATGCGGCTAAGAAGCGCTGGATACTGTCGCAGGTTGATGAGTCTAACCTGACCGATCCGAAGCAGATTACCGGTTCACAGAGCCTGAGTGGCGAGTGGAAAACCAATCTGACGCCGGACAAGCTGGGTGTGGTTGCGCTGGATCCAGACGCGTTATCGATTCGCGGTCTGCATAGCTACAGCAAATATCTGAAGCAGAGCGGCCAGGAATCGGGACGTTATCAGCTGAATATGTGGAGCAAAATCTTCCAGCCGTTGTCGGTGGCGGTGATGATGCTGATGGCGCTGTCGTTTATCTTTGGTCCGCTGCGTAGCGTGTCGATGGGTGTGCGTGTCGTAACCGGTATCAGCTTTGGCTTCCTGTTCTACGTGCTGGACCAGATTTTCGGTCCGCTGAGTCTGGTTTACGGTCTGCCGCCGATTCTGGGAGCGATTCTGCCGAGTTTTGCGTTCTTCGCTATCAGTATGTTTATGTTGATTAAGCGGCGCTAAGCGCAATGAATGCAGTAAAAGAAAAGGCCGCGCAAGCGGCCTTTTTTGTGACCGGTGTTCAGGCTCAGGGCAGGCTCCCATCGCTTTACGTTTTGCAGCCGTGTGGGAGTAACGGTTTCAGCGGCCTGATTGTCTGTACGTAAAGCCGATGGTCTGTTTGAGTGAAGGCTCAGGGAGCATACGCCTTCCACAAAGACGCAAAAGCGCCATCCGTGGCGGCTCAGCGCGGGCCATCCCTGGCCCGCGATGCTTTGCTACAGGCGTATGCTCCCATCGCTTTACGTTTAGCTGTCGTCTGGAAGAGGCGGTTTCAGCGACGGTGAGCGGCTTTATTCTGCGCTGACGGCCTGTTTATGAGGAGTGCCGGGTCGTCTCTTTCAGTGTCCTGATAAGTTGCTCTCTGTTCAGGGCTACGCAATAGGCGGGCGTCCCACGCTCGAAACGCCAGCCTTCCGCTAACGATCCCGCATCCACCGCATCAAATCCAAAGGCCTCATATAAAGCCGTGGCGGTCGCTTTCCCTTCGCTATCATCCCCCGCCAGCGGTAACGCCTGCCGGTTGGCATCGCCCGGCGGCAGGCCCTGCGTTTCAAGATCGGTCATGCGGATGGCATTGAATGCCTTGGTGACGCGGCTGTCAGGAAGCAGGCGGGCAAGCCGTTCACTGGTGCTGATGCGGCCATTGAGCAGCTCTTCAATTTCGCCATCGCGGTCGGGATAGTAATTGACCGCATCAAGTACGATTTTTCCCCGCAATTCTGTGGCCGGAAGTTGTTCCGTTGCCGTGAGCGGCACGGCAATCACCACCACGTCACCGAACTCTGCGGCCTCGGTGGCGGTGCCGGTTTCACAGCCAATCATCGGCTTCAGGCTGAACAGCGTTCGTGGATCGCGCGAGTTGCTGAGCATCACCTGATGTCCCGCCTGAATCGCCAGTTTTGCAATCGCCCGGCCAACAAAGCCTGCGCCAATAATGCCTATTTTCATACGTTTCTCCTCGATGAGTTTCACGCACTGACCTTAATTAAAAACAGGAGGTGAATAAATCGACAAACAGACGCAATATAAACAACCAACAGGAGGGAATCATGGATCGGCTTACCAGCATGAACGTGTTTGTTACCGTCGCGGAATCGGGCTCGTTTGCCGCCGCAGCCGGGCATTTGCAAATCTCACCGCAGATGGTGGCGAAGCATATCGCCATGCTGGAGAAGCATCTCGGTACGCTGCTTCTGCATCGCACCACCCGACGACAAAGTCTGACGGATGTGGGCCGCAACTATTTCGAACGCTGCAAAATCGTGCTGGCAGAGGTGCAGGAAGCGGATGCGATCGCGCTGGATATGCAGCAGCGGCCGTCCGGTACGCTGAAGGTCAGCGCCCCGGTCACGTTTGGTTCTTTTAGCCTGGCGCCGTTTGTGACCCGCTATCTTGACCGGTTTCCGGAAACGCAGGTCGATCTTGAACTCAGCGATCGGCTGGTCGATCCGTTTGAAGAGGGTTATGAGGTGGTGATCCGGATTGGTGCGCTGGCGGACAGTTCGATCATCGCCCATCCACTGCAGCCCTACCGGCTGATAGCCTGCGCGTCACCAGCCTATCTGGCGCGGCACGGTGTGCCCGCCACGCCAGCGGAGCTGGTGAACCACGCCTGTCTCGTTTATGGCATCTGGTCGCCCTCAAAACCCTGCCGCTGGGTATTCAGCCAGGCCGGTAAGGTTGAAGAGGTGCATCCGCAGGGGCGCATGCGATCGAATGACTGGAAAGCGCTGCTGCATGCGGCGCTGGAGGGTTATGGCATTACCCTGGGACCGGCCACCATTCTCTCTGAAGAGATCAGACAGGGCCGGCTGGTCCAGGTGCTGCCCGATTATGCCGGGCCAGCACGACCCATGCATGTGCTGATCCCGGCGGGCCGCCGCCAGACGGTGAAAATCCGCAGCTTTGTTAGCGCCATTATCACCGAGTTTGGGCTCTATCCACCCCAATCCGGCTAAACCAGGTGGTTATCGGCTCAGCAGCGGCAGTAACTGGGGCAACTGCGACAGCAGGTAGAGAATCAGCCCGATGGTGCCGCCAACCAGCGTGCCGTTGATGCGGATAAACTGCAGGTCTTTACCGATATTGAGTTCGATCTGCTGCGACATGTCGCGTGCATCCCAGCTCTTCACGGTGTCGCTGATGTGACGCGTCAGGAAGCCAGCAAACTCTGGCGCAACGCTGCGTGCGGCCTGTTCCAGATGCTGATTCATCGAGTCACGCAGCGCCGGGTCGGCCGCCAGGGTTTCGCCCAGCCACAATGCTGCACCACGCACTTTCTCCTGCACCCGTGAGTCATCACTGCTGAGATCCGCCTTAAGCCAGTTGCGCATATCATTCCACAGCTCGCCGATGTAACGATTGAATGAGGCATCTTCTTTCAGCCAGCCTTTGATCTCTTCGGCACGCTCTGCCATTTCCGGGTCGTTCTGCAGTTTAACGATCAGTTTGTCGACCGCCCGATTGAAGCCGAGGCGCAGCTCATGCCCCTGATCCAGCGCCACATCATCCAGCAGTGAATCGACCGCGTTTGCCACCAGTTCGGCGCTGTGCTCGCCCAGCCATTCGGTCGGCAACATTTTGGCTTTGATCGGATGCTCGCGTTTGAGCCAGCGCACCAGCTGCATGGCAATAAACTCGCGGGTACTGGGCTTGTGCAGCAGCTTCAGCAGCTGTTCGATTGCCGCGTCCAGCAGCGCCTGATGACGGTTGTTTTTCGTCAGGCTCTCCAGCAGCAGGGCGCTGGTCTGGCTGAGATCGACCTTGTCGATGGCGCGATGTACTGCGCGGCGCATGAAATTCTGGATCCGTGTGTCATCGGTCAGATCAAGGAAGCCGCGCATGACCTGCAGCAGATGGCGGCCAATGCGGTCAGCATTGCCCGGCGCATTCAGCCATTGCGCCAGCAGGTTGGAAGGATCGTGACGGCGAATAAGATTCAGCAGCGAGTCGGTATCAAGAAACTTCTCCTGCACAAAGCGACCGAGGTTTTCACCGATACGATCTTTGTTGCGCGGAATGATGGCGGTATGACGCGAGATAAAGGGCACCGGCACGCGCCGGAACAGTGCGACCACCGCGAACCAGTCCGCCAGCGCGCCGACCATCGCAGCTTCCGCAATCGCTTTTATGCCGCTGACCCAGAAGCCGGGCGGCAGAAAAAGCGTAACGATAAAGGTAATTGCAGCCAGCAGTAACAGCAGCAGCGCCAGACGTTTCGTCCGTTTCAGTTCGTGTTGTTTATCCATATCCTGATCTTAGCAGAGAGCCGGTTTCATCGGCGACGACCACCCAGCAGGCTGCCGAGTACGCCGCGGATGATCTGATTGGTAATCTGGCGCGTGGCGCTTTTCGCCATGGTCTGTACCACGCCATCGTGCTTGCCGCCGCGCGGGCCGGTTCGGCCAAACAGGATCTCTTTCAGCCCGCCGAGAATGCCGTTATCTACCGCGACGTCGTCGCCTTTCGCCGGAGGCGCACTGGCCTGATCGCTGGCGGCCTGAAACCCTTTTTGCAGCTTCTCAAATGCCGATTCGCGATCAACTTCGCTGTCATATTTGCCATAGAGCGGTGAATGATTGATCAGGCCGTTGCGCTCATCGCCTGTGACCGGACCCATACGTGAGCCGGGGGCGATCACCATGGCCCGTTCCACCACCGACGGACTGCCTTTGGTATCCAGGAAGGAGATCAAGGCTTCGCCGGTGCCCAGCGCCTGAATCGCCTCGACGCTGTCAAACGCCGGATTGGCGCGCAGGGTATCGGCGGCGGTTTTTACCGCTTTCTGATCTTTAGGGGTGAAGGCGCGCAGGGCGTGCTGAACGCGGTTGCCGAGCTGGCCCAGCACCCGATCGGGAATATCTGCCGGGTTCTGGGTGACGAACCAGACGCCGACCCCTTTGGAGCGGATCAGCCGCATGACCTGTTCTATTTTCTCCAGCAGCACCGGCGGCGCGTCGGTAAACAGCAGGTGCGCCTCATCAAAGAAGAACACCAGCTTTGGCTGATCGAGATCGCCCGCTTCCGGCAGATGCTCATAAAGCTCCGACAGCAGCCACAGCAGGCTGGTGGCGTAGAGTTTCGGCATCTGATAGAGCTTTTCGGCAGAGAGGATGTTGATGACGCCTTTGCCGTTGCTGTCGACGCGCATCCAGTCGGCGATATCCAGCATCGGTTCACCAAAGAAGTGCTCCGCGCCCTGTTGCTCCAGCGTCAGTAACCCGCGCTGGATGGCGCCGACCGAGGCGCTGTTGATGTTGCCGTAGTGGGTCTGGAAGCTTTTGGCGTTGTCACCGATGTACTGGGTCATGGCGCGCAGATCTTTGAAGTCCAGCAGCAGCAAACCCTGGTCATCGGCGATGCGGAAAATAATCTGCAATACGCCGCTCTGCACCTCATTCAGATTCAGCAGTCGCGCCAGCAGCAGCGGCCCGAGATCGGAGACGGTAGCGCGAACCGGATGGCCTTTCTCGCCGAAGATATCCCACAGCACCACCGGATTACTCTGCGGCTGCCAGTCGGTGACGCCGATTTTCTCCAGCCTCTCCTGCAGTTTTTCGCTGGACTGGCCAGCCATCGCCACGCCGGTCAAATCGCCTTTAACGTCAGCCATAAAGACCGGCACGCCGCTGGCGGAGAACGATTCAGCCAGTTTCTGCAGCGTAACGGTTTTACCGGTGCCGGTCGCGCCGGTGATCAGGCCATGGCGGTTGGTCATTTGCGGCAACAGATGAAGTTCGACGTCTGGCGTACGGGCAATCAGTAGCGGGGAAGTCATGATTTCCACTCTCAGGCATTGGGTTATGCCTGAAGGATAGCAAGCCGGAGCGGCACAGGAGGAGAACTATTCACCAAAAAAAGGCCGCTGCCCGGGGAGCAGCGGCCTGCAACAGTGGTTTACTTCTGCACCTCTTCAAAATTGAGCAGGCTGACCCCGATGCCCTGCTGCAGGTGACTGAGGTTGCTGCGCACCGCCACCTGGGTTGCGCCCTGTAACAGCATGACAAACGGCGAATCCTGCTGGATGCGGGTTTGCAGCCCGGTGTAGAGGTTGCGACGTTTCACCGCATCGCTCTCTCCTGCGGCGGCGCGGGTCTGTGCACTCAGCTCCGGAATCGTCCAGCCGACGCGCCACGCCAGGGTTTTGCCGCCGCCCGGCACGTTATAGGCAAAGGTGCTGGCATTGGTGTTGGGATCGATGTAGTCCGCGCCCCAGTAAGTAAAGATGGCCTGGAAGTCACGGCTGCGCATTTTGCTCCACAGCTCCGATTCCGCCACCGGCTGGATATCAAGCTGCACATCCGCTTTGGCAAAACTGGCCTGCAGTGCCTGCGCCACGTCAATGTAAGGCGGCTGGTTCACCACCGTCAGCGCGATATGGGTGCCAGGTTTAATGCCGCCTTTTTGCAGAATCGCCTGTGCCTTTTTCAGATCGTAATGGAACGGTGTCGTGTTCAGCGCACCATCGAAGCCATCCGGCAGGAAGCTCTGATGAATGCGGTACTGACCTTTCAGCAGCTGGTTCGCCAGGCTGTCATAGTCAACCAGCCAGCGTGCCGCCTGCCACAGCGCCGGATTCCCCAGCGCCGGTTGCTGCGGGCTTTGGGTGTTAAAGCCGATGTAATAAACCAGGCTGGACGGGAAAGCATCAATACGCACATTGGCGGTGTTCTTCAGCGCGGTAATCTGATCCGGACCGAGCTGATAGGCGACATCCACATCGCCCTGCTGGATCAGCAGACGGCGGCTGCCCGGATCGGCCACACCTTTCAGCAATACCCGCTTCAGATGCGGCTTCCGGATGCTATTGGGATTGGCTTCCAGCACCAGCGCCTGCAGCGGCACAAACTGTTTTATGGCATAGGCGGCGCTACCGGCGGAGTGCACCTTCAGCCAGCTATTGCCGTAATCGTTGTTGCTGGCGTGCTCTTGTGCCAGTTTGCTGTCGACGATGGAGGAGACTGGCGCGGTCAGCAGGCGCAGCGCCAGATCGCTGCCGATCTCCGCTGGCCAGCGCAGTTCAAGCTGGTGGTCATTAATTACCGTGAACTGCTGATCGATGTTTTCTGGCGTCCAGCCAAATTCACCCAGAATAAAAGAGGGCGCTTTATTGAGTTTTACTGCACGGGTTAATGAGAAGACCACATCCTGTGCGGTCACGGGATGACCACTGGCGAAGCGGGCCTGCGGATTAAGATCAAACACCAGGCTGTGAGGCGTTTTGCCTGCCTGCCAGCGCGTGGCCGCCAGCGGCGAGAGCTGCTGCGGATTCTGATGGTCCGGCTCCAGCAGCGTCTGGTAGATATTGCGCAGGCTGCTGTTGCTGACGGTCTCAAAACTTTCAGCCGGGTCGAAACTGATGATGCCATCAAGCGGAACGGCAATCACCAGGGTGTCGTCAGGCGTGGCGGCGTGTGCCGGGTGAACCAGTGCCAGAGCCGTAAACAGGGACAAGAGTGTTTTTCGCATGGAGGGTTATCCTGAGTCGTTGATAGCTCTACTCTATCGGGCGCCGGATAATCTCCAAATGCGGGTTTCTTATGAGCTTTGCACAATTATTAGCGTAGTCGTTCAGGCAAAGAGACAAAATAAGATAATGACGGTCAGTAATTATTTCGTTGTCATTTTACAGCGGGCGGAATAAAGCCGGTTTTACTCCGGCGATCACAAATTGCGCACAGTCTGATTGTATGACTATCAAAGTCACTATAGTGTTAACGATGAGAATCATTCTCTTGTATGGAAGTATGATATTTTTTTATCGGTTATTTGGCGTGATGATGTCAGGGCGAAAATAATAACCCTCATTCCTGCGTTAAAAGAGTTAAATACCCGATGTTTATGCGGTTTTACCCCCGATTTCCGCGCTGTAAATCTTTTACCTCTCCGCAACCCTTTCGCAACACCATGATAAACTTTCACTAAGACACATCTTAAATTCAATTTTTACATTCAGACATATCTATATCCCTAAGATTGCCAGGTTATTAACCGATAAGTTCCGTTAGTCACCGAACCATAATTCTACCTGCCCTTGTCTGTTCTGCCGTCGTCTGTGCCGCGTGCGTTGATCTCTGCGGGGAGTTTTCCGCCTGCACTCAGCCTTTCAGCTTCATAACAAATAAAGCGGGTATTTAGCAGATGAGAGTCGTGCGGATATGCTTTTAGAAAAACCCACCACCAGGCGTAAATTTTTGCTCGGTTCACTGCTGGCGTTGCCATTAAGTGAACTGGTCTTCAAAGGCATTACTGCGGCACAGGCGGCAGAGATGGCCGCACCGGAGTTAGCCGATTACAAACCGATCTTTTTTAGTGCCGATGAGTGGCAGTTTATCCTGGCCGCCACTGACCGTTTGATTCCGGCAGGCGGCAAAGGCAAAGCGCCGGGCGCGCTGGAAACTAACGTGCCGATCTTTATCGATCAGCAGCTGCACAGCGAAGCGTTTGGCAGCGAAATCTACATGCAGGGGCCGTTCAATACGCAGGCGCCCGCAACCATGGGTTACCAGATCCCGTTCCGCCCACAGCAGATGTATCAGACCGGTATCCGGCTGATTAATCAGTGGTCGCAGAACACCCATCAGAAAGCGTTTCATGCGCTGACGCTGGAAGAGAAAGATGCGGTACTGACCCAGGTAAACAAAAACGAGATCGACTTTGCTGCACTGGGCGAAGCCGATCTTAAGCCTGCGCATTTTTTCAGCCAGCTGCTTTCCGATACCAAGCATGGCTACCTTGCTGACCCGATGTACGGCGGTAATAAAGGCATGAAAGCCTGGATCGCCATCGGCTTCCCCGGCGCGCGTGCCAGCTTCACCGAATGGGTGAAACAGCACAACGTTCCTTATCCGCTGGGTCCGGTCAGTGTGAAGGGCGAACGCGCGTAGGGCGCGTCCACATCAGGTATTTGAAACAGGATTATCATGGCACAGGTTACTAAAAAAGAAGTCGACGTCGTGGTCTGCGGCCTCGGCTGGGCAGGCTCGCTGATGAGCATCGAGCTGGCACTGGCAGGTCTGGACGTACGCGCCCTTGAGCGCGGCGGCGATCGCGATTATGACGAGTTCGCCTACCCGAAACCGGCGGATGAATACGCCTATGCGGTGCGCAATAAAGTGTTTGCCACCCCCGCCGAAGTGGCGGTCACCGTCCGCTACAACAGCAGCCAGACGGCATTGCCAACCCGTAAATGGGGTGCGTTTGCACCGGGCACCGGCGTAGGCGGTTCCGGCCTGCACTGGACCGCAGTACTGATCCGTCCGACACCGACTGATATCAAACTGAAGACTTATGTCGATGAGGCTTACAAGCCGGGCATTCTGCAGGATGATATGCGGGTGATGGACTTCCCGTTCAGCTGGGAAGAGATCGAGCCTTACTACTATAAATTCGAACTGATTTGCGGCCAGTCGGGCAACACCGGCAACCTGCGCGGCAAAATTCTGGAAGGTGGCGATCCGTTTGAAGGCCCGCGTTCTGAGCCTTATCCGCTGCCTGCGCTGGATGACACGCTGAACAACGTGATGTTCAAAGAGGTGGCGACCAAACTCGGTTACCATCCGTTCCCGAACCCGTCGGCCTGTGTGTCGCGTGCGTGGAAAAACCCGTACGGCAACCAGATCGCGCCGTGCAACTACTGCGGCTACTGCAGTAAATATCCCTGCCTGAACTACTCCAAAGCGTCGCCGCAGACCGCCGTAATGGATTCACTGAAGCGTATGCCGAACTTCTCCTATGAAGTGAATGCGGAAGTGATCAAGGTCGTGCTGAACGATGATAAGAAAACCGCTAAAGGCGTGATCTACATCGATGCACAGGGCAACGAGTGTTTCCAGCCAGCGAAAATCGTGGTGCTGAGCAGCTTCCAGCTCTACAACGTGCGACTGATGCTGCTCTCCGGCATCGGCAAGCCTTACAACCCGATTACCGAAGAGGGTGTGGTAGGGCGTAACTACGCGTTCCTGTCCAACGGCGGCGCGACGCTGTTCTTCAAAGATAAAAACTTCAATCCGTACGCTACGGCGGGCGCGACCGGCCAGATGTTCAACGATATCTCGCCAGGCAACTTCGACGGCCCATCCCTCGGCTTCCTCGGCGGCGCGAAGATCCACAGCTCACAGGCGACCGGTACGCCGATCAGCACCGCGCTGCCAAAAGGCACGCCGACCTGGGGCATGGGATACAAGGAAGGTCTGGAGGAGTGGTACGGTCATTCGATGAAGATCAGCATCACCACCACCTGTCAGTCTTACCGCGATATCTATCTGGATCTCGATCCGAACTACAACGATCACCGTGGCCTGCCACTGCTGCGCATGACCTTCAACTGGAAAGAGAATGAGCTGAAGCTGCAGCAGCACCTGAAAGGCATCGTCGGCAATATCGCGAAAGAGCTGAACCCTGACAGCATGAGCATGAGCTTCCTGCCAATGGGCGCGGATTTCGATCTGACCAAATATGTCTCTACCCACAACGTGGGCGGTGCCGTAATGGGCGATAACCCGAAAACCTCGGCGCTGAACAAGTATCTGCAGAGCTGGGACGTGCATAACGTCTTTGTGCCGGGCGGCAACGCTTTCCCGCAGAACTTCCAGGCGAACCCGACCGATACCATCGGTGCGATCACCCTGATGGCGGCTCAGGCGATCAAAGATCAGTATCTGAAAAATCCCGGCCCACTGGTACAGGCATAAGCGCATGAATAAGCTGAAACTGAAATCTTTTATCTTTGCCAACGCGGTGCTGTTAGCCAGCGGATTTGCGCTGCCGGTTCACGCCGAAGATGAAGCGCAACTGATCAAGCAGGGCGAATATCTCTCGCGGCTGGGCGACTGCATGGCGTGCCACTCACTGCCTGGCAAGCCTGACTATTCGGGCGGGCTGGCGATTGAGTCGAACCTTGGCACCATCTTCTCCACCAACATCACGCCCGATAAGCAGCACGGTATTGGCAACTACAGCGAGCAGCAGTTCTCGGACGCGGTGCGCAAAGGGGTATTACCGGACGGTTCGCATCTCTATCCGGCGATGCCTTATCCTGATTACGCCAAAATCAGTGATGCCGACATCCACGCGCTTTACGTCTACTTCATGAAAGGCGTGCAGCCAAGCGCAGAACAGCCGCCGGAAACCGATCTGAGCTTCCCGTTCAGCCAGCGCTGGGGCATGCGTTTCTGGAACTGGGCGTTCGCCTCGGATAAGCCGTTCCAGCCGATTGGTGGAGCTTCTGAAGAGGTCAACCGCGGTGCCTATATCGTGGAGAGTCTGGGCCACTGCGGCAGCTGCCATACGCCGCGCGGTCTGGGCATGAACGAGAAAGCGCTGGATAGCGGTGACGATAAATTCCTGGCAGGCGGCAGCCTGAATAACTGGGATGTGCCGTCACTGCGTGGCCTGCCACGCTGGAGCGAGCAGGAAGTGGTGGACTACCTGCAGACCGGCCGTAACGATAAAGCGGCGGTGGGCGGCGAGATGACCTCGGTGATTGAGCACAGCAGCTCACACATGACCGACGCCGATCTGAAAGCCATCGCGGCCTACCTGAAGTTCCTGGGCGGCAACCCGCCATTGCAGGCGTACAACGTGCAGGCGCAGCAGGCAACGGAAGCGAAACTCACTGCCGCGAAGAACCTGAGCGAAGGCGAGCGTCTCTATCTGGATAACTGCGGTGCCTGTCACTTCGTGACCGGCAAAGGCGCCCCGGGGATCTTCCCGGAGCTGGATCAGGCGACGATCGTCAATGCCAAAGATCCAACCGGTCTGATCCACACCATCCTGGCCGGCGCACAGCAGCCTTCCACCGCGAAGGCCCCGTCGAAACTGGCGATGCCAGGCTTTGGCCAGCGTCTGAATGATGAAGAGGTGGCGCAGCTGGCGACCTTTATTCGCCAGGGCTGGAGCAACACCGCGCCAGCGGTGAGCAAAGATCAGGTTGCTGAAGTGCGTAAAACGTTGAAGTAATCGGTCCTGAGTTTTCCCCTCTGCCCGTCAGGAGAGGGGAAATCCCGGATTAGTGAAAGGTGCGCACCACTTCCAGCACGCCGTTAATGATAAACTGCACGCCCATACAGACCAGTAAAAATCCCATCAGGCGCGATATCGCCTCAATGCCGCTTTTACCCACCAGCTTCATGATGGCACCCGAGCTGCGCAGTGAAACCCACAGAATCAGACTCACCAGCAGGAAGATTAGCACTGGCGCGACGGTGATGACCCAGGCCGGAAAGTCGACGCCGCTTCTTACCGTCGAGGCGGAAGAGATGATCATCGCAATGGTACCCGGCCCCGCCGTGCTCGGCATCGCCAGCGGCACAAAGGCGATATTCACCGGCTCTTTGGCTTCATCCAGCTCATCCAGTTTCTGCTTTGCTTCGACAGAATGGCCGGCAGGTTTAGCCGGGAACAGCATCCGAAAACCGATAAAAGCAACGATCAGGCCGCCCGCCATGCGCAGGCCAGGAATGGAGATGCCGAAAGTATTCAGCACCGCGCTGCCCGCATACCATGCCACCATCATGATGGCGAAGACATAGATAGAAGCCTGGCGCGCCTGTCGGTTGCGCTCCTGGAAGTTCATCTCACCCGCCAGCCCCAGAAACAGCGCCACGGTGGTGAGTGGATTGGCGAGCGGCAGGATCACCACCAGCCCCAGACTGACTGCTTTAATTAACTCCAGCATGACAAATCGCCTTTTCCGTGGTGATTAGTGCTTCGGACGCTCCAGCGCCTCAAGCAGTTCCGGGAAGAAGTCCTGCAGGATTTCAGGCGTCATCAGTTCGGGATACTGCATTAGATGCTCGCGGATACGCTCATTGATGTCCGGCAGCAGACGCTGGGCCGCGGCGCTGGCGGTGATTTTGTGCTTCTTCATGGCGCGCAGCAGATCGCCCGGCAGCGCGTCTTCGTCGTCGGCGTCATCCACCATCTCCAGCGCGTCCAGCTCGTCGAACATCTCCATCAGCGCTTCGGTCTGTGGCGTGCGCGACTCATATTCACGCGGATGTTCATCTTCCAGGAAACGCAGCATAGCGCGCATCGGCGTGCCGTCTGGCGTGGAAGGCGGCTCGGTAGCGAACCAGCTCAGCAGCTGATGCATGGTGACCTGATGGACGCGAAAGCCGCTGTCGACCAGCTCATCGGCCAGCAGCTCGGCGGTTTCGTTTTCAATCACGCAGATGTGGGTACGTTTGGGTTCGTACTGCTCCAGCCACTGGTAGATCTCTTCAATCACGCCATCGTCATACTCGAATTTTTTGGTGACATAGCTGTCGTCCTGTTCGTGAACGCAGGCCTGAATCTGATCGGGGTCGAAGTAAAGTGCGATGTTGATGCCTTTCATGCGTGCTGTCCTGTAGAAATCAAAACAACACTATAGCGCTCAACCCCAGGTTAAGGGAATGTCAGGCGTCACAGCATGGGGGGCGTTTAACGCTCCCCTCAGAGCAGAGAGGGGAGAGAGAAGGGAAGGAGATCAGGAGATAAAGTTTTTGCCCTGCTTCAGCACCACATCACAGGCTTTGGTTTTCAGCTTCTCACCCATCGGCGAGTTGCTCAGGCTTTGCAGATTCAACTGCTGGCCATTACCGGTATTCAGCAGACCGGCCACGCCCTGGGTGTAATCGGTTTTCTGTTCCTGCGCGGTGGTGGTGTTCAGACCGAGCTTGCTCAGCACCTGGTCTTTGACCGACTGCACATTGTTTTTCACCACGTTATGTTCGACACAGTACTGCATCACACCAGCGGCGTTGGTCATGCTGTTGGCACTGACCGCTTTATCGCCGCCGCCCAGCATGCTGGTAATGGTAGAAAGCGACATGCCGCCATTCTGCTGCGTGGTGCCGGTGGTGCTGCCGTTGTTCTGCTGGCTGAGCTGCGATGCTGCACTGCTCAGCTGATCCTGCCAGCTTGCCGCTGATGCACTGCCTGCGACCAGAAGTGCCGCCAGTCCCCATCCCCACGCACTGCGTTGTGCTTGCTTCATTTCAACCTCGGTATGTGCTTATTCAGTTTTCCTAAGAAAGGCTGATGGGCAGAAAGTTCCTGACTTCCTTTTATAAAAAGCGTCTTAAATAGCACTTTGGGAATCTTCTGTAATAAGAGCGATAAAATATTCAGATGCTTGTGGGTGTTATTATTCTGTGAAGTGATTAACTGAAGGCAGTAATAAGCACATCCCGCGGAAACATTATTTAATATCCTCACGATGTTTATCAGGAATCGTCCTGGTTTAAATTAAAGTTACCGCTTTGCTTATAGCGCGTTTTCTAAGCGCTTGCGTCTGGTCTGGTAATATTTACCTGCGAAATCATCTTAATATAACTTCATGTACTTTAGTTGTTTTTCATTTTTAGCGTAGCGGCTATTTAAGCCGTACCGCTGGTTTTTGATGCGATTTTATGTGCCGTAATTAAATCGAGTTAGCGGAGTTTTTTATTATTCCGGCTTGCGAAATCAGCCAGAGTGTTCATGCTTAATCACTGTGTCAGGCAGTTGTGGCAGATATTTAATTTAACGGGAGCGATATTATGGCTGGACAGCCAGAGCACAATAATAATGCAGAGGTCACGCTTAAACTCGCTGAAGAGCAAATAGCCCTGACGAAGCAAAAGATTGTGGATGGACATGTCCGTGTTACCCGTTCCACAACTGAGCATGACGAGGTCATCAGTACACTGCTTAACCGGGAGAAGGTTGAGGTTGAGCATGTAGCGAAAGCGCAACCCGTTGAAACGATGCCCGAAATCAGGGAAGAGAACGGTGTACTGATTGTCCCGGTAGTAGAGGAAGAAATCCAAATCGTCAGAAAGCTGGTGCTTAAAGAGGAGATCCACATCCGAAAAGTGCAGGAGAATGTTCCTTTTCAGGAAGTGGTGACCCGACGTGAGCAGCAGGTGAACGTTGAAAGAGATGACGATCAAATTAGCTAACAGAGAGGAACCTATCATGGCACATGAAAAAATCGTAACACTGTTCGATTCTGCAATTCAGGCAGAGGCCGCGAAAAGAAATCTCGTGAAAGCAGGCTTTTCTGATCGGGACATCAGTCTTATCAGTGGAGAACGTTTGCAGGAGGAAGGACACTCTATCCGCCATCCAAGTATCTGGCAGCGTCTGTTTGGTCACTCCGTTGATAAAGAGCAGGCCGATGTTTACACCAGAGCGATGGACAAGGGCGGCGTAGTGCTGACTATCCGCACCGAGGAGGAGAAGCTGGCTCGCGCCATGACCATTCTCCATTCTCATGACTCGGTGGACGTTCCGTCACGTATGCAAAGCTCGGTTGAGAATGGCACCATCGCGCCGGGCATCAACCCGACGACGGCCGGTAAGCAGTTTGCCGGTGAGACCAACGACCGCCAGGTTGAACCGCGACGCACCTCACTGACCGGTGATGAGAGCGAAGCTGATATTCTGCGTCTGGCCGAAGAGCAGGTAGAAGTGGGTAAACGTCTGGTGAGCGAAGGTTCCACCCGCGTACGCCGCTATACCGTGACCGATACCGTATCTGAAGATATCTCGCTGCATGAGCAGCACGCCGACATCTTCCGCCGTTCGGTGAATGAACCCGCGCTGGCCGGTGAAGTGGACTGGTCCGAGAAAACCGTAGAAGTTGCTGAGACGCATGAGCAGCCGGTGATCAACAAAACGACCCACGTGAAAGAAGAAGTGGTGGTCCGTACCGACGGCAGCGATCGTACCGAGACGATTAACGACACGGTGCGTCGTCAGGAAGTGGATATCGACCATGCACGAGGTGGTCTGGAGCGCGAACTTCCAGGGACGAATGCAGGGGTAAAACCTGCGACCGCCGCCGCAGGCACGCAGTCACCAGGTGCACATAACCGTGACCACAAAGAGAGCCTGACTGAGAAGGTGAGTGAGAAAGCCAGCGAAGTGAAGGATAAGGTCGGGAACAAACTGCACGATCACTCGCATTGAGGCGCTTATCCTGACAACAACAGGCGCTAATGGGCACAGCTGAAGCCCGATGCTGAGCATGCAAGATGCAAGAAGGGGCCAACTGTGAGGTTGGCTCTTTTGCGTTTGTGGGGGAACAGGATGGTGTTTAGGGAGGAGTCGACAGGCAACAGATTGGCAATGTAATGCTGCTCAAAAATAGAGATAACTATTATTGAGGCAATGCCAGAAATGGCGACAAAGCTCTGGCGCGACCTGGAAATTAATGGCCAGCGTTATCTGGTGCAGTGCAGTATTACAACTACGAAGGCCAACAAGCGCTTTATCTTTTAACCTCTTCCCAGCTCAGCCCAAACCGTGCCAGATACTTACGCAGGCGATCGGCATCGTTGGGCTGTTTTTTCCCCTGGCGGGAGACGGCAAACAGGCGTCGCCCCGCTTCGGAAAGCGAATCTGCCGCGCGGCAGACGCTTAACACCGTCTGTAGCTGGCACTCATCAAACAGATCGTACTGCGCTAAAGGGGGATCTGGCTGGGCAGCCAGCACAACCGGAGAGCACCAGTTGGTGCGCAGCCGGGCAATCTCTTCTTCTACCAGTTCCAGAGAAATCCTTCCCTGTTCCGCCAGGGTCGCCATACGTGTGACGGAAGCGCTTAGTTCGCGGAAATTGCCTCGCCAGCTGGCTTCTGCCGAGCAGGCGAAACGCAGAAAGTGACTTCTCGCTTCTTTATCAAATCGCACCTGCGTTTGCTGTTCACGTGTGTAACGCGCCAGTTCAAAATCCAGATTGGGTTCAATATCTTCGCGGCGTTCGGCCAGTCCCGGCAGTTGAAACGTCCACATGTTGATGCGGGCAAAAAGATCTTCGCGAAAGCGGCCTTCGGCAATCCACTGTTGCATGTCCCGGTGCGTGCCGGCGACCAGCTGGAAATCGCTGCTGACTTCTTTATCTGAGCCATAAGGGAAAAAGCGTTTCTCTTCGATGGCACGCAGTAACATCGCTTGCTCATCCAGCCCCAGTTCGGCGATCTCGTCCAGAAACAGCATGCCGCCATCGGCTTCCCGCAGCAGGCCGCCACGTGCCTGCTGTGCACCTGTAAAAGCCCCTTTGACATGGCCGAACAGCGTGGACATCGCATTGTCACCGCGCAGAGTAGCGCAGTTAACCGCCACGAATTTACCCGCTAGCCGGTGGCGGGCATGGCGCAGTTGATAGATGCGCTCCGCAAGGAAAGATTTGCCTGCGCCGGTTGGGCCGGTCAGCAGCATCGGAGAGTCGGAGCGGAGCGCCACGCGTTCAATCTGCTCGATCAGTCTGTTAAACGTAGGGTTTCGCGTCTCAATGCCAGATTTTAAAAAGGAGGTGGAGTGCTGCTGTTCGCGCTGAAAACGGCTGGTCAGTGTGGCGTATCGGTTCAGATCGAGATCGATAATGGAGTAGTGGCCGAGTGCGGTTGGCGTCTCAGATCCCTTGCTGGCTGGGGAAGTCTGCAAAAGGCGCGCGGGCAGATAGCGAGCTTCGGTCAGTAAAAACCAGCAGATTTGTGCCACGTGGGTGCCGGTAGTGATATGCACCAGGTATTCTTCGGTGTCGGTATTGAAAGGATAGCGACTGACAAAATCGAGCAAGCTGCCGTAAACCTCTTCAAAATCCCAGGGATCTTCCAGCTTAATGCTGTGCAGCACCACTTCGGTGGCGGGTGATGCCTGCGTGATATCTTCAGCCACCCGCTGCGCCATACTGATATCACGCGGTTGGTGAAGGAGTTCCAGCCGATCAATGCGGAGATCGTCCTGCTGGCAAAGCGCGACGGTTGGCCGCCATTTGCTCCAGCGATTTTCCCGCTTGCCACGCCTGTCCAGCACCGTGCCCAGCACACCTATCACAACGTTAGCTTTCATGTTTATCCCATAAGATAAATAACTTATCCAATAAGATAATTTTCCTTACCGGTTATAGCAATGTGCAGATGCGGAGTGATCATAAATGATGTTAGTAATCAAACTGATAAATTTTATTCTGCGACTGAGAGCTTTCTGGCACGGCATTCGCAATTGCTAAGTCACAGCAATGAGGAGAACGAAATGAAAAATAGCTATCAGACCCTCCAGCAGGAAAAGGGCGTGCCGATAAAAATGTGGACCAATGGCGTGCCGGTTGAGCCAGAAGCGCGCGAGCAGCTGCTGAACACGGCGAAAATGCCGTTTATCTTTCGCCATCTGGCGGTGATGCCGGACGTGCATCTGGGCAAAGGCTCCACCATCGGCAGCGTGATCCCGACCAAAGGCGCGATTATCCCGGCGGCGGTCGGCGTGGATATCGGCTGCGGCATGATTGCGGTGCGCACCTCGCTGATGGCCAGCGATCTGCCGGACAATCTGTCGGGCATACGTAGCGCCATCGAACAGGCAGTCCCGCATGGCCGCACGAATACCCGCTCCCGTCGTGATAAGGGGGCCTGGCAGACGCCACCACAGGAAGTGGATCGTCACTGGGCTGAACTGGCACCAGGATTTAAGACGCTGACGCAAAAGCATCCGATGTTGTTTAAAACCAACAACTATCAGCATCTGGGAACGCTGGGAACGGGCAATCACTTTATTGAAGTCTGCCTGGATGAGTGCCAGCAGGTATGGGTGATGCTGCACAGCGGATCGCGCGGGGTAGGGAATGCCATCGGTAACCTGTTTATCGCACTGGCGCAAAAGGACATGCAGCGCCATATCGCTAATCTGCCGGATCGTAACCTCGCTTATTTTGAGGAGGGCAGCAGGCATTTTAACGACTATGTGGAAGCGGTGAGCTGGGCACAGGATTTCGCCCGCCATAATCGCGAAGCCATGATGGAGCGTGTGCTGGCGGCGATGTCACGTGTCATCAGTAAGCCTTTTAGCACGCATCTGGAAGCGGTGAACTGCCACCACAACTATGTGGAGCAGGAAACGCATTTTGGCAAGTCGGTGCTGGTGACGCGTAAAGGCGCGGTTTCGGCGCAAAAAGGACAGATGGGCATTATCCCCGGCTCAATGGGCGCGAAGAGCTTTATCGTGCGCGGCCTGGGTAACGAAGAGAGCTTCTGCTCCTGTAGCCACGGCGCGGGGCGCATCATGAGCCGCACGGCGGCAAAAGCCCGTTTTACCGTGGAAGATCAGCGACGTGCTACGGCGCATGTGGAGTGCCGAAAAGATAAAGAGGTTATCGACGAAATCCCTATGGCTTATAAAGATATTGATGCCGTAATGGCCGCCCAGTCTTCGCTGGTGGAAGTGGTGCATACGCTGTCACAGGTTGTTTGCGTAAAAGGATAAAAAAATGAGAACAGGATTGCATGGAGTGGATAGCGCAATGCGCGAGCGCGTACGTGGCGTGCTGCGTCAGGTAGAAGAGGAGCACGCAGTCAAAGTGCTGTATGCCTGCGAGTCGGGCAGTCGCGGCTGGGGCTTTGCCTCACCGGACAGTGATTACGATGTGCGTTTTCTCTATGTGCATAAACCGGAGTGGTATCTGCGTGTAGAGCCGCCGCGCGACGTCATCGAGCTACCGATCGACGATACGCTGGATGTCTGCGGCTGGGAGTGGCGAAAAGCGCTGGGTCTGTTAAAGCGAGCTAACCCTACACTGATCGAATGGCTGGATTCGCCCGTGGTCTATCAGCAGGAAGCGGCTATCGTTGCTGATTTACGGGAAAGAATACCGGACTGGTTTTCACCATTACGGGCGCGCTGGCACTATCTCTCAATGGCGAAAAAGAACTTTCGGGGATATCTGCAGGGCGACAGCGTGCGGCTGAAAAAGTACTTCTACGTGTTGCGCCCACTGCTGGCGGTGCAGTGGATAGAGGCCGGAAAAGGTGTGCCGCCTATGCGTTTTGAAGATCTGCTGGCAGGGACGGTAACGGATCCCGCTCTGCTGGCCGAAATCGAACAGCTGCTTGCGCGCAAGCAGCGTGCAGGCGAAGCGGAATATGGTGAGCGTATGGATCGTATCCATGCTTTCATCCACCAGTGTCTGGATGAAGGGCGCGTCAGTGAAACGCTGCCGGATAGCGAGCGGCGCGACTGCCGCGATCTGGATGCGTTGCTGATGAGAACCGTGCTGAGCAGATCTGTGCCTTATCCGAGTGGCCCGCGCTGATTGAGGCCAGGTTGCATGCTGGTAATTGAAGAGAGCGACATGCCGCCATTCTGCTGCGTGGTGCCGGTGGTGCTGCCGTTATTTGCTGGCTGAGCAGCGACGCTGCACTGCTCAGCTGATCCTGCCAGCTTGCCGCTGATGCACTGCCTGCTACCAGACGTGCCGCCAGTCCCCATCCCTACGCACTGCGTTGTGCTTGTTTCATCTCAACCTCGGTATGTGCTTATTCAGTTTTCCTAAGAAAGGCTGAGGAGTAGAAATCTCCTGACTTTATTCAATAAGTAGCGCTTTGGGAATCTTCTGTAATAAAAGTGATAAAATATTCAGATTCTTGTGGTTATTATTATTTTGTGAAATAATTTTTTTAAGTCAGTAATAAGCACGTTCCGCTGAAACATTATTTAATATCCTTGCTGATTTTATCATGAACTGTCCTGGTTTAAATTAAAGTTTCCGCTTTGTTTATAGCGCATTTTATAAGCGGCTTTATCGGGTTGGGTGATATTTATCTTTGAGGTTGTATTTGTCGAGTCGTCCTTTTTGTTTTTTCTTTTATTGTTACTGGAGTAATAGGCGCGCTGATAAATTTAATGCCGTAATTAAATTGAGGCTGAAAGATTTTTTATTATCCTGCTTTACTAAAATCGCTATATTCACCTCCAGACTGACATATTCCGCAGGAGGCAAGGACAGCGTGTTCGTTAGATATCTGGTCTGAACTCATGACGACTTACGCTTGTTGTCCGGGCTTTAGTCAGTACAGGGTTAACGACGGTCTGGCTTTTCAGCAATCAGCCAGGTCAGGCCGTAAACAACCAGGCCCACAACAAGAACGAGCAGCGGAGCAATTATGCGCATGGCGCCCTCATTCAGCGTGGCTGCCAAAAAAATGCCCACCACCATAGCCATTAATACCAGACCGCCAGACACTTCGGCGATGAGCTTACGAAGAAGTCTAATAAGTTTCGATAGCATTAATAAATTCTCTGGAGGCTGAGGGGTTTTTACGTAACATTTCACCCATTTTGATGAAGTTTTGCAGGGGTTCTTCGAACATGAAATAGAGCATGTCGTAGTCGTTAATCCGCAGTTTTCGCCACAGTTCAGGGTTTTGTATCTGAAGTCGTCTGGAGGCTTCACAGGCGCGGGAAATCACGCCCTGAGCGATGACGCCGCCAGTCAGGCCACCGGTCAGTCCCCGGAGTGCCACGCGGGAAATGAATGACAGCATGACACCACTGATGACCTTTGATCCCAGGTAAGAAGACAATGTAAGTTGCGTAGCCGTCCGGCTGGTCATTGACGTTGCGTTGCCTATCAGCTTGTCATAAACCTTACGCAGTGCAGGTTCGGGAAGGTACTGCAGCGAATCATCAATGATGATATTAACGATTTTCGCTATCTTATTTCTGTCCCTGAAGGCCTGATAGACAGCCCGGCCAACGCGGACGTCGTCATGCATATTGCGTGACTGAATGCCTCTGCCGCCATCAGAAAGGTTTAAATCCTGAAAGGTTCGCTCCAGTCCCAGATAAAAATCCATCGGTACTGAAACTACGCCCGATAAGACTGAACTGGCGAGCATTGTTGCGTCCATTGCTTTTCCTCGGAAACCGTGTCCATTGATGAATTAACATTAAAATATTGTAACTGTCATGGCAATCTTTTGAGGGGCCTGACCGCGCCAAAATGACAGCTGTTTAAGATTTTATGTAAAAAAACTTTCCTTGAAGTTTCAACGTGCACCCGGCGCGTATAACCGCGACCACAAAGAGAGCCTGACTGAGAAGGTGAAAGATAAAGCCGGCGAAGTGAAGAATGAGGTCGAAAACAAGCTGCATCATGACCATACGCATTGAGGCGCTCATCCTGACAACAACAGGCGCTGATGGGCACTGATAATGCCTGATGCTGAGCATGTGATATGCAAGAAAGAGCCAACCGCGAGGTTGGCTCTTTTGCGTTTGTGGGGGAGGAGCCAGGGCCTTTTTACAGGCCAGCTAGAAGATTAAACTTTTCCTGATAATCGCATTCAGCCAGACTTCGTCGCCGCGTCCGATACGAACATCACCGGTCTGCCAGATTTTATCTATTTCAAGAGCAAATCTCTTTACCGCTGTGTCCTCAGAGCCAGCCTCACTTTTTATCTCCATCGTATTTTTAGTCAGGAGGCTGCCGCCGGGAGTATTAATCCTCTCGATCAGTTTCTGTAACCCAGCCCTATCCATATCCGTAAATCTGCGCCCATCCTTTTCCCGTTCGCCGTGGCCATGTTTAAAAGAGAGATACACTACGCCGCCAGGCTTCAGCGCCATGGCCAGTTTTGTCATGACGCCGGGTAGTTCAGCTTTGGAAACATGCAGCAGCGAGGCGCAGCACCAGATACCGTCATATCTTTCAACCGCATCCACATCCTGAAAGCGCATCTGCGCTACAGGCTTTCCGGATAACTGGCGGGCCAGCGCAACCAGCTCCGCCGAGGCATCAAAGGCTTCGACGATAAAACCCATTTCGCTGAAGGCTTTAACGTCACGGCCTGAACCGCAGCCTGCATCCAGAATGCGAGCACCCGGTGGCAGGCAGTCAATAAAAGGCGGGTAAAGCGCAGACATATCCACGCTTGCCGTATTGGTAAAAAACCGCTGAGCATTCTGCCGGTAATAATCTTCGTTGTTCAAAACAGGCTGTCTCCCTGTGCCGCTGGCTGCCACTCGTGGAGCAGAGAAAATTTTGCCGTATCCCAGCTGTTTTGCAGGAAACTGTGCCGCAGCATCGGCGTTGCGCCGGTCTGGCGGATTAACGTCTCCCGCAGTGGCAGATGACTGTTAATAAAGTATTCGTTTCGATCATGCAGTCGCTGCAAAAGTGTTATCGAGGGAATGCGCGCAAACTTACCCTGAGCGCCGCGATTACAGGTCTGGCAGGCCAGCACCAGATTCCAGACGCCGTTGAGGTTGCCGATTTGCTCGCTGAGCATCAGCGGCAGAAAGTGATCGACATCCGCCAGGTTCTCTTCGCCACCCGTCACGCCAATGGCACGGAAGCAATAAAAGCACCGGCCTTTCTGGTAGCCATTCAGGCTGCTGCGGCAGCTAGTAATGGTGACGCGGCGACCGCTCTGACGGGTGAAAAGCATCTTGTCATTATCGTCATAATCAACCGCAATCAGGTTGCGTGAAACGTTCATCGCCCAGGCTTCTTCTACCAGCCGCCATCTGGCATCCGTTTCCGCTTTCAGACTGGCGAACTGTTCGTTTTCCGTCAGCTGATAAAAGTTCTCCGTCAGCCGGATGCCTTTATGGCTTCGCCGTTCATCCAGGAAAAAGCGTTTGTCGATCTCGGCGTGATTCACATTATGAAAAGCATCGATGACGTTAGCGAACCCGCGCTTAACGGTAATAGCAATTAACTGCTCTTCGCTGATTTCGCCTGCGTTGAATTCTCTGCATGCCTCCAGAAACTCGCTGCTTTTGCTGGTGATCTGCTTTGGCGCATGACGCAGGTGGGCACATAAATGCCGCACAAAAGGCACGGCCAGCGCTTCCAGCGTAATTAAATCGTTATCCGGCTGCTTCAGATCGTACAGCGCATGGGCAAGGGCAAATTTATAAGAGGCGACGTTTTTGCCAAAAAGGATAACGCCGCGCCAGTAGTTTTCAAGGCGGGGATCGGCCTGGTAAAAGCGCATGCAGGATCCTGTTTTGAGAGACAGCTCGAGGAATTCACGTAACAGGATCACATAACAAATGCAGGTAAATGTAAACCGTAAAGGTGGGGAGGCGTTTGGAGCGTTTCTAAGGGCGAACAGGCGCTGTAAGGCAATCAAGACAACATCAGCGTGAGAGGTTAGTAGAGGGAGGATGCTCAGGCTAAAACGTTGGGCCATAGCCGGATTTATTCAGGCAACTCAGTTGTGCGGCAGGTGCGCAGCAATGTCTGTCGCTGGTACGCGTCAGACGGATCGTAGTGCACTGAAAGATGAGCGGGCAGGGCAGTAAAAACGGATAACGGCGTCATACCTTCTTCGATATAATCAGGAGCTATCCGAACAGGTCGGGTCATTTAAATGCATCAGATTTTTTCGTTTATTATTTCACTGCTGTCGTTAGTGTTCATCATTTTGCTCATCTGGTCTTTCTTCAGGCCTTTGCCCCTTAAAAAATGGCCTCCTCCTTCTCCAGGGGAGATGAAAAAGATATCGGCTAACACTCCGATATTGAAAAAATTGGGAATGAACACGGAAGATTATTACTATGACAGCGACTTCCTGTATCAGCAGCGTGACGGCGAAACGCTTTGCAAAGTTCCGCTGGAAAATATTATCAGGATAAAAGTCACCGGAACTGAAGTCAGCAGTCGCCGGGTATGGCTGGTTCGTTATGTCACCGGGTCTTATAGCACCGAAAGGGAGTTCCGGGTCCTGAACAACTACACCCTTTTTAATCGGGATTTTGCCGGTTTTCTTGCCGCCGTGAAAGAGGCTAATCCAGCGGCTGAGGTGCAGGAAATGACCTTAGGACGACTGTAAAATGACAGGATAGCGCGGAGCGCTTTAGCATGAGCAATGATATGGAACCCTCAATGGCGGACGTTATCGCTTTTGTCCGCGATTTTGCAGGATGCAGACGTGAAATAATCGATGAAAATACCTGGCTGGAAAAGGATTTGGGGATTACCGGCGATGATGGTGTTGAATTGCTGGAGGAGGCCGAAAAAGTTTTCGGCGTGAGCTTTTCTGCAGAAGAAGGTGGTTTCAGGAAGGCGTTCTCTCTGAAAGAAAACGAATATCTTTTCCATAGTGAAGGCATCGATTTTTTTGGCATTGTTTATCTCTGCAGACGACTGCGCGGTATTCCTGTGTCTGTCATCCGCGATCTCTCTGTCGGCCAGCTGCATAGCGTGCTGGTTGAAGCGCTTAACAAAAAAGAGAGAGTTACCCGATAGGCGCATCGCCCAGGACGGGGCGTAACCTTTTTTCAAAGCCTGGCGGCGATTAACAATGGCTTTGGGTTCCCTCACACCGATGGTGAAAGAGTGATACCTGTGCTGATATCAGAAATACAACCTGAGGGACTAAAGTGAACTGTAAACCGATGCTTTTCGTACTGGCGGCATTATCCCTGTCGGCTCAGGCCGCCCAGAGCGGAAAAACGCTTGAGCACAAAGACTGGGAAGTTGTCTGTGATAACACTCGGACCTGTCGCATTGCGGGTTATGCCAAAGAAGAGGATCCGTCTGGCTCGATCCTGCTCACCCGTGCCGCTGGACCGGGAACGGAGCCAGTGGGAGAAGTGACGCTGGGCGACACCGAAGATGACAGCAAACCGGCGGAAAAGCTGACGCTGTGGATCAACGGAAAATCAGCTGGCGATCTGGTGGCGGCTGATGACAATTGGCGAATGTCGGCCAGCCAGACCTCTGCGGTAATCAGCGCCGTCAAAGGCAGCGGTAAAGTCGAATTTAAAGGTGGCACAAAGCCTTTCCTGCTTTCTGGCGATGGCGCTTATGCCGTGCTGCTGAAAGCGGACGACGTGCAGGGCCGTATCGGCACGCCAGGTGCGCTCACCAAAAAGGGCAATAAGCCCGAGAGCAGCGTGGCTAAGGCTGTGCCCGCACCGGTTATTCAGGCGGCAAAAACCCTTGGCGGCGAACCCCGTCTGCTGACCGCATCAGAAATGGACGCGCTGAAAACCCGACTGCTTTCTACGGTCAATCACAATGACGATGACACGTGCGACAGCCTGTATTCACCTGCAGAAAACAGCGATCCGGAAACCGACGGACTGACTCTTACGCCGCTGGATGACACACACGCTTTGCTTTCGGCGCTCTGCTGGCGTGCTGCTTACAACGAAGGATATGGCTATTGGGTCATTGATAACCAGCTTAAAGGCACGCCAGTGCTCGTGACCATTTCCGGGTCGGATTACGACAAGGGCGAAATTACCAGTGTGCAGAAAGGCCGCGGTATTGGTGACTGTATGAGTCAGGAAAGCTGGGTATGGGACGGTCAGGCCTTCCGCAAAAGCTATGACGGCGGGACTGGTATGTGCCGTTATATCCATGCGGGCGGCACCTGGGATCTGCCGACACTGGTAACGGATGTGAAGCCTGTTTCGGGTTAGAGCTATTGTTTTGCTAATGAAACATGAGTTCTGAAGCGACTGCTTTACGTCGGGCGAGGGTGAGTGAAGAATTTCTGACAAGGATGTCACGCAGTGTCCCGGAGAACCCAAAAGATGGTTTTTTCAGCAGTTGCACCTTAGCCTGCGGATAAGGGTTGCGGAAACAGGGGGTAACGGTATAATCCTCAACGTTTTCCGCATACCCTTCAGTGCCGAAGTGGCGAAATCGGTAGACGCAGTTGATTCAAAATCAACCGCCGCGAGGCGTGCCGGTTCGATTCCGGCCTTCGGCACCAAGTATGCAAATTAAAGTCGCTCAAGGGCGGCTTTTTTTGTGTCTGGGATTCCGGTTTGCTCAAGCCCTGCCACGCTTTATCACCCACCCTATGTTCATCCTGATACGATCTGGACCAATGGTATAAGGCAAATGCCGTTGCGGATATATCCCGCTTGATACCTAATTCCCACACAAAAACCTCATAAAGGGCTTAACACGGCTCTGAAAGATATGGAAGTCTTGACAAGCTAAGCCTCAAGAAAAGGTTTAGCATTTTACTTATGATCTGAACTTTGAAGCCTGTCCTGGTCATATAAGCTGGTTGAAGTTAGTGTTGCTTAACTAATTGAATGTTATATGTTTATTTTAATTTTTGAATTGGTTTTTAAATCGAAAATTGTTTAAGTAAGGTTCTTGCCAGGTTGCACTAAGATGTTAGTGTTGTAAGTATGGGATAAGATGAATTGGAAAGGTATCCTTGAATCGAAACCAATAATTTTTATAAATTTACTATGCGTACTACTCAAAGGGGGCATTATGAAGGCTTTCGATACCCAACTTGCTATGAGCATTATATCGCACTCTACTGGTGGCTTTAGCTACGATACCCTTGCCAGGGCACTGATAACAAATGATAAAAGTGAAGAGCCTAAGGTACTTCTTGAGACATGTAGAACTTTTTGTCTCTCTTTGGAGAAGAAAGGGATTCTTAGGAGGTGTCAGGATTGCTCAAGCTCTCAGGATGAATACTTTGAATATATCCCTCACTGAGAACTGCCCCTGAAGATTTTCTCAGGGGCATCAATTCGTTTCTTGCAACGTCCCTTTTTCTGAGGTAGCTTTGCTACAAATTTTTGGGAGGGCGCTTGTGAGTAATATCAATTTAATAACAACATGCACAAACGGCAAGAATAGTGGTGGCAAAGCGATATTGAGCTTAAGTCAGTTTTCATCAGGCCGCACTCCTTCATGTGTACTAGTAAATTCGTGGTGTAACGCTATGAGTGAGGCTATTTCTGAAAAAGAAACTTTACTCACTGAGGATCTTTATAAAGGAGGGCATTGGGCGATTGCTAAAGCTACTCTTAGTCAGTATCCCGTTGATCTATGGGTTCTTTCTGCAGGTCTAGGCCTGTTGCATCATAAGGACAAAATCGTACCCTATAAAGCTACGTTTGCAGCAGGCTATGACGAATCTATACCATTGTATTCAAATGAGTTTTTTGGTAAAACTTTTCATAGAACATGGTGGAAAGAGATAACTGAAAGATCTTTTTTCAAAAAAGATCACCCTACATCTATTACTGAGTTGATGAAAAAAAAGCGCACAGATTATTTTATAATTTGTGGATCTCCTGATTACATCAATGCTATTGAACTTGATGTTATTAATGGGCTTAATTATCTTGTTGATTCAAATAAGCAGTTAGTAATTATAACCTCGAAAAAAGTCACGCAAAGACTGGACTGTTATTTATTAAAGAGCAATCAAAATATGGCTGGCTTTTTAAATTGCAATATGATTTCACTTAATATTAGTCTTGCTCGCTATATAGTAAAGGAGTTCACAGAGAGACAATGTAATGATTTAAATAAACTCTCACGACAATTATCAGAAAAGCTAAACGGATTACCTGAGCGTCAGCCTAAGAAAGGAACTCGACGTACCGCTCAAGAAGTGAATCACTACATTGTGAAGCTTATGAGTCAGCAGCCTGGTTTGAGTGCTACGCATGCTCTTCGGGCTTTCCGTGATGAAGGGAATTCCTTTGAGGAGAAGCGGTTCCGCGCTGTGTTCAAGGCCATAAGTGAGAGCAAACCTTAATGCTACCAGATGTGATTTCATGATATAATTGCTTGTTTTTTTAGATCTTGTAGTGGCGTCAGGAGAGTAAGTTGTCGAAGCTAAAGTATTTTTTTCCGGATAGTCAGGATTTTATCGATCCAAGTTTCGACTTCTTCCGCGAAACGCGTAACGAACATCGAGTTCGTCAGCGCGACGATCATTATCCGCATGAGGTTTTTCCTCACCCCTACGACGGTATGCTGGTTTCTAAAGCAGTGGTCGATGGTCTTGGTGGTGGTGAAAGTAAATATACCCGAGCTCAACGTTTACGGTACTTCCGTAATGGTATGAAGCACTTTTTCCGCTTGCCCGACAATATGGAAACGATGGGAGATTGTGGCGCATTCACATATGTTAATCAGGATGTGCCGCCATATCGAGTAGAGGAGGTCATTGAATTTTATGAAACCTCCCGTTTCAATTATGGCGTATCCCTTGATCATATCGTATTTGGTTATGAGAAACCTGGAGAGGTATTCGGCGGTGAAGTTTTGGCCGAATGTCGTCGTCGTCAGGATATCACGCTAACTCTGGCTCAGGAGTTTCTTAACAAGTCGCACAAAAGCTGCTTTACCCCATTTGGTGTCGCACATGGTTGGAGCAAGGATTCCTATCGCCAGTCCGTAGAGGCACTTCTGGCTATGGGATACAAAAACATCACGATGGGGGGAATGGTGCCTTTAAAAACGGTGCAGATCCTTGAGACTCTGGAAGAGATCAAGCCACGTCTTAAAAGCGATACGCAAGTGCACCTACTTGGTATTGCTCGTCCAGAGAGTTTTGTAGATTTTATTAAGTTTGGAGTCACCAGCATCGACTCCACAACTCCATTGCAGCAAGCCTTTAAAGATCGGAAAAATAATTATCACTCTCTTGCTGGCCCAGCCTATACCGCTGTGCGTGTACCTCAATTTGACGCGAACCCAAGCTTGAGCCGGAAAATTAAGTCTGGAATTATTGATCAGGATATTGCACGTCATCTGGAAAAAGATGCCATGAATGCCCTCTTTGAATTCGACAACGACTCGATGTCCCTAATGCAGACATTAGAAGCAGTTTTAGCCTATGAACGCTTTCATTCCGGTGAAAAAGAGGCGGATAAAATCCGCGCAGATTACTACCGTACTTTAAGTGAGCGTCCGTGGAAACAGTGCCATTGCAATATCTGCAAGTCTATTGGCATCAATGCCATCATTTTCCGCGGCGCAGAACGTAACCGTCGCCGTGGTTTCCACAACATTCAGGTGTTGTACAGTCGCTTACAACAGACTTTGTCCCAGCGCCCAGAGGAATTGTCATGAGTGAATATCGTGTTCCTGCCTTGAGAATCAGGCAAGGAGAAAACAGGCAACTTTATAGCCTCGCGATAGAAGGCAAACAGATAAGTAAAATCGCCGCGATATCTCGTATTCGTCGTGGCGAAGAGAGTTTGATTGGTTATCAACGGCCAGAGGTTCGCAATCATATTCGTGAAATCCAGCGGTATATCGAAAGCGTGAACCCAATGATCCCAAACCCTGTGATTATTGCTTTCGATCAGCGTGTACGCTTTGAGCCGCTATCAGATAATGGTGATATGGGGCATCTGGTAATTCCCTTCTCTGAAGACAAGGATTTTGAGAAGCCTGGCTTTATTGTTGATGGACAACAACGTACAGCAGCACTTCGGGATGCCGAGATAGACTCGTTTATGATGCCGGTATCAGCATTTATCGCCAATGATGCCGAAGAACAACGTGAACAATTTATGCTTGTGAACTCGACCAAACCGCTGCCTAAGACGTTGTTATACGAATTGGCTCCGCATACTCATGGTCGACTTCCATCCGATCTGCAGATGCGTAAATTTCCATCGCTTCTGACTCAGAGGCTTAACTTTGGTGAAGGTCCTCTGGCCGGCCGCATTAAGACTGCGACGAACCCGGATGGAGTGATTGCCGACAACTCAATGATCAAGATGATCGATTCCAGCCTGCGTGATGGGGCGTTGTATCGCTTCCGTGACCCAGCTACTGGATTAGGGGATGAAGGTAAAATGGTTAAGCTGTTAAATAACTTCTGGTCAGCGGTGGAGACTGTTTTTACTGATGACTGGGATAAAAAGCCTCGCTATTCCCGCTTGTTACACGGCGTTGGCATCCTTGCGCTGGGCAGCTTGATGGATGAAATCGATCACGTGCATCAGGAATACAAAGGTGAAAACGGCTGGACCGATATCCCTTCCTATATCCGCTTCGTTGAAGAGTTAAATCGAATCAAGCCGCTATGCGCATGGAGTAACGGGACGTGGGACTTTGGGACTGACATCGATGGTCAGCGTATTGTTCGTAAGTGGAATGAGTTGCAGAATCTGTCAAAAGATATTTCGTTAGTGACAGATTATCTGGTCACGAGTTATATCAAAGCAGCGAACGACAATATATAAAAAAGGGGCATTTGCCCCTTTTAATGCCACTTCTGCTGAACGTGCGCAATAAACGCGTTCAGCATTGACCCCGCACCTTTACCTGTCGGATAGATTAAATCTCTGCGCTGCGATGAGACTGCGTAGAAGGCCTGATGAGTGGCGCTGCCTGCCGAAAAGATGAAGTAATCAGCCTGTTTCGCTTGATTAACTAGCTTATCGGTTGCCGTGTGTGCATGACAGATCTCCACTCTGATCCCGGCGAACAGCGTTTCCAGCATCTGTTTCGCGCGCCTCGCCGCACCTTCTGTCAGGCTATAAATCGCTACTCTGGCTCCGGATAAGTCCGGCAACTCATCTTCTGCATCTGCCGTACCGCTATCCTTCTCAGCCGGAAATACGCTCTCTGCACCTTCCCCTAGCACGCCTGTCGCCAAGTTACGCATAACGGTACGAGTAGTTGGATCCAGTCGCTCCCATATTCCGCCCACAAAAGACTGAACTCTGAGCCAAAGCGAGGTGAGTGTCGCCAGATCCTGCACTGGAGCATCAAGGAAGAGTTCGATTAACTCGCACAACGCAGACAGGTTGCGGAAAGAACTGGCTCGTTCTACGATCAATTCCAGCATGGCACCGGACTGTTGATATGCATCCTGGCTAACGGAGCCTTGTAGGAACCGGTCCGTCGCCATCGCGGCCAGCTTAATGTCCGCCTGACTGACGCTTTGCTCCATCGCAAGAACATCCAGCCACTTCAGCCACGTCGTGCTACTCAGACTGAGTTGATGACGTTCAAGCCATTCAATAAAGGCTGGCATCACGTTACGCAGGATCGGGAACGCGTCTGGTGGAACCTGACTTGATAGTAACTGGAGCATCGTCGTTTCATGAAACGAATCGGCGGGCCAGTTTTCACTTTCTAGCGCGACCAGCTGCACCAGGCTGTTACTGTCGACTTCTGACTGACACAGTCGGGAGAAACAGATATCCCAGCCCACGATTTGCGGATTGCTCAGATGGCGGATTTCCTCAATGAGTATTCTCAGCAGCGGTACCGCCATCGCCTGCTCCATCAACTTCTGATCCAGCGTGCGGAGTGTTTGCGCGTAGCTGGTAATCTCTTCTTGCGTAGCTGTCAGGGAGGCTTGCAGATATGCGGCAATCTGTTGCAGTGTATCCGGAACCGACGCCGTCGCTGTCGCTGTCGTCTCTGACGGACTCACAACGTTGAACGGTCTACTGGCCCAAGTGTGTAATCCACTCAGCCAGTCGGTTTTCAGACGTTCTGGCAACGCGTTGAGCAGGTCGACCTCTCCAATAAGCATCACACCGGTGGCCCAACTTTTCCACGCAGCTGTGTCAGCGTCATCCTGGGATAAGAAAGGCATCTGCATAAACAGAGGATGTAGTGCCAGACATTGCGGGCGAAGATCCGTCGGGGAGGCCTGCGGATACCCGTAGCTGTCGGGCGTAAAATATACCTGCTGGTATGCTTTCAGCAGCATCCTCATCAGAGTTGTGGGAATGCGTCCCCGCACCAAATCCGCAAGCGAATCGTGATTCAGCAGCGTGTCCCACCTCTCCAACTTACCCGCCTGCTGGAGTTCGAGCAGCATAAGGTTGCGCCGCGAAAGCGCGCCGTTGTTTTTCAGTTCCTGTAGTAAAGCGTCGCTTGTGGCTTCTTCTTTTTGGCTATTTGCCAGAATAAAATCACTTAAGATCCGCCCAAAGGGGCGCTTGACCGTACGAACCATTGATGGTCTGTCACGAAACAGGGTGATAACGTCTTTGAGCGCTGCGAAGATCCGCTCTTTTGCCGGTTTATCTTTCTGTTTTGTGGGAAGTAATTCGATTCGTATAAATCCTGCCGGACAGTGTGTCAGCAGAGCCGTTTCAGACAGCGACGTCGCTCCCTGCGCCGGGACTAAAGTCACCTTTCTATCGGCAATAACATCGGCAGAGCCCAGCCTGGCATTCAGCACATTGCTGAGCTCCAGCGTGGTGCGATCCGTTTCTGCTGCGGCAAAAAATACCCAGCGATGGGCATCGCACCAGGGCAGAATAATCGGCCACTGAGCGTCAGTCGCGCTCTCGTAGAGCGGCAGTAAGACGGCTTTTAAGTCCGCAGGGTAGGCGTTTTCAACGTTTTCCAGCAGCCTGTCCAGCTTCAGTAAATTTCCGTGGCCAAAGAAGTCACACAGCCATTGAGAAGTATCAGTCATGGGTGTCTCCTAAGGTGTACTGGCCGCTAAATTCAATCAACGCATCTGAAATAACCGTATTATTGGTTGAAAACAGCAGATGCTCATCGTTCAGGTTTGCACCGCTCCAAGTGTAATTCATGGAGCCTTTCAGAAAGAAGTGTTTGGTCAGCATCCCTTTGGCGTGCAGGTTCTCGTGATATATATATTGCATGTCGTGATCGGGAGATAAGCGCGCCAGTAGTCGCTCGATAAAGACCACGCTGCGCGTGTCTTCACGTGTCACGATGCGTAGCGGACAGCCATTGTTGACGGCGGTAGCGAGTAATTCCTGGAAGCTGATCATTCGGGCCCCCCAAGAAGGATCAAGAAAACTCCACTGACCGCCTCGATTATCAATCACGTCGAAGTCGCTTATCCACGGCGAGATCAGCCAGATCAGTTCCGGATAGAGGATTAGACCACTAAACTGCGCGCTGAGAATTTCCCGCAAATGTCGCTGGCCCAGTGGGCCATGCAGGAAAATTTGTCGTTGTTCTTCCATTTCTGCGTTCCTTACAGCAGCGCTTCGGCCAGTTCAATACGTAACACCAGATTGCCACCCTGATAGTCGACGGCGGACTCCCGGGGGTAGAGATGCAAACCAAAGTACTCAATCGGGGTCACCTGCACCAGAGAGATCACTTCGACAATTCGATGGCGAGCCTCTCGCGGTATATGCAATTCTGCAAAGCCGTGTTGGGTAATAGCGTGATGTAACTGTGCTAACCAGTCGCTCTCACTGATGCTGATGCTGCACACCGTTTGTTGAAACAGTGAGCTTAGCAGCAGTCGTTCAGTCAGGTTGTTACCGGACTTAAAGGGGTTGTAATAGCTGAGAACCGACTGACGGATGGCATTACCGCGCTGCCAGAGCATTCCCTGAATTTTGCAAAAACGCTCAAAAACATTAGTCACACTGGCGCCAGGCAGTTCTTGCGTCGCCTGGGTATGGGCAAAAATATTCAGAGCAATTTCGTATCCGGCTTTGTTTTCCAGTTCCCGCCATGCGTTGAGATATGTCAGCATCTGCGCATCATGTGACGCCTGGCTGCCCGGGCGTAGGATCCGCGTGTGCAGCACCGACATAAAACTGTGACTGAGTGCAAATCCTTGCGCCTTCAGCAGCGTTCGGAGGCGGGCGTTAGCCTCACGGCGCTGCGAATGGTTGCTGGCCTTACGTATAGAGTTCAAGGCTTCCTGCAGTTCGCTTGAAGAGGGAAGTCGCGAAAGCATCTCAAACAGGTCGTAGTCGATCTGCTCGTAATCGCTGGCGGCAAAACTACGCATAAACAGATTCAGTACGGAGACTGGATCCTGATGAAAAACGTCTTCCAGACGGGTAATGATGCCACAACCTCCGGGTTCTGATTCGGTCAGCCAGACGTCCAGTACCTCGTCGTTGAGTTCGGTATCCACCACCAGGCCGCGTTCATCAACATCCGGCAGTAACAGGTGGCTGGTTTGTTTGACCGCTCCGGCAAAGGTCGTTGTCAGCAGACACTGTAACCAGTTCTGGAAATCGACATCATCACTGAGATCATGAGTCAAGATCGCGCTGTGCTTGTCCACCATGTCAAGGATGTCGGTCTCTTTAAACAAGCTGCGTAAATGTTGCTGCAATTCCTGGCTTTCGGCGTCGTCTTCACCATCCTCGCTATTTTCAAAGATATTTTCTGCCTGGAAGAGAGAGTCCGCGATATCAGCCAGTCTACGTTGGCCGTCCGGGGTTTTTAATTCCGCGATGGCGTCAGCCAGAGACGACTGCGTGACCAATTCCCGCGTGACCGCAGCCAGGTAGCACTCATAGATCCAGTCAGCGGTGAACGTGTCATATTCGAAACGTGGTTCATATTTGATCCGATGTTGGAAATAGAGAGTTCGTAGTGCGCGCTGAATGGCCGGGTCATGTCGGAGGCGTTGCAGCAGAGTGGGCGGAAGCGTAAATCTGAGCCGGACGCCATCCACCCACTGCCGTACGCCAACCCCGACAGGCTCGCCATGTTCGACCCACCTGAAGTTCACATGCGCCTGTTGCTTTGTTTTATTGCGTAACGAGGCCGTTGCGTGGGTGGCGTAACGCGTGACGTCGAGAGGTGTCATATTCTGGTGGGTAAAGAATGTCATGGAGCGGAGGATGTCCATCCACGGGCCTGCAGGAATGGGGAGCGGATCGGCCTGATCGTCAGGATTAAACCGGGTATGCCAGCACAGTTGCGAGTTGCTTTTCTCGGTGAGATTTTGCTCGAATTGCAACGCGCGTGTAAGCACTTGCATCGGGCGAATGACCCTAATAGGAGGCTGACCTTCACACTCGATGACACACTCTGGCTGCCAGGTATCGCCGAAAGCCTGTTCAATTTCAAAATCAACATCTGAAACGCAGTTCATTGCCGGAACAAATTTGTCCGGTATCAGCCAGTCAACTTCATTGTCGGAATAAACGGCATAGCGTTTAGAAATGCGTCCTGGCGCAAACTCTTTCAGACCCTGAATAAAGGGCAAATGTTCACGCTTCTTGAACTTCCGCTCAAGATGGATCTCCAGTTCTGGCAGATTGAGTTCGCTGAATAGCGCTGAAGGAATAAAGGCCGGAAGCGGGGAACGTCCCGTCGAACGGTCTGCTTCAGGTTGGCCCATCCGCGACCATTGGGTGGTGAGTTGTCGTTTTAATGTCGGCAGCAACTCCATCATGATCGAACGGGGAGGCGACCACAGTACGCGCTGAAGTTGCTCGTCAGTGATGCGCAGCGCATAGAACAGATACTTCTCAAACTCCTGCTGCCATGCATGTTGTTCGCTCACGGCGGTAATCAGGTGGAGCATACGATCAAGATGGTCGAGAGACTCTCGCTTTGCCTGCGGTTTATTCAGCAATGACCAGATATTACTTCCAGGAATCTTCATGCTCAACCAGTCAAGTGTCGCCATTGCTGCCTGCATTTTCTGGATATGAATGTTGCCCATCGGCAACGACTGCCCTTTTATCTCTGGATTAATGAGTTCTTCATAGCGTTGATAAACGACGCGGTCTCGGCCAAATTCGGACAGGACTGCGACCATCCATGGACGCATGGTTCTTGAACGACCGGCACGCCCTTTACGCTGCAAATAGGAGGCAACGTTACGTGGCGCTTTATGCTGAATAACCATGCCAACGGAGGGATCGTTAAAGCCCACCTCCAGAGACGCGGTTGCAATCACTATTTCCGCTCTAGGATCGACCCCGACGTCCTGACTGGATGTTCGGGCGACGATGGCCCGGTCATTTTCGTCAAGTGGGTGACCAATATCCTGCGCGATACGCCAGTTCTGTCCTGCTTGAGTCAGCGCATGGCTGTTTTGCGGTGTTTCCAGACGCTGAGCGGCCAGCGGCGGTTTCGCAACGAATAAATATTGACCGCGCGACCGCCAACCTTCGGCGTCACACAATTGATAATAAAGTCGGTTATTGACATCCAGATCGTCGGTGAAGACGAAGGTTTTTTGCCCCCATGTCCCGCGCGATTTTTTCCTTTTCGTATCCAGAATACGTCGGGCGAGCATGCTGGTCTGTATAGTCGTAGAGAGGAGGGCGGTTTGTGAAACCGGATCGCCGCGTAATGCCAGCAGATATTCAGCCCCTTCATCTTCCATTTCGTGGATCTTCGGTTCGATAAGAGCTACATGTTTTTTATGCGCGCCTACCAGGTCAGCGAAGAAACGTTCGGCGTCACTCAGCGTTGCCGACAGCCCGACAAAATGGGGGCGACTGCGTGCAAGTTGCATCCAGCGTCGCAGCAGATAGGCCGTCTGTGCACCAGTATTCCCCACATAGGTGTGTACTTCATCCAGCAGGACTACCGGCGGCGGCGTTACGCCGATGCCAATGCCAAATAGTTGATTCGCTTGGTTGTTCCCAAGGTGCTGATTGAGCATTTCGGTGGTGGTAAACAGGATGTCAGGCGGGGTTTTCATTAACGAGACGCGGGTCAGGATCACTTCATCACTGTCTACGCTATGATCGCAGTGGCTACAACGAAGAATCTCTCTTTTCGCTTTGATATCTTCTGCTTTCCAGTGCATTTGCCCCGGACATTTTGGCGTGGGGCAACGGAGTAAATCAAAGGGCATATCCTTGTCTTTATCTTTTGTTGCGTATTGATGGCTGAACGGGGTGTCACCAAAAAAAGAGCCAATACGGATCTTGCGTCCTGCCTGTGTCATGGCCTGACTGTCGAGCTCACGACATTTGCCCCAGGTTTCCATGAACTGATCTTTAAGCAGTTCTTTACGTGGATACAGTGCCAGCGTCCTGACTCGCTGTGCATTGTCGCGCTGAATATCATTAAGGAGCGAAGTGAGTGCCGGGAGATAGAACGCCAGCGTTTTACCACTCCCCGTACCTGCACAGACAATAGTCCCGGTGGCTTCTTTCGCGTGAGCATGATTGCTATGAAAGTGCCAGGCGCGCAAAATACGTTCGGTTGAACGTTCCTGAAAACCGGCAATAGAAAAGTCACCGATCAGTCGGGAAAGTGCTTGGTGTTTAATTTCGTTCATCCATGGAACGTCGACCCATTTGTTCAGCACTGTTTGCGCCGGAAGTTCCCTTTTCGGATAGTTGCGCGGGCGACGGACGAAACGGTAGTCGGCGACCAGCGTCCGGGCTCGCTGAAGCGGTTGATCACGGAACCATTGACGCTGGTGTCGGAACAAGTGGACCGATTCCGCCATACGCGTGCGGTAGCGCGCCTCCCCTTTGCTGGTCGGGACGCTGAAGAGCATGGCAGCATTCTGCAGCTCTGCCAGTAACGATTCGGCATCTTCGCAGGGCAGGTTCCGTGTAAAGAGTGAGATGATATCGGCATGGGTAAATGCGCCATCCGTATCCCCCCAGACCAGCAGTTCCGCTTCTCGCTCTTCGAGCAGGTCTAGCGCCTGGTGCAGGTGGGACAAATCAGCCGTAGACATAAACTATTTCCTTGTGATCAAGAACTCATCCAGCATCTCTTCATCCCTCAACCACTCAAGCACCTCGGGCGTCAGGACACTTAACGTTGGGCGGAGACTCTGCGGGCCATTAATGCTATTGAAAAATGCTTGCACAACGTCAGGCCAGTCGGTTTTCATCATGCCGCGCAGGGAATATAGTTTTTCGGCGAGCGCTTTGATTTGGTTAATCTTTTCACCGCTTACTGGTTGGCACTGCGTTAAGTTTTCGAAATCCTGACGTCGACGCTCATAGTCGGAGGCGATATCGTCAAATTTGTTCGCATTTTTTTGGAAATTCAGTGTCTTGTCATCGACGTGAACCTGCTGATGTAACTCTTCCAGCCATGCATCCCAGGCATCTTTCAGTTCTTTGCTCAGGTCCTTGTGTAGGGTACTGAGTTGGCTGACACAATGGGTCAAGGAATCATTCTGGATGATGTCGTAAGCGGTAGGTTCCTCTGAGGCAGTCAGCGTCTCATCTAGAGAGTTCTGTGGAGACTCTTCCTGATCTGCAAGGTTTTCTTCCTCGCCGGGATTGTTTACCGACTGGTTTTTCAGCCAGCGTCCCCACTGTAACTTGAGACTTTTGACGCTGTTCGCGGCAGCGATCAGTTCGCTCTGCTGCTCGTCATTCCAGGTAACTGCAATGCCCTGTGGGAGTTGTTGCTGGGCAGGATATTGCTGTTTAAGCAATGCAAACTTATCGGCAATGGTGTTAGTTTTACTGTATACCAGATTACATTTATCGATGATTTGTGATGCCTTACCAGCCTGAACGCTAAGATCGAGCTCTTTTTGCATTTCAGCCAGTTGTTGGCGCAAGGTGGTCATTGCTCGACTCCAGAGGCGATGATATCGCTCGCCAGTGTTTTCAGACGGTCATTCACTCTATTCAGAGCAAGAGTCAGTTGCTGTATATCCCCTTTGGCGTTCATCTGCTGGAGTGCGAACGCGATCTTAGGTTGTACTAGTTGCCATTGAGCAAGTACGCTGCTGATTCTTGAAACGTAGTCACCGTCAAGTTGACATATATCCAGCCACAATCTCGCGCTATCTTTTTGTTTTTCAATGGAAAGTAATGAAATTAAAGTCGCCAGACTCTCCTCGGCGTCGGTTCTGAGGGCTTCAATTTCACCCAACAGCCACGAAGATGGCTTGTACTGAGCGTTGCCGGTGGGGTAGTGCTCGGCCCGCACAGTCTCAATAAACGTCTGCCAGTCGTTCAGTTGGTTGAGGAAATCGTCGCCATCTTTAATGTTGGCAAAGAGTTGAACATTTTTTAGTGTGCTGGCAAGTTCCTGCTTAACGGAGAGTGCCGCACGTTCAATTTCCGCACCAATTGGCTGTTTTAAAACAGTTTTAAGTGCGGAAAATATTACATCGGCATCAAGCGCACGACTGGAGCCCAAGCCTGAGCCTTGCTCAGTGATAGCTACCTGTTCAAGCCACGCTTTTCTGGCATCATCCCATCCTACAAGCGCCTGCGCCCTGGCTTCGGCGACTCTGGCGCTGGCGTGAGGATGCAGGGTCGCCTCAATCCCTCTGAAACATATCTCGGAAGGTGAGGTCGCCAGCGTTCGACCAGTACTTTTCCCTTCGGCTCTCCCGACGCCTTTCTGGGTGAGGCAGAGGGTATTGACGATCTCCGCCGGTTCTTCTTTCCCGGTCACCAGGCCAAGCAGCAGAGCTTTTTGCAGATGCTTTTTCAGCGCATCTCGTAAGTTACGCGCTCGGAAATGATTTATAGCGCTTTCCATAGCCTGCGGCACCCACCACTGGATGAAGTTTTGATAGCGAGTGTAGTCTTCCTGCGCCTCGGGATAATTAAAGCCTTGATTTAAACCGGCGTAATGCTGGATACGTAACAGGGTTACAGCGGCGTTATACACATCGACCCGTCGGGAAGGATCGGTCAGATCCTGCTCAGAGTAAAAGTTCGTAATAATGCTTGAGGGATCCGACGCCGCTTTTGGCAGTGAAATCAATGTAAAACGCCCCTCTTTCAGCGGTGGCCGCGAAGACATTCCGAACAACTCTGGCTGCGCATGAATTTCATAACAGGCGTTCAGTGCCGCACGCAAATCACGGGCAATATCCTGCGGCAGAATGACGTTGTCATTCACCCATGCACGGACCGCCCTGATAAACGGCAGTTCGGATTTGGCTGTGTATTTTGCCTCTTCTTTCACTTTTAATTCCGGAACGTCAAGCTTTTTACCTGTCGCCGTACTACCGGTTTTGCCCGCAGTTTCGCGTACGTTCTTTGTTTCTGGTTTTGCCGGTTCCGTGGTGGGAGTTTTGCCATTCAGTTGCTTTGCTAGTTCATCGAGTCCAAAGGCACTCGCAACGCTGCCCGGCAGTTTTGTGCATAGTTCATCAAAGGAATCAATGCCATATCCCCAGATTGCGGCAAGCGTCACCGAACTGCCAACTCGGTTGACAACCATCTGTGAAATCTTGTCTTCGATTTCGGGAACGGCATGAATTCCAGCGAGATTAGCTGGCGGGAACTGCGTTTTTTCCGCTTCTGTTCTGCAATCGCGCAGAATATCTAACAGGATGCGGTTAATAATTGTGCGCGGGTTAAAAATCAACTCGCCGCTGCTGTCGCGGCAATGCTTATTCGCCAGTGACAGAATGGCACTGCGGTTATACGGGTAGAGCGGGAATTTCTTATTGACAGAATAACCAAAATCTTCTATTGCATTGGGTATCTCATCACTGTGCCAGATAGGTGGCCACTGAGGTTTACCTTGCTCTGGACGGTTTTTTAACTCTTCTGATCCAAAGCGTGCGGCGTTCAGATAGCGACCACAGAGCGAGACAATACGATCTTCGTTATTGTCTTTATCGACGTTCTCGATGATCCACTCGTAGCCAGCACGCGTGATTAAAGTTTCCTGGCGACGTTTATAGCCGGGATAATTGTCGGTGACGGCAATCACTGAGTGGACCGGACAGAGGGTTTGCACACCGCCAGGTGCCGCTTCTTCGATCAGACTGTCGATGAGGACATCTTCAATGGCGGAGATCGCCGCCATATCTTCCACAAGAATCACCAGGCGACGATTCAGTCGCAGAAACTCCTTGCGGATTTCCTGGAAAAGTTCTTGAAAAGAACCCCCATTGAAGGTGAACAGGCGTTTGAAGAGTGACTTCAGCGAGGCATGCATGGCTTCATTAAGCACGCTCGCCGCACGAGTACGCGCTTCCATTTGGTCTGATTCATGCAGTTGAGAATGGTTCAGGTAGCGGCGTGCACGCGCGGACAAATCGTCAGGCTCAAAAATAAAATACAGGTCTTCCGGAAGAAGTTCATATTTATCATGATTTTGTTCTCCTTCTTCCAGACCATTACTCATCCGGTTGGCCAGTTTGAAAATACAGTGTTCCGGCTTCAGCAGATTCTGTTTGAAGTTGGGGTCTGTGATTAGATCGCAGATACCGTTCTCTACCTCTTCAATGATGGTTTCCATATAGGCGAGTCGGTCTGTTGGAATGTCTTTACCTTGTGCCTGCAGCGTTTTACCTTCTTCCATCACTGCTTTTTGCATGTCCTGCAACTGATGGGCCATCATGGTCAACAGCAGGTCTGCCAGATCTTTCGCCGGATACTGTTCCGTCACTTCATTAACGCGCATGCGCGCGTTATCGAAAAATTCCCCTGTCAGATTTTTCAGGATGCGTAAAAGCACCTGTTGCAGACTGGAGTTTTTGGGAATACGGACAATTTCCCATTGTGCGCTCTGGCCGTTTTCCTCCAAGTACATGTTGAACCGACAGTCTAACCAGCGCACCAGATGCGATTTCCCCATCCCCGAGCGGCCAATCAAAGGGATGGCACGTTCCGTAATGAGTAACTGCTGGAACAGATCTTCGTCACGTAAGATTTCATTATTTTCATTGACGTCGCGTCGGGTCAGTAGCATTGGTTCATGCACGGCCAGAAGCACATGATCCTCTAATTCTTCCGCTTCATTACGAATGCATTGAACGATATTTTCCCTGGACGGCCAGTACTCTATCATGCTCATTGTACATCCTCCCTCAGCGTGATTTGGCTAACCCGGCGAATTTTGCTGTCAGGTAAGTGGAGTGATAAGGCGTCTTCATCATCACTGCCGGTGGTGAGGATAATGCGCTTACTGATTTCAAGTCGTTGTAGCGCAACGGATGTGCTGGTGCAGATATTGTCACCTTCCGGCGAGATCCAGTCTTTTTCCTGCTGCATCACATCATGAACGGAGTTTCTGAACTGCCCACCGTCCATCATTGGCATAACCTCCGCCATATTTGCCATAAAGATTTTGGCGGGAAGAGTGCGTGTGTTGCCAAAGATTTCCGGCAGAAAACATTGAATGGCCCGGGTAGGGTCGGTGACATAATTCCCGTCTGGCATTAGCTCTAGAAAACCTAGAAAACGACCAAAGTCTCTTACTAACTTCGCGGTGTTTTCGTTTACCTTTTCACCTGGTAGCCATTTGTGTACTTTGTTTGTGATGATTGGTGGGGAGAGCGGTTCTTGAGCTCCGGGCGAATGCTGCTGAAGGCTCAACAGACAACTCAGCACCCGCCACAACGGTTCGCATTCATTCCCATTGGCAATGCCTTTTTCACGACAAGTATCAATCGCACAGGCAAGCAGGCGATGCGCCAGTGGACGTGCGTTTTCTTCAAGCGGTAACATCATTCCGTCGCGCATCGGCCATAGTCCCTGGTTGCTCCAGAAACTTAAGTTCTCTGTGAATTTCCCCCACGCGTTATCGTTAGCTGGCAAGTTATCAGGGCGATAACGGGCGAGTAGTGTGTCCTGAGACAACGGTTCCTGTGCGCTTTGTAGAATGCGTTCAATTAGAGGAAGGAGTACCAGGACGCTCCCAGCGCCTGCGTTATTGATTATTGACATATTGTAGTTGCCTGATAAATGTGTCCAGCGCAAGCGCATTACCTGCGCTTGCGCACCATGTACGATGTGGGAACTGAGGATCTGCGAGATGCTCAGGTGCAATAATAATTCGCTCAAAACGCGTCACGGGTAGATTCGGGAACGCATCCGCCGTGTTAGGGATGATCACGATCTCTGGTCCATCTGATGCAGGCGCTGTCATTTTCTGTGCGCTCCAGAAGTGCGAAAGCGAGTCCAGGTTGTTCTCTAATTGGAGGAACACTTGCCTGTCTGCACGAATAAACACATATTCGCCAGAGGTGATCAGTGATCGCAACGTTACACGAAGTTCCGTTAACAACGAATGCAACTTCATGTTTTCGTTGTAATACACTTTCTTTTCGGTGCCTACGAAGAGTGCTTTTTTCTTTGGCTCGGAACGTAAAACTTGTACATCTGTGCCCACGGTGGGAGAAAATGCCCCTTTCCCTTTCTGGCGACATCCCGGACAACCTCCACAGGTTAACTCGGGAGGATACTTTTGATATTCATAGAATTTCTGCAGAATTTTACACAGCGAATTGCTGGGATCCTCCAACCACGTTTCCATTACCGTAAAGGCTGCCCGGCGGTTATTTAACTCGGACTGACGGATCTTCTCCACATGGGTGTTCCAGTGCGCTTCTGAATAATGCGCATCGTCACAGTGACGGATATGAACGTGGTTATAGTAGCTTTCGAACCATTCACTTAGTTGCGTGTTGTCGTCATCCAGATTATCTAGAAGGGTGTCAGGAATTTTCGGATCAGCAAAGACCAGTTTGATGAGTCTGGCCCTTTGCATTAACAGCAATGTCCGACGGTTCCAGGCTTCATTTTTATCGCCCTGGTGATCAATATGAACGGGCTTGGTGTTTAGTGAAATCATGTAGTCAGCGATCGGACTTTCCTTGCGATCATCAAACATCGCTTTCCAGCGGGCAAAGCCTTTTTCTACGCCAATCAGCGTCTCAACGGCCAGTGATTTTGCCGTTTTCATTTGCGCCTTATGCCATACAAGGTGCACCTGGCAGGATCTACCGTCACGCCCGGCGCGCCCGCAGTCCTGGTAATAACGGTCGATACTTTCCGGAATGGCAGCATGTATGATGCTGCGAATATCCTTTTTATTCATCCCTACCCCAAAGGCAGAGGTGGCGACCATGATATCGAGTTGGTCATTTTTCCATTTAGAAATCAATTTCTTACGGTTTTTTGTGTCAATTTGTCCGTGGAATATGCCGGTTCGCCAGTAGCCTAGTTCGTTCAGACGGACAGACCACATCTCCGCATCTGTGCGGGTGGTGCAATACAAAATCAGCGGGCGGGGTAAGGTCATCAGCAGTTGTTCGACCCGCTGACGATGCGTGTTTTCATTTACCTCATGATGCACAAAATATTCCGGCTCTGGGCGTAGGAAATTAGCTGACACTTCAATTAGTTCGCTATTTTCATCCTGGAACTGCTCGACCAGAATGTTCCGAGTGCTTTTGCTGTACGTCGCCGAGAGTAGCAGTGTACGAAAACGGCATTTTCCTTGGGCTTTCAGTGAGCGAATCATAGGGGCAATCAGCTGAAAGTCAGGGCGGAACTCCGCGCCCCATTGATCGATCAAATGCGCTTCGTCGATGACGATCACGCCAATCATATTCAGTCTGGAAAGCTCAAACAACACAGGAACCAGAGAAGAGCGAACGGCTTCCGGGGAACAAAAGAGCACACGCTGTGTTCCCGCTTTGATTCTTTCCTTCATCGCCTGACGTGCGGGCTGCTCTTGTCCTCCGACCCAGGCATAACTCCCACCATGATCCTGGTCGGCACCACGAAGCAGTTTTTGCATGTCGTCAGCCTGCTCAATAGCGAGAGCGACGGTAGGGACGATCACCAGCGTGAGGGTGTTTTTCGGTGCGCTGAGCGCCTGGAGTTGGGTGAGAAGACTTTTACCGCAACTGGTGGGCAGGTTCACCAGCAACGTACAGTTATCATCAGACGTCAGTAGCGTCCGAATAGCGGCCTGTTGACCGAATCCCTGATAATGAGTCAGCCAGGGCTCCTCGGGTAGTAGGCGCTTCAGCGCGGGATCGGCCTCCGGGCGCAGCAAGTTCCTGCGGATTTTACGCAGATAGGTGGCTCTGGTCAGCGCCAGGTCTGCTTCTTCAACCAGTTGAATTTGTTGTGTTGCAGGCGACTTTGTCATGCCCCACTCAGGTGCCGGAACGTCGGTCAGTTCCGGCGGCAAGGGGAGCCATGGCTCGCTAATACCGTTCACATGAGCCGCACGTAATGCATCGGCGTAGCCGGCAAAAATATCACTATGCCCTGCCGAGGCATCAGTGATGATCTGAATCAGTCTGTTCAGAAATTGATTTTCGATGCCATCCTTAAATGTGACCCCTTGGCTAAAACAGGTGGTTAGTGCTTGCTGCAGGCGCGACCATTCTTCTTCCATCAGGCGATTTCCTCCAGTAGATTTTTGCTGCATACCACCACGGCTTTGACGGCCATTAACTGGAGTCCGGCCTGCTCACCGAGGGCGGTTTGATGTTGTTCCCGATCACTGGCATAGACTCGTTCCACCATCTCTTTCCAGGAGTTCGGTGAGATAAGCTCTTCAATTTCTTGCCAGAGTTTAGGGCGCAGATTCATATCTGCATAGAATTTCTGCGATGTTTCGTGGTTGGCATATTCGGCATTGAGAAGTTCCAGCACCTGCGGATTAGTCACTGCTTTACCTTCAGAGGAAAGCCAATGTTGCATAATACGTGGGGGGGACAGTTCGTCTGCTGTGCGGCGTTGTGAGTAGGTATCCTGCGTCTGGTGATGGGTGACAAGCCAGGTAGACTGGAAAAAGTAACTGGGTTCCTTCAGTTGCCCGGGGATCACTCGCAGTATAGCCATAGAACTGCCTCGAGCATCTAAGTTTAACAGTTGCCAGATCGTATCGACAAATGGCTGCCCATACCGCAATGGATAAACGGTTGTCCCGTCGATAGATGGAATGCGTTCAGCGCTCATCAGATGCGTTGACGGTGGGTTGCCTCCTTCTTTATCGAAGCTGAGCATGCAGGTGGTGAGAAAGGTTTTAAAATCAACCAGCGTCCCTGTACTGCGATCAGATAGTTCGAACTGAAACTTGATACCTTTTTCTGCGGTGCCTGTAGCGCGAAAACGCAACGCACGTGTGATCCAGTTGGTCAGCGCATTACATTGCGATACTGCAAGATGATCGTCCGCGCTGATCTGTTGCGCAAAAATCGCTGCTTCGGCAATCTCGTCATCCATCGCAAGCAGCTTTTCCTGCATGTTAATTTTGTTCGTTTCAGTGGCCAGAATGCCCTGTTCGCCAGGGAATTCGCTGGCAATACGTTCAAGGGTCACCGGCCCTTCTTGGTAGACATTTCGCCACGCATTTTCCAGATAATTATCGAGGACGAACTGGAGGCTGGCGATGGTGTTATTAAATACGCCAATGCTGTCTTTCAGAATACTGGCCCATATATTGCGTAATCCACGGTCGGCGTGGTTTTTCAGGATCAGACTCTGAACGGGTTTTACACCTTTCAGGTTTGCACTGTACCTGTTCAGACGACCAAGGCGCTGTTCAATGCGACTGCAAGATCGCGGTAAACCGTAGTGAACGGCCAGTCGCAGACCTCCATGGAGATTCAGACCATCTTCGCCGCTTTTATCACAAATCAGGACCCGAATGGGGCTTCCGGGTTTCAGGTACACCAGGGGGTGACCCGACTGATAACGCTCCTGCGGATACTCCAGCAGCAACTCGAGCTTTATTGCAAGGTGCTGGGCTAGATCCGGACGATCGCAGAAGACGATAGCTTTTCCTGTCGGATTCTTTTGCAGCCACTCATTCAGGGTGATGGCTAGCTTGTTATCAATAACCTGAAGTTCATTTTTTGCTGTAGAAACAATGTGTTCTAATAGCTCTCGTTCTTCCTGAGTGCGTTCCAATTCACCCAAATGCACTTTAGCGCGTTGCATGACGCAGAGTGGGCTTGACAGGAGATCGTCGATCCATAAAAGGTACGAGTCTTCATTCATTGCCCACTGCGTATTCTGTGGCAGTAAAGATAAGGAACGATACTCATCAATCAACTCGTCTAACGCTAACCCATCGCAATGCCAGTGGCACTCCACGGCTCCATTGAGCCCTGGAAACAGAAGGTTCAGGTTGAGGTTTTTCGTTTCATCGAAGCTGAGTGAAACCTGACGGCGGTTACGCAACATACGATGATGAATGCGATAGTTTTCCCCTAGGTGCCGGCGAATATCTCGGATCCCTTCTTCACGCTCCGGAGTATTTGGTGAAAACGTCCCAATAAGCGGGATGAGTTGTTGGCAGAGCGTCATCAGAATCGTATCTTCCGGGAACTGCTGCTGCAGTGTTTCCAGATTACGGCGTAAGCTGACGTTCGAGACGGTAGGCACTAACCCCGAGAAGATCCCGCCGAGGTCTTCACGATTTTTTACCAGTTCGGTAAAGTCTCGCAGATGGGCTTCATCCACTTGGTAGGCTTCGGGATTAATACAGTGCAGCATTGACAAGAAGTTTCTTTCGTGCCCATGCAGAGGGGTCCCGGTGAGTAACAGGACGTAGTGGGCTTTCCGACAACCCTGAGCGATCAGGATGAAGTTATAACGTTCATTTTTGTCTTCTGACCACGGCCAATGGGCAATCTGGTGAACCTCATCGACCACAATAAGCGAAGGTGGGAATCCCCGTCCAATCAAGGTGCAGGCATCAAAATGGCTGCAAATCACGATGCCTTCTGTGACCTTATTTTGTCGTAAACCCGCGAGGGCCGACGAGGCATCAATAATAAGTTGTTTCAGTTGAAAGCGCTCACCCAGTTCTTCCCGCCACTGGTTAACGAGCGGTGCTGGAACCGCAATAAGCATGCTGACGTGGCCATTAGTTTCTAACGCGTGTTCACGGACGACCATGCCGGCTTCGATGGTTTTCCCCAGCCCAACCTCATCGGATAGAATATACTTAGGATTTTTATCCTGAAGCACACGACGTACCACCGCCAACTGGTGGGGCTCAAGTTCAACGGCACTACTGGAAATGGATGCTATCGCTCGGCAGGCAGCACGTTGCTGGATGTAAGTTTCAATAAAGGCTCGGCGGTGAGGGAAAAAGAACGGTGCATCATTAGCTTGGAGGGCAAGGAAATCAGCAGGGTTTATTGGGGTATCTGGCGCTTTGTTCAGAACAAAAATTTCGTCGATTGGCAGCGTCGTACTTTCATTTTCGCGAAAGATGACGAGAAAATCCCCTTTGGGGCGCGAACCGCCAAATCTGGATCTGGCCCATCTGTGGCTTTGTGGTTCAATGCAATAAATTACCGTCTCTTCGTGCGGTATCGTGGGGATGAGTTGTTTTAAAGAAACTTCTGTTTGCCGTGCGTAAGGATGAGCCGGTGACTCAAAAAAAGCAACTGTTGCAATGTTTGCGTTAATATCAATGCTTACGACTTTTCCGATACCGTCAAAACTTTCAGAAACAACCAACGACCCTATAGGTAATATGCTCATCATCACAATCCTTAGAATTGTCTTCGCATGTATGGTTTGTGCGAAAAATGGACAGTCATGGGGTGAAATAAGCGGATTCCATGTCTGAACGACATACATAGAGAAGTAAAATTTCAATTGATAGGTATAGGATACTGAGATAAATCTCATATTCAAGTAAAAAAAGGTTTAAGAGGGCTCTCAGATAAAAATAATTTAATTAATTCACTGCGTTTGATTTCTATAGGTGAAATTTTGTTTGCAACTACTATTTTTAGTAGGAGTGCTTTTAAGTTTGAGTTAAGGCGACTTAAATTAAATTGATTAACACATGGTGGCGAATCCTCTGCAATATACGAAATGCTCTCATTACATTGATTATATAAAAATAGATTTTTAAAGAATTAGATAGCCAATATAAATTTGGCTATCTAAATAATCTATTATTCATCGCGATAAATGCATCCTGCAGTGCATGTTTCTTTTACGACTACTGCACTCAGAATCGGTAGTTGTGGCTTAATCTGATTCCAGATCCATGCTGCAAGCACTTCACTGGTAGGGTTTTCCAGACCCGGAATGTCATTGAGATAGTAATGATCCAATCTATCCAAAGTAGGTTTGAAAATCGCTTTTAGTTCGGCAAAATCGATAATCCAACCAGTGTGTTTATCCACCTCTCCGGTGATCTCAAGGCGCACAACGAACGAGTGCCCGTGCAAACGTCCGCACTTATGGCCGTCAGGCACATTGGGTAGTCGGTGTGCGGCTTCAAAGGTGAAATCTTTGTATAACGTAGTTTTCATGATGACCTCTTTTTTGTTATACAGTAACAACAAGAGCTAAGGTTTCCAAGCATTTCTGAGTTAGTTACCACTACTCTATTGATAGACAAAATATTCCGGTCGAGCCCCTACCGAGCTGTTTTCGACTTTGAGCCCATTATCTAGGATAAGAATGTGACTTGCTCCTGTTGGTTAACATACCGTGATATCAGTAACGTCTTCATTAGCTACTTGAGGACATCCCCATGAAGAAGCGTCCTTCCGACGAACAGATCTTCAGTATTCTCTGTCAGGCCGAAGCCGGGGTTTCTACCGGGTAAATTTATCTTAAGCACATTATCTCCGATACTACCTTCCATTCCTGCGCAGTAAATCTGGCGGCAAAGAAGTACCGGCTTAAGTCGCCTGAAGAGAATAATGCCTGCCTCAGGAAGTTGCTCACCGAAGCCATACTGGATACGGAGGCAATTCATGTGGCACTGAGCCGAAAGTTCTGACGACATACCAGAAACGAGAGGAGGGAGTAGTCATTTGTAAGGCAGTCGGACTGTCGTAACGGTTGAACGGTTTGCCCTGTCAGTCTGCCATTATGAGGCTCAGCCTCCGGTTGCTGACTGGCAGTTATCTATGCGCATTACTGAACTGGCGTCTGGACGCCGTCGGTTTTGTTTCCGGCATATCCGTCAGTTTCTGAGTCTTGAAGGTCTTTATATTAATCACTAGCGGGTTTACCGTATTTATAATCTTAATGACCTGAGTAGCTTTTGGAATGAATGCCTGAATGATCCCTGATTCAGCGATATCGTTTATGCCAAGAGAATAACTAACAACTGAAGGCAGAATTATAAAAATTTTTATCTAAATTTAACACTCAATTATCAGACTCTATCAGTGTTTTCAGCACGTTGACCTAATAGAAAGACAGTTATATTAGTAAGATCACTAACTCATGATTGTGTTGAATATTAGATGCAGATCATTTTCATTTTATGATGAGGCATTATGATAAATCACACTCATCTATAAAATGATCAAAGTAGAAGGAGCCAGACATGGCATTAAAAGGAATTTTCACAGTCAATGATGCAGATTACTCACCTTTACTCATGTATGGGATAGGGACGTTTATGGCGTACTCTGGTAACAGGGAATATCGCAATCGTGCAGGATGCATTGCAGTTCCAGACAACGGGCCAATACCTGATGGTTTATATCACATCGTTAAGCGCCCAACCGGTGGCTGGAAAGGTATAATCCGCACTGACTTGCATGATTTCTACTCATGGCCTACTTCAACGCCAGTTATCAAGTATGAATGGTTTGCTTTGTATCGTGATGATGGAAGGATAGATGACCATATGTGGGTTAATAATGTAGAGCGAGGGAATTTCAGACTACATCCTCGCGGGCCTCTTGGTGTATCTTTAGGTTGTATCACTTTGCAACACAGAACTGATTTCATCGCTATTCGGCAAGCATTACTCTCTACTTCACAAGTGAAATTACGTAATGGACTAATGTCTTTTGGCACAATTGAGGTGGTTTTAAATGGAAGCAAAACGTGTCCCAGCGGGGTTTAGAATCCTTATCGCAGTATCTTTGTTTGTAATGACGTTCCTTCTGGTAAGACCGTCAGATCCATCGACACAAGGAGAGCAGCGGTTTTGGATAAAATTAGCAGGGCTATTTAATCAACGCGATATTGAGGGTTTTGTGGGGATTGCGCTGTTAGTGATATGTACAATGGTAACGCTCATCGGTTATAAGATTATAGTCAGAGTCATTGAGAAGCAACTTAACACTAAGCAATGATTTCATAAGATGTGAATTAATTCTGGCAGAAGTTAAAAAATTGCTTATAAATTTAATGATGTAAATTCGCTCACATTGCGCATTAAATTATTATGATATGTACGGCTATATCTTAGGTTTTCTTGCCCAAAATACTTGCATGCGCAATTGATTGAGTTGCATTGTAACCTGCTCACTGTTTTCTGGTGTACCTCCACCGGGACATCGGGTTTTCGTTGCCTGATTGTTTAATTCACTTTCCTGCAGTCCGATTATCCCCCTGGAAATGAAAGAGACAACACAGGGATGCTTATATGGGATTGAGCCTGCCAGAAAACCGTCTTATTTGCCTGTCGGGGAATAATCTTTCGCCGGAATCGTTTGAACGTATCAACAGTCCTTTTGCTGCATGGCGCCACGCCGGACAGGACTACCAGTTTGATTATCGCTGACATCACCAGCGCTATATCGTCAATATCGAACCAAAGTCCAACTATCCCCTTGCCGGAACGCTTTCCAGACACGCAGAGCGGTCAAAGGAACAACTAAAAGCCATGATAGAGTGTGGTGATGTGGTATGCCTGAATGATGTGTCTGTTCTGACCGCCGGGCTGTTTTACATTGACGACAACGGTAAGTTAATTTGCGGCGATGAAAATGCCTTCAGATTCGGTGGAGCGAAAACATTATCGGTGCATTTAATCCTGCAGTGAGTAAGCGCGATCACCGACGCTCTGACGGAAAACCTGCGCCAACCTCATTAAGGTAGCTCAGCGTGGGAGGCGGGAGACACAGCCAGCCAGTAACCTACGGAACGCTTAACATCAAAGGCGTCGGCCGGTTACTCGCTGCTGGCGGTATCTGTAACGATAATAGTGAGGGGTTTCGTATAACGCTGAACAGTTTGGTGGCGATGTCTTCAGCAACTGATTAGTGTCAGGCGGGGAAACCCCCGGTTAACCTGTATCACAGATTAGATAATAGTTGCTTTAGTCAATTCAACAGGAAAGCTTGCCCCTTAAAATTATAAAGGGCAATAATTAAACTATAGTTAATTGATGTTTTTCGTATTTTAATATAATTATCGTTTGAGCGCTTATTGCACTCTGTACCCGGTACCTGAAATATCAGATAATCGCGGGTGGGTTTTCCCTGGTGTTGACTTGGTCTTTGACCTCCTGACCGCTAAGCATGGTGAGTGCCCGGTGGTCAGGTACTTTTTTAAGTATAGGGTCTGCGCAGGTGTAATAAAAGCTGTCTTAAAAGACAGGGGTAATGGTTCCCATGTGTGATTATCAGGAATGAATGAATGAATTCTGCTATTGAGTTTTTTTTGCGTGATTACAATGAATTTCCGCCAGAATTAGCAACCGAACTCTACCGGCTCAGAAGAAAAACATTTCGTGACAGGCTCGACTGGAAAGTCGAATGCATTGACGGCATGGAAAAGGATCAATTTGACAACGAAAATACGACTTACCTGCTGGGCATGCATAACGGGAAGTTGCTATGTGGTGCACGGTTTATAGATTCGACGCAGCCGACGATGATGAGCGAAATTTTTCATGAATATTTCGAGGGTATAAGTGGTCTCCCCACAGATATCCCCTGTTGTGAGATTAGCCGGCTGTTTTTAGATAAACAAAGACGTGACTCTGCAGGCCTTCATGGCTTGCCCGCCAGTAAAGTGTTATTCCTTGCAATGATTTTTTATTGCATGAAGAGAAACTATCGGGGGATGTACGCTGTGGCAAGTCGCGGCATGTATGCAATATTTCGCCATGCGAACTGGAAAATAGAAGTTATTCAGAAAGGCCTTTCTGAAAAAGGGGAAGTTATCTACTACATTTTCATGCCTGCCAGCATGAGCATCGTGGAAGATATTATCACCAGGGACAAAGCCAGTGGCTGGCTTCGTGAGATGTCCCGGCATTTACGCCATCTTTAACCCGTAACGCTGGCTCAGTTGTCCAGCAGCCGGAGCTCCGTCCCAAGTTTTACCGCATGTGTGGCGTTATTCACTCCGAGCTTTTTCATGACGTTGCCCATATGAAATTTTACGGTGCGTTCCGCAATAGATAAAATGACCGCAACTTCGGCGTATGTTTTCCCGGCGCCGACCCACTTAAGTATCTGCCGCTCACGCGGTGACAAAAAAACGTTCTTTTTCTGATTGTGTTGACTGTATAAGTTAAGCGTCTTCTGATGCAAATTAATAAGAAAGCTAACTATTTTTGAACGATTTTTTTCCATGTCGATACCAGAATCTTTCTGACTGATAATGGATAGCAAAGCCAGGTTGTTCAGGTAGTCATGCAGAGGGAATGTCTGTCCCTGGAAAATATTATATTGAAAGCTTTCATTAAAAATTCGCGTGAGATTGTAGCCGCCTGACAGAATGACGTTGTTTTCCCAAAAAAAATCTTCAACACAACGTAAACTCTGAATAATGACAGGATCAATAAACTGATATTTTCTTTCAAGGTATATATCGAACCACTCAGGGTTGTTATTAATAATACGCATCTGTGAAGGGTCTTTCTTGTTCATAATGGCGTAGGCATAGATAATACCCTTGTAATCCTCAAAGAACGCATTCAGTTCACTCTGGATTAACAAATTGATTCTTGTATCGTTGTAGTATGTATCCTTCACGTCAGTATCTACCTCCGGGATGAGTGGATAAACCAGTATAATCCGCTTCGTTAGCTGTTGCTAATCGTATTTTAATCCAGTTAAAGGACAGTGCAAACGACATCTGCCAGCAATATCCTGAATATTTTTGCTTTACAAAACGGATGGAAAGAGCAGTTTACAAGATTACAGATGAATTATCGGGATTCACAAAAATCTGCGGGGACAGCAGGAACATTCGTATAATGATTCGCGATTTTAAGTTATTGCTGACTGGAGTGAACCGACATCAGCATTTTTCATAACAAAACTCATGCTGGCAGGCGTAATTAAACAGACACCGAGTCAGTATCTGACTGCAGATGGTTTTTAAATCCTGATGCTCATGCTCCCCTTCGGCTACCCAGCGTTACCGGGTCGTCAGTTCTGCTGCGCTAACCCCTGTGGGTTTCGGACATAAGGCCTGATGGCAAACGTTCAGGTCAACCCTGCAGCCGGCTTAACGCCTGCGCTTTCACTGGCCATATAGATGATGACAAGCGAGTGTTAATCAGCATGAGGCACATCAGGTCGTGTAAGCAGGCCAGTAATCTGATTACTCTCCTGAACAGCAAGCCTCTATTTTAGCTCACTATTGGTTACTACTGGTTTATGGGATTGATAAGTGGTTTTTCTATCAGAGGCCAGGGCGCATGGGGATGTACAGGGGCAATGATATGTTGCAGGATGTCCCCACGCTTTCTCAGAAAATCGTAACAGGGAAGGGGCGTTAATCATGAAAAACATGATGATGCTGGGTGTCGTATTTCTCTTAACGGGATGCCCCGGGCCTGGCGACCGAATGGTGGAGCGCGAATCTACAACGGCATTTATCAAATACAAGCAAGTTTGTGTGGTGTCGCCACTGGAGCCACAAGAAAGGATTACTGCCATTCAAATCAACAGCGATAAAAGCAACTCTCTTCACAAAATTTTTGATGACAAACCTGTTTATGTTCCAAAAGGTGAGTGCCTTCCTGTGTTTGGATTTAAGTTCACAACTGGAGAACGTTACTATTTCGCCTGTGATGTTCAATCTGATAAATCAATGTCGCATTTAGTCACGGCTGATTTTTCTTATCCAAAAGAATAGGGGGCAGAACATTCACTCAGTTGCCCTAACCACCCTGCAACACCAGCGCTATACTAACCAACCCGAAGCTGGTTACCACTGGCTCCGTGCTAAACTGGATAAACGCTCCCCCAATATGAACCCTTGTTGATGAGGTTGTACCTGCATTGAGTCGCCTGACCGGACGCCATCCGCTGAACGGGAAATTATTGTGGCGATGCCGGTCTCTGCCGCTGGTCATCATGCTGCTGCTGACAGGATGCGCCCGCTCTGACGCGCTGTGGACGGTCACGCATGACCTCTGCATGAATAACTATCACTATCGTCGCGATCCGGCACCCTGTCAGCAAATCTATCTGCCGCAGGACAGCACACAGGGCTACAGCATCATCCAGAATCCTCGCCACAGGCTGCACTTTATTCTGGTGCCTACGGTGGCGATGTCCGGCATTGAGAGCATTGCGCTGTCGCGCCCCGGACGTCCCGATTATTTCGGCTACGCCTGGTTAATGCGTTATCGTCTGATGGCGGCCTATGGCGCTAAAGTGCCTGAGGATCGGCTCGGCATGGCGCTGAATTCCGCTTATGGCCGCAGCCAGAATCAACTACATATTCATCTGACCTGCCTGCGGGAAGATGTCTATCGCCAGCTTCAGGCCGAGCGCCCCTATATTCATAATGACTGGCGACCCTTGCCCGACCGTTTGCTGAATCACACCTACTATGCCCGCCGCGTTATGCAGCCGACGGCGATGGGGATTTATCCTGCCTCCTCCGTGGCACGCCATTTCCGGCTATCGCCGCCGCAGCTGGCAGAGTCTGGTGTGGCGCTCATCCCGGCGACGTTTTCGGGAGAGAAAGGGTTTATCCTGCTAACTACCCGGCGCGGCTGGGATAAGGGCAATCGGGCGTCCGTTGAGTCGCTACTGGATAAACGCTGCGCTATTCTTTCAGCGCCGCCAGCTGACGTTTCAGACGGGAAGTAACTAAACCTTATCACCCTTAATCCTCCACCGACCCAGCCACTCTGCTGTAATCAAACGCTCTGCCAGCAAGAACCCGGCTGACGAGGACGATCGCCCGTGCATCGGTTTCGTAAACATTGAATCAGGTTCGTGTCCGCCCAATATAGTGAGATCGCATAGTCATTTATCAGACCAGTCCATAGGTGACAATTAGTGCGAAACAAACCTCAGGATGCTGCCCGCAAAATAAGCTCTGATGTTTTTATAGACAAACCCATGCTAGACTTAATAAAAATTATTAACTGTTATTAAAAGAGGTGATCTCTATGGGTTCTCTTACAAAACAGACCATTAGCGCACAGATACCCACCGATTTGGCTAATGCTGTAGAAAATCTGGCTGTGGAGCTGGATCGTTCTAAAAGCTGGATCATCAAGGAAGCGTTGACCACCATGCTGGCTGAAAGGGAACGGCGTCATCAGAGCATTCAGGCTGGTCTTGCCGATGTAGATGCCGGGCGTGTAGTAAGTCACTCTGACCTTGTTGAATTTGGTAATCGTTTAAAGAAAAGCTGATAAATGGAAATTTACTGGACGCTTAAAGCTCAGGATGACCTGGAACGCATCTAACGTTTTTCTCTTCAGTACAGCCGCCAGCATGCTGATGATGTCTTAGACCGCCTGATAACCGGCAGTGCTGGCCTCAAGGCACACCCAGCAATCGGCATACAGCAGGTTCGATATGAACCTCGGGAAGTTCGAAAGGTGATACTGGATGACTACGAGATTCACGACGAACTTCGTGATAATGCCATCTACATCGTGGATCTCTGGCATACAAAAGAAGAGCGATGAGCAGATCTCTTTTCATTGATGGCTGTTGCTTACTGACCTGATACTTATTTAAAGCTCACTTCTCAAAACCCAAAAAAGACACCGATCCATCAGTGCCTTTCCCATACTCAACTCGCAACCAATCCCTCACCAACCCCTTACCGATACAACGCCGCTTTCCCCACCGAACTAAACAGCGCCATCTTCGCGGTGACCACTTCACCTGCCGCTTTCATGGGTTTAACAAACATTGAATTAGGTTCGTGTCCGCCCTGTTTCAGTTCCTGCTCCAATGCCACGAAAAATGCCTTCTTCATGTCGCTGAAGATATTGATTTTACCGACACCATAACGAATTGATTCCGCCACCTCGCTGTCTTTGTTGCCCGAACCGCCATGCAGTACACGTGGAATATTAATTAATAGTAAGCTTGTTACAAGCTTGTGATTTATACATGGTTGTTGAGCTATAACATCTCTGTTACTCTCAGGTTAAATAACAAGCCATAAACGCATATTAATTACATCTGTTAAGTGACTTATTGCTAACATAATCATCCTATTTATTAAAGTCAGACTTTTTCCAGGAAAAATTATTGCTCATATTCTTTTCACCAGCGTAGGATAAGCGCACAAAGGATTATAGATGCAAGGATTATCAATGGCTCTACATGGAAAGTTTGTTATTAATGATGCTGACTACTCACCGTTATCCTTTCCGGGGGTGGGAACGTTTTTAGCGTTCTCTGGCAATGGTGCTTATCGTAATCGTGGTGCCTGTGGAATGATTCCTAAAGAGGGGCCTGTACCAGCGGGTAAATACTGGATTGTTGACCGTCCTGAGGGAGGCCTCCGATCACAACTAAATGCCGGTGTAAGGGATATTTATAATCATTTTGCCAGCGGTGCTACGTTCAGGCATTCCGAATGGTTTGCAATATGGCGGGATGATTGGGCAATTGATGATTACACCTGGGTTGATAGCGTTAAGCGTGGTAACTTTCGTTTGCACCCCGGCGTTCTTTCTGAGGGTTGTATCACACTTCCGCATGATTCTGATTTTTCCCTGTTACGCAATGCCTTATTAAGGACCCAGAAAATAGAGGTTCCTTGTATGAGGAAGTTAAAGGCCTATGGAACGATTGAGGTAATTGCCAATGGCAAAACATGTCCTTAGTCTCTTTATAAAATTAGCGCTCTTTACTGTGATTATGCTGTTCGTTGCTAAAGAAGTTCCCTATGATGGATTAGTTGACTCTATAACAGCCTTATTTGATTTCCAAAGCGCTCTGAACGTTACCCATTTCATTCTGGGTGAACCTGACTTAGAGGCCTGGGAGTCGTTGCGAGATTACTTTTCTATTTTAATTAATACTCTAATCAGCATTCCGGTTATGAGTGCGATTATCACCCTTTTTAACGGCCTTACTCACAAAGTGAACCCATCTTGCCTCCCTAAAGAGTGGGCTTTCTCTACCGTGCGACGATTGATAAAAATAATCATTTTTGTAATGCTGCTTTGGTTATTCGTCCGCTTTGTACCTTACCAGGCTGTTTTTCCGGACATAGAAAAATTTTCAGATGTTGCTATGGCTGCACTTATGGCTTTCAACCTGATTTTAGCCATTTTCTGCTATTACTTTATTATGAAGAAATGCACATTCAAAAGGAGTTTGTAAAATGCCTATTCCAGCTTACATGTGGCTTAAAGATGACGGCGGTGCAGATATTAAGGGATCTGTAGACGTTCAGGATCGTGATGGTTCTATCGAAATTGTTGGCTTCAGTCACGGTTTAAATATTCCAGTGGATAGTGCCAACGGTAAAATCACCGGCAAGCGATCACACTCTCCCATTATGATTGAAAAAGAGTTTGATAGCGCCAGCCCATACTTATACAAAGCCGTTGCTACTGGTCAGACGCTGAAAAGTGCGGAGATTCGCTGGTATCGCATTAACCATGCCGGGCAAGAGGAATGCTATTTTGTTATGACTATCGAAGGGGTGAAGGTGACTGGCATTAATCCGGGGATGCCAAATGCTAAAATGGCAGGAAACTCGCAGATCAACCATATGGAAAGCCTTTCCCTGATGTACGACAAAATCACCTGGCGTTACGTTGATGGTAATGTGCAGTATACGGATGACTGGAATGTTCGGTCCTGAGATTAAAATCCTATTTCCTGTGGTATAGCTAAGTTCTCCTTGGCAGTGAAGCACTAATTAAAACGTTACCGGGGTGTAATGGGGGATTTAGTGACGACCTCCATGCATGCTCGAAAAACGTTACGACCGCGTTATCCGGTTGTACAACATCTAAAAAAGGCACCTATTCATCGGTGCCTTTTCCCAGCCTCCCTGGCAGTCTTCAAGCCACCATCCACGCCACACAACCCCTTACCGATACAACGCCGCTTTCCCCACCGAACTAAACAGCGCCATCTTCGCCGCGACCACTTCACTCGCCGCCTGCATCGGTTTAACAAAGAGGGAATTAGGCTCGTGACCCCCAAGCTTCAGTTCCTGCTCCAGCGCCACGAAGAACGCCTTCTTCATATCACTGGAGATATTGATTTTACCGACGCCATAACGGATCGATTCCGCGACCTCGCTGTCTTTGTTGCCCGAACCGCCATGCAGCACCAGCGGGATATCAACCAACTTACGGATCTGCTGCAGGCGCTCGATATCCAGCTTCGGCTGCTTCCCTTTGGGGTAGAGGCCATGCGAGGTACCGATGGCGACCGCCAGCGTGTCGGTGCCGGTCTCGCGCACAAAGGTCTCTGCCTGCTGCGGATCGGTATAGAGAATCTCGTTACTGCCACCTTCGCCGCTGCCTTCCGCCACGCCGATGGTGCCCAGCTCCGCTTCCACAGAGACATTAATCGTGTGCGCTATCTCGACAATCTTCTTCGTCAGCGCAATGTTCTGTTCGAAAGGGTGAGACGAGGCGTCAATCATCACCGAGGTAAAACCGGCGTAGATCGCCTTCATCACCTCTTCCAGCGAGCGGCCATGGTCCAGATGGATCACCACCGGCACGCGCGCCTGAATCGCCAGCGTCCGCAGATAGCCGATAAATTCCGGGCCGGTGAAGGCCATCTCTTCAGGATGGATCTCCAGAATCAGCGGTGAATCCAGTCGCTCGGCAGTCTCAACCGCCACACGTCCAAACTCCGCGCTGGCGATGTTAAACGCGCCAACGCCAAACTGATGCTGTCGGGCAACGCTGAGCAGATCTTTCATGTTGTAAAGCATAGGTTTTATCCTTGTTTTGCAGGAACGGAGATATCTTTTTTCAGGAACAGCAGGATCAGCGCTGTCAGCAAACTGCCTGCGGCAATAGCAAACAGATAACCCATGACATTGCTGATCACGTTAGGAATGAAGATGACGAAAATGCCGCCGTGCGGAGCGCGGGAAGCGCAGCCCAGCATCATTGACAGGGCGCCCGCTAATCCGGAGCCCGCCACGATGGCCGGGATGACACGCAGCGGATCGGCGACCGCGTAAGGGATGGCGCCTTCGGTAATGAATGACAGGCCGAGGATGTAGGTGACCTTGCCGGTCTCGCGCTCCTGCTCGGTAAATTTGCGGCGGAAGAGGGTGGTTGCCAGCGCGATGCCCAGTGGTGGCACCATGCCCGCCGCCATACAGGCGGCAATCGGACCGTAAACCCCGCTCGACATCAGGCCAATCGCAAACATACAGACGGTCTTATTCAGCGGGCCGCCCATATCAAAGGCCACCATCATGCCGAACAGCAGGCCGAGAATGGCCGCGTTGGTGTTACCCAGCGAACTGAGGAAGTCGGTCAGCCAGCCGAGCAGCATTTTGATCGGCTCACCAATCAGCAGCGCCATCAGTGCGCCGGTCAGCAGCACGCTTAACAGAGGCACGATTAAAATAGGTTTCAGCCCGGCGACCGCTTTGGGCAGATGGATATGGTTGTTGATCAGCAGCGTGATGTATCCGGCCAGGAAGCCGGCAATCAGCGCGCCAAGAAAGCCGGAACCGGTGTGGATCGCCATCATCCCACCCACGGCGCCCGCCACGATGCCCGCTTTGCCGCTGACAGACTGGCTGATCCCCAGCGCCAGAATCGGTAGCATCAGGGCAAAGGCCGAACCGCCACCGATGTCAGAGAGCATCTTCGCTATCGGGCTGAAGTTCGCGTCCCCTGGTGTGGCCGCCGTAATCCCGAATGAAAAACTCAGCGCGATCAGAATGCCGCCCGCCACCACAAACGGGATCATCAGGTTCACGCCGGTGATGAGGTGCACATAAATCTCTGAAATCCAGGAACGGGAACCCGACGCCTCACGGGCACTGTTAGCCGGTTCAGATGCACTGGCCTGCGGAGCGGAGTTGGCCAGCCTGGGAGCCAGCTCGCCGTTAACAATGGCGTTTAACAGGCCTTCAGCATCCTTCGCGGCACGGGTAACGGGCACCTCAATCACGTTTTTGTGCTGGAAGCGCGCCATCTCAACTTTTTTATCTGCGGCGATTAACACTATGTCGGCCTGATGAATATCGTCGTCGCTGAAAATATATTCGCTTTCAATCGCGCCCTGGGTTTCAACTAATACATTCAGGCCCAGTTTTTTAGCCGCTTTTTTTAAATTACTTTCGGCAAGGTAGGTGTGGGCGACACCTGTAGGACAGGCGGTAATGGCAATAATGTTCATAAATGTTCTCCAGTGAAAATTTTATATTTATGTTTTTCGGTCTGAAGGGATGGCTACAACCTGGAATACCTCCTTGATTTTTTAATTCATGCTGCTCTCCGGTTTATTCAGGCTCCCGATCGGGATAAGAGTAAATGAAACATCTCTTCGCGATGTGGGACATTAAGTAATTGCTCGACAACATCCTCATCGCCTAACGCAATGGATATTTTGGCGAGCATTTTGATATGGCCCACATCTTTATCGGACTCTTTTACTGCGAACAGAATAACCAGCCGGACTTTAGTGCCGTCGATGGTCTCCCACGGAATATCCTGGCGTAAACGACCCACGGCAATGCGGGTTTTGGCGACGGCCGCAGATTTACCGTGCGGAATAGCAATATGATTTTCAAATCCGGTAGAGCCTAATTCCTCACGCAGATAAACATCTTTCAGGAAAGCGACTTTATCGGTGACGGCCCCGGTCTGGCAGAGCAGGTCGGTCAGTTGAGAAATAATCTGCTCTTTGGTCTGGCAATCGACATCGAGAATAATGCACTCTTCTTTTAATACTTCGTTAATAGCCACGGCTGTCGTCATTTTGCTTCTCCATTATCATTAATTAATCGAATTCGATACCAGACATTCTGTTACCCGTGCGATATCTTTCGCCGAGAACAGGGCCGAGACATACACCACCGGTTTTTCCAGCGGTTCCAGCCGGATGGTGGAAATCACCACGTCACACTCATGTCGTTTCAGGGAGTCAGCAATATTTTTCCCTGGCACGATGTCGATAATTTTCCAGTCGGGAAAGGCGCGGATAATGCGTCCGTAAAGCAGCTGCGAGGTGCCCAGACCGCTGGAGCAGACCAGCAAGACCCGTTTTACCTTGATGCTGTTTTCGATGGCCGCCTGAATATGCACCGTCAGGTAAGCCACTTCGTCATCACTGATCTCATCCAGGCTGTACTCCTGCGTCAGCTGGCTGATTACCGCTTTCACGGCGGCAAACACCGTTCCCAGCTCGGTCTGGATATCATGCAGCAGCGGATTTTTAATCCGGATGTGATATCTGAGGCGGTTCAGCATCGGCTTGATATGCGAGGACAATGACGCCTGCAGGTTCTGGTCGGTGGTGATTTCAATGTTGATGCGCTGCGCCACCCGGGCGATCAGCGCCTCAGCAAAGCGGGTCTCACGCTCTGAAATCAGCGAGTCATCGTGCTGTGGTGACTCACCACCCGCCTTACCGGAGGAGACCAGATACTGATAGATGGAGTGAGACTCCTCGGCCACCAGTACCGTGTTGTAGGCGGTCTCAATGCGGTCTATCACCGCCAGTGATACCTGCCAGGCGTGATGGTCGCTGACCCGGTTCATCGACACCGCGCGGGCGTCGGTCCTGTGCATCGGCGAGTGGCTCCGGTGGATCAGTACCAGAATATGCGTAAATAAATTGATGTAGTAAGGATCGCTTATCGTATATTGCAGCTGCTGTTCAATAAAATTAATTAATTGCAGGGTAAAATGGACAGCCTGCTGACCAAACTTCTCTGAAAGCTCCTGCAGCGTGCTTTCATCCAGACGGCTTTCCATCATGTCCTGACGGTTATAAATCGATTTTAACACCAGCGCTTTCATCGCCATGCGAATATTATGGTCACTGCCTTTTATGCTGGTTCCGACACGACTTTTTAATAAGGTTAAATCAAACTGATGTAACCATGCTTCTAATGTTTTTAAATCATTCACTATCGAAGCGCGGCTGATAAAATATTTATCCGCCAGTTCGCTGATGGATGAACTTTTTGGTGAAAGCATTAATAAATCCGACGCTATTTTCAGCATCCTGAAGTTACTGCTGAAATCATCCACTTCGGTTGAGAAAATCCGGCGCGCGGCTATTTCCGACTGCGCATCAGCGAATTTAATTGTGATCCCTCTCCCACTTTTTCCGCTGAGATTGATTCCCTGGTCAGAAAGTTTTTCGTTAATATCGGCGATGTCGCGGCGCAAGGTTCGGGTGGTGATTGCTGTTTTTTCTGAAATAGCGTGCAGGCTCACATAACTGTTATGAGAAATAAGCTGTCGCATAATCGTCAGTTGCCGTTCAGTCAGCGCCTTCATCATCATCAGGTTCCGCTTAATCCGTTATTCGCCTTGTCAGTTATCATCTAAGCAAAGGCACTATGCCATGTAAATATTAAAACATGGCCACAACTAAGTGGGCAGGCTGACCACCTGACAGTGAATTTCTTAAATAATCGGGGACGAGGTGAAAGAATAAGTGAAAGGGGATGGGAGGGTCTGGCGGGCTGACTGGCAGTGATCCGATTGGTGGGACTACATCAATGGCTGAGGGCGGAACCTGGCGGGAAAGCCCGGCTTACGCCGGGCCAGATTTTATCTTTACGCCATCTTCAAACGCTGCAATCGTTTCTCGCGGCGAATCTTGCGCTCTTCCATCACCGCAACCAGCGCCATCAGGCAGATACAGGCGATAGCAGCGGCATCCAGTGCGGCAAAGGTGCCTGCCCAGCCGGTCAGGCCAAATATCGGCGTGCCGTCGGCAATCATGCCAAGGCCCAGTTTGGCGAAGCTGTCACCAATCAGATAGGCGAAGGTGCCTTTGATGCCATCTGCTGCGCCAATCGCTTTTTTCGGCACAAAGCCGACCGCGGCGACGCCGATTAACAGCTGCGGGCCAAAGACCAGGAAGCCCAGTGCGAACAGCGACGCCAGATAAACATACTGGTTGCTGGCATGCTGATAGATCCCGAGCGTGGCAATAATCAGCGCTAACGCGACGCAGGCGACCAGCGCACGGCGGCCATTGGCCAGATCGGATAACCAGCCCCACATCAGCGTGCCCACCAGTGCGCCGACTTCAAACAGGGTAAAGCCCTGAATCGCCACCTCTTTAGAGAGCTTCAGCTCCTGGAAGGCGTAAACCGTTGACCACTGATCGATCCCGATGCGCACCACATAGAGGAAGATGTTGGCGAAGCAGAGCAGCCAGATCACCTTGTTCTTCAGTACGTACTCGACAAAGATCTGCCATTTGGTCATCGACTCATCTTCAGCTTCTTTGTCCTCATCGCTCAGCTCTTCGTCAAACAGCTCTTCGGCCTTGCCCAGGCCATAAGACTCCGGGGAGTCGCTGCCGTAGCGCAGGCCGATAAAACCAACAATCAGCGCGATAATCGACGGGAAGATAAACATCCCAATCACGTGGCCGTCGAACAGCACATTGGCGCCAAACAGCGCAACGCCTGCCGCACCGGCACCGCCGAGGTTGTGGGAGATATTCCACATGCCAAGATAAGTGCCACGCTTGCGGCGCGGCGTCCATTTGGTGATGGTGGAGTAGCTACAGGAGCCGCCGGTACTCTGGAAGAATCCGCTTAATGCATAAAAGGCGATCATCAGGAACAGGCTGACGGATCCGGTGCCCATGCTGGCGCTGAAACCCAGCATGCAGATGGCCGAGAGGATCAGCATAAACGGCAGGAACTGCTTGGTGTTTTTGCCGTCAGCATAATAGGAGACCAGGGTTTTCCCGACGCCATAGGTGATGGAGAAGCCCAGACCGATCATCCCCAGCTGCGTCATGCTCAGTCCGTAGGTGGTGATCATATCGTTCTGCGCGATATTGAAGTTTTTGCGGATCAGATACATGGTCAGGTAGCCGATAAAGACCACCAGATAGGACTGCATAAACGGCTTGAACCACATCTTGCGCCGCAGTTCGATGGGCAGATCCAGCGTCGGTCTGCGCACCTGTTTGAGGAATGCCAGCATGGAAGGGGATTCTCCTGGTTGGAATAGCTGCAATGGGCAGCGAATGGCTGGCATTGTAAAAACCTGCCGCCAGACTGGCCTGAGACAGCATCCAGGCGAAACCAGGAAAATTTCTTAGTTTTGCCCCAATCGGGGCAAAAAGGAGAGGCGTATCACGCTTCAGGCAGGGCGCGCGGCGCCTGAGCATTTAAAAACGGCAGCAGCAGTAACGCGGAGATCCCCGCCGCTGTGGCAATCACCGCAAAGAAGCCGCTCCAGTGCCAGACGTCGATAACCCACGCCAGCGGCCAGCCGGAGAGTGACGCACCCAGATAGGCGAAAAGGCCGACGAAGCCGGTTGCCGCACCCGCCGCATCTTTATGGGAACACTCGGCTGCCGCCATACCAATCAGCATCTGCGGGCCAAAGACAAAGAAACCGGTAGTAAAAAAGCAGGCTGCCTGCATCACGTAACTGGTAAACGGCATCAGCCACAGTGAGCCGACGGAAAGCAAAATCCCGGCTGCAAAAATCAGGTTCATCGGCCCACGGTTGCCGTTAAACAGCTTGTCCGAGCCCCAGCCCGCGACCAGCGCACCTATCACACCGCCCAGCTCAAACAGGGTGACTACCGAGTTGGCCGTGACCAGATCTACCCCCAGCGTGTCGGAGATGTAGAGATTTCCCCAGTCATTAAGCGCCGCGCGAACCACATAGACCAGCACGTAACACAACGACAGCAGCCAGATGTAGGGGTTGAATAGCACGTAGCGGGTCAGGATCGCTTTGCGACTCAGACCTGCGCCTTCCTGCTGCTGCGCCATCTCCATCTCATCCTGTCGCCAGTCGCCTACCGCGGGCAGGCCGACAGTCTGAGGCCGGTCGCGCAGACGCCAGCAGAGAAACAGTCCGGCGAGTATCGCTAAAGTGCCCGCAATCATCATCCCGATTCGCCAGCCATAGTGCAGCGCCACTGCACCGATAACGATCGGGATAACCGCACCGCCAACGTTGTGCGCGGTGTTCCATAATGCCCACCAGCCGCCGCGCTCGTTACGTGAATACCAGCTTGTCAGCAGGCGCGCGCAGACCGGCGCGCCCCAGCCCTGGAAAAAGGCGTTGATGGTCCACAGCAGCGCAAAGGCCCACAGTGAGGTGGAAAAGCCAAACAGGATATTGACCACGCCGGTAGCGATCAGCCCCAGCCCCATAAAGTAACGGGCGTTGGAACGGTCACTGACGATGCCGGAGAAGAACTTCGACAGGCCGTAGGTGATGTAAAATAGCGTCGCCAGCAGGCCGATATCAGTGCGCATCATCACGCCGCTGGCGATCACTTCCGGCGCTGCCGCATTGAAGCTTTTGCGGGTAAAGTAGAACAGGGCATAGCCGATCCAGATGGTCGACATGATGTGCCGCCGCCAGTAGCGATAGCGGCTGTCAATCTCACTTTTGTCCTGCAGCGGAGCGGCGTTAGCGGGCGTTTTCAGAAAGTTAAACACGGTGGTTCCTCAGGCCGTACGCAGCGGCAGATGCACGCTGACGCGGGTTCCATGGGTGCAGGAGATAGTCAGCGATCCACCCAGCGCACTCACGCGTTCGCGCATCCCGACCAGACCAAAGCTCTGCTGACCGGAACCTGGCGGCAGACCGCAGCCATCATCTTCAATCACCAGCAAAACGCGACCATCCTGTTGCCAGCCTTTGAGCGTCACGGCGCTGGCGCTGGCGTGTTTCACAATGTTGTTCAGCCCCTCCTGACAGACGCGAAACAGCGTGACGCGCTGCGCTTCGCTCAGCAGCGTCTCATCAATACGCCACTCAAGGTGACTGACGATGCCGCAATCCTCCAGCTCCATCTCACGCATCAGGGAGCGAACTGCCTGTTCAAGTGACAGGTCATCTAGCTGGCGGGGTCGCAGACGTCCCAGCAGTCGCCGCACTGAATCGTAGACACCCAGTGAGAGCTGCTCAATATGGACGCCGCTCTGGATCACCCGGCCATTATCCGGCGCAAGGCGCTGCACAATGCCCGCCTGAGTGCGGATTGCCGTAATCGTCTGACCGATATCATCGTGCAGTTCGCGCGCCACCTCCTGGCGCACATTCTCTTCTGTCTCGACCAGCCGTTCCGCCAGGCGCTGGTTGCGCGCCAGCTCACTCTGCAGCGACTGATTCAGCTCGCGCAGCCGCTGGATGCCGGCACCCAGTAGCAGTCCGGTCAGGCTTTGCGCCAGTAGCGAAAGCAGGAGATCGACCGGATGATCGTGCCAGGTCTGGCTGGCGATCAGCGCGATTGCGTTCATCAGCGTCGCGATCAGCGCACCCTGCCAGCCGTAGTGCCAGGCCAGCGCAATAATCGGCAGCGCCAGACAGAATGGCGTAAAGCGCGACAGTTCAGCGGGCAGGCCAAGCTGCAACCACAGACTGATGACAAACAGCAGCAGATACCAGATAAGATGCCGGGCGCGCCAGTTGACCGGTTGCGAGACCAGCGCCGGCCCCAACGGCTGCCAGCGGGTGCTGGTGAGATAGTGCCAGATGACCAGGCAGGTCGGGGCCAGCGTCAGACCACCGGTGAGCGTCAGCAGCAGGGCGTTCAGCATCTCCTGCTGTCCCGCCCACGCCAGGGATTGCAGCAGCGCCGCGGCGATCAGAGCCGCGCCCTGGCTCAGCAGCGTGCGCCAGTCACGCTGATGGCGGTAATGGGAGATCAGCGCCACCGGCAGCAGCGTCAGTACACTGCCCGCCATTAACAGCGGCAGATGCGCCAGCGCGACCACCTTCGCCAGCCAGATCAGCATGATCCACTCAGCTGCCAGCAACACCGGCCAGTAAGCGCGTGGACATTGCAGCATCAGCCCCAGACGCAGGCCAAACGGGAATAGCAGCACCGCCAGCTCCGGGCGTTCCACCAGGTGCAGGCTGATACTCCACAGGCAGAACCAGGCCGCCGAGAAGATGAAAAAGCTGGCGACAATGGAGATCAGCCGCGAAACACAGGGGCTCATTGCCAGCCATCAAACATGCGGCGCGCCAGCTCCACATCATTGCTGACGCCGAGCTTCTCCATCAGATTCGCGCGGTGGACATGTACGGTTTTCGGTGACAGCGCCAGCTCAACGGCAATTTCCTTTACCGCCATGCCCTGTGACAGTTTTTCCGCCACCTGACGTTCGCGTCGGGTCAGCGGGTCCTGCCGACCAGCGGCCAGCTTGATCGCAATCTCTGGCGTCAGATAACAGCCGCCTGTGGAGACCGTGCGCACCGCCGCGATCAGTTCATCGGGACGACAGCGTTTAGAGAGGAATCCGCGCGCACCGGCATTAAGCGCCTGCTCCACCAGGGCCGGACTGTCATGGACTGACAGCATGATGGTGGCCAGGCCCGCCGGCAGCTTGCTCAGCAGCTCCAGCCCGGAGAGATCCGGCATCGAAATATCGCAGATACAGACCTGAACGCCCCGGCCCGGTAAACCTGCCAGCGCCTCACGGCCAGAACCAAATTCCGCTACGACCTGGAAATCCGATTCCAGGCCCAGCAACTGGGCAAAGCCGGAGCGGACGATAAGGTGATCGTCAATAAGCGCGATGGTGATCATGTTTATTCCTGGCGGGTAAAATCGCGCTTACCTTAGCGATAAGCACGAAGCTGTTCAAGTCGTGAGCAGTCTATTCAGGTAAGGGAGTGGACAGAGTGATGCAGGTCAAACCGTCGTGGATCGTGAGAAAAGCATGCCGGGCTGAATTGCCGCCCGGCAGATCGTGAGGCTACGCAGTCGATTAGTGCAGACAGCACTGCTTATATTTTTTGCCGCTGCCGCACGGGCAGGGATCGTTGCGGCCGGGCAGCTTCTCTGCCGCGACAGGCTTCTGGGGAACGGGAATCGCTTCTGGCTGGGAGATCCAGTGATCGTGCAGCGCCAGCGCAGCAGGACGGATAGCTTCAATGCTGGCTTCCATCTCGTCCGGCGTCATGGCATCGATCTTTTCAAGGTTCTCTTCCACGCCGTGCAGAGCGATGGCGTCCAGCGCGGGTTGCAGATCCTGCGGCAGGGCAGACCAGTCGGTCAGCGCGACACCGCGCATGTAACCGAAGCACCACTCTTCCACCACGGTAAATTCCAGACCTTCCATTTCACGGATGCCAAACAGCGGTTCGAACTGCTCAGGGAATTCAGATAAGCGGTCAGCCACATCATTCATATGCTGGAAGCAAAGCGACATAAAGCGCGTCATTTCACGCTCGTTGCTCCATTTTGGGATCTGCTTCTCGCCACCCCACAGTGCCACCAGCCACTGGCTTGGCTCGACGGTGACGGGACCGGAGAGTACGGCAGTCAGCAGGCCGTCGAGCTCGGAGACATCAATAATCGATGCTTCGCTGCCATATTTTTCCAGCATATCTTCCAGCCATTGCAGCTCTTTTTCGGACAGTGGGCCTTCTTTCATGCGGTTGCCTCCCGGGCATTTCAAAAATTTCAGCGGCGTTGAGCCTTAAAACCGCAGCAGTGTACACCCTTGTGGGCTGCAACACAGCTAACCCTGTTCGGGCGTGCTGCGGTGATTAAACCGCGTTTAGCACCACTTTCACCCCGTTGTGCAGGCGATAGCCCACAGCACTTTATGGTACATTTTTGCGCTCCAGCCAGACAGTTGCGTGTTAAATAATAATAAGTAAATGATTAATATATGAAAAATGGATTTACTGGCAGGCCGGCTGTTGCAGTCTCCCTTGCACGGCTGACCCCTGGCGGCCAGTGGATCAGCAGATTAATGACGCGATTCATGCCAGCCTTTATCTTCCTGCTGGCGGGATGTGGAACCCTGTCGCAAACCTCCGCCCCGGTGGGCGACCGCGTTTATCTGACACACGCCACCTTTCATGAAAATGTCGACGACATCGTGCAGCATTACATGCAACAGAAGCAGGTTCCCGGCATCAGCATTGCGGTCATTCATCGCGGTGGCCCGACCCGCTATTACGCTTTTGGCGTCACCGATCGTGTGCATCGCTATCCGATCACGCCCGATACCCTGTTTGCACTGGGATCGCTGAGTAAAGGCGTGACGGCAGAAGTGATTATCCTGCTGGTTGATCAGGGTAAGCTGCGCTGGAGCGATACACTGGCGGATCTTCTGCCGGAAGGCGTTCGCCTCAGCGCTGACGCGCAGCGCATCACGCTGCTGCAGCTGGTGACGCACACCTCGGGTCTGCCGCGACAGGATATGGATTTGACGATGCTGCAGCAGTTCGTTCGTTATCTGGATACCGGCGAGAACTTCTATGGCAACCTTGATAGCGACAAGCTGCTGAGTTATCTGGCGGACTTCTCTGCACCTGCGGTACGCATGCCACACTACTCCAACCTCGGCTATGCGCTGCTCGGTTATATCCTGCGCACGCGTTTTCATCAGGACATTCAGACGCTGGCGTCGCAGCTTATCTTCACACCGTTAAAGATGAACCAAAGCAGTTTTGTACCGGAAACGCTGACGGGCTATCCGCTGCGTGCGCTGGGCCATGCAGGCGATCAGCCGAAATTTATTCGCCGCGGCACGCTGACGCCTGACTGGCATTTTCACGGCAACATGGTGGCCGCGGCCAGTCTCTACAGTAATGCGCGCGATCTGAGTGCTTATTTGCGCGCACATCTCAGCGCTACCGGTGATGCTGCGCGGGACCGGGCTTTCGCGGCGGTAGATCAGGCGTGGTATCAGCAGGGCGCGCAGGCGCAGAATATCGCCTGGGTGACCGACACTTTCGAAGGGCAGCAGATCACCTATCAGGTGGGCTATATCGGCGGCTATGCCAGTTTTATCGGCTACGATAAACGTAACGGCAATGCGATTGTGGTGCTGCAGAACGGCTTTAACTGGAGTAACTATTTAGGCATTGCGTTGTTGGTCGATCTGGCAACTCAGGATAAAGTGGTCGGACAGTGATCCGCTACCTGGCCTGTGTGCAGTAAAGTGAATAGCGCTGTTTTTCCTTACACATAGCGTCAGTGCGCCGGAACTGAAGTGCGATAAACATTGTCTTTAGCCTGACTGTCAAAATTCAACGTGGAAATCATTATGCGCAGGACTCAACGTGTACTTTTATCAATGGGATTACTGGTTGGCTCGCTGAGCCTGATCCCCGCTGTACAAGCCGCTGGCGAAGCAACGGATACCGTTCCGCCACCGCCGCAGATTCAGCCTGCTAATCCGGATGCGCAGCCCGCTACGCCTGATACGGGCAGCGTTCAGCCGGATGCCGGTGGCGCGCAAAGCCAGGCACCGACCAGCTCACAATCTAATGATGGTATTACGCCGACCACGCCGGCACCTTCCAATGGCGCGCACCCTAATTACGACCTCAGCACCATCATCATCGACTACAAACAGTACCAAATCGGTGACACAGTGCCAGAGAAGTACACCGATAAAACGTACACCATCAATGAGTGGCAAAAGCGTAATCTGCCTGCTCCGCAGGAAAATACCCACTGGGCCTATATCAACGCCAACTACATTCTTATTACCAATGACACCGGCAAAATCGTCATGGGTAAATCGGGCGATATCTTCTTCCGCGGTTAAAATAAGCGCGGTTAAAATAAGCGGTAAAAATCAGCCGGTCGTGATGACCGGCTTTTTTTAGCTGAAACGCTCAGCACCAAAGCTTGCCAGCATCGGATGCTTTTCACCGCTTACAATCTCCTCCGCCAGTAATTCACCGACAATCAGCGCCAGGGTTGCGCCCGAATGCGTGAACGCCACATAACAGCCCGGCACCTTCTGCAGTTGCCCCAGCACCGGATCGCCATCGCCTGGAATCGGCTTCAGGCCAATTTTCCAGCTCTGGACGCTGAGCGGCTCGTCACCCCGTAACAGCTGACTCGCTTCCTCGGCCAGCTTTGCTACAACCTGCTTATCAATATGGTAATCGCCTCCGGCCAGCTTCTGGATATCAGCCTCGTACCAGTCATGATCCAGGGCGTAACGGTTGCCGGGGTTTGGCCGGATGGCGGCGCGAGGCGTGTTCAGCACCGCCTTGAGTTCATGTTTGCCCGGCTCAGTGATCACCAGCATGGAGACGGGCGATCCGTTGGGAATCGTCACGCCCAGTGGCGCAATCACATCCGGTGTCCAGGGCCCGCAGGCGACCACCACCGCATCTGCCCGCAGTTCGCCCAGCTCACTGCGAATGCCGCAGGCCCGGCCCTGATCGGTGATCACACTGGCTTTACCGGCGTGTTCAATCACTTCACCACCCCGCGCCCGGAACTGATTCACCAGATACTCTGACAGGTGCGGCAGGCTGACCCAGCCTTCACCGGGGTTAAATATCGCCTGCGACGGCAGCGCGTCAGGATCGATCGTCGCATCCGCCTGCGCCACGTTATCAGGTGTCATGAGTTGTGAGTCGTAGCCGTGTGCTTTCTCATAGGCGTGCCGCGCCTGCGTTCCTGCTGCATCATTGCTGAACCAGCAGACCCCGCCATCAAAACGCAGCCAGTCGAGGGTAGGTTGTTGAGCAAACAGGGTGCGATAGCGATCAATGCCCGCCATGCGCAGCGCGTGATAGGGGCGGGAGCGTTCACCCGCCGAGTTGAGCCAGGAGAGTGAACGTCCCGATGCGCCAGAACAGAGCGCGGCTTCGGTCACCAGGGTCACCGCCGATCCCCGTTTTGTCAGCTCCAGCGCCGTCGAGACACCTATTACGCCACCGCCCAGAATAACCACTTTCATTTCAGTTTTTACCGCCATTATCAGGTTCCTTGCTCAGTTACAGCACTTCAGAGAGAAAACGTTGCAGTCGCGGCGACTGTGGCGTATCAAAAATGGCGCCCGGCGGCCCGGCTTCAACAATCTCGCCTTCGTCCATAAACACCACCTGATCCGCCACTTTGCGCGCAAAGCCCATTTCATGTGTCACCACAACCATCGTCATGCCGCGACGACAGAGATCCGCCATCAGCGTCAGGACACCTTTCACCAGTTCGGGATCGAGCGCGGAGGTCGCCTCATCAAACAACATGACCTCGGGATCCATCGCCAGCGCGCGGGCAATCGCGACACGCTGCTGCTGGCCGCCGGAGAGATCGCGTGGCCGGTGATCGGCGCGCTGACCCAGACCCACTTCTTCCAGCCGCTGACGCGCAATCGCCATCGCCTGCGCTTTGGGCAGGCCTTTAACCCGCCACGGTGCCAGCGCCACGTTCTCCAGCGCGCTGTGATCGGGGAAGAGATTGAAATGCTGAAACACCATGCCGATCCGTAACCGCAGCGCATCTGGCTTGTCGCGCAACACTGACCGATCAGCCAGAAGTACATCCCCCGATTGCGGTTCATGCAGCCGGTTGATGCCGCGCAGCAGCGTCGACTTACCCGAACCGGATGGCCCGATAATGCAGGTGGTGCTGCCGGGCGCGACCCGCAGCGAGACGTTACGCAACACCTCAATCGGGCCATAAGCCAGAGTCAGATCGCGCAGCTCCAGGCTGGCACCGTGCCAGCTCGCGGCAGTGATGCTGTTCAGGTTATTCATGGTTGCCTCCGATCCGGGGATGAGTGACCAGTGCGCCGCCGGGCGCTCTGACTTCCTCCACCTCTTTTAAGCCACTTTGCGGGGCAGTCAGGCGACGTCGGCCGGTGCGATAACGCACATCGACATAGTTGACCATGTGCGTCAGCGGCACAGTGATAATCAGATAGAACAGCCCTGCCAGCATCAGGGGCGAGAGGTTGCCGGTGAGCACCGCAGCGTCCTGGCCCACGCGAAACAGTTCCCGTTGTTGTGTCATCAGGCCCAGCAGGTAAACCAGCGAGGAATCTTTAATGATGGCGATGAACTGGTTAACGATGGCGGGCAGTACGCGGCGAATCCCCTGCGGGATCACCACCAGTCGCATTGCCCGGCCATAACTCATCCCCAGTGCACGGCAGGCTTCCATCTGGCCGCGTTCAACACTCTGAATACCGGCGCGGAAAATCTCGCCCATGTAGGCGCTGGCGATCAGGCTGAGGGCGAAGATTCCCAGCGGATAGGGCGTAGGACCGAACAGCTGATAGCTGAAGCGCGCCAGGCCCTGACCAATCAGCAGAATGGTCAGAATTGATGGCAGACCGCGGAACAGATCGGTATAGAGCCGGGCAGGCAGACGCAGCCAGCGTGAGGGCGAGATGCCCATCAGCGCCAGCAGAAGGCCGAATAGCGTGCCGAGCAGCGTTGCCGCCAGCGAGATAATCACCGTGTTGACCAGCCCGGTGGTCAGCATCTGCGGCAGTACTTCCATCATTGATGGAAAATCAAAGAAGGTGCGGGAAAGAATCGTGAGCAAGTCCATCGCCGTCTCCATGCAGGGTGGGGGATCCCCCGGTTAACTCAGGACGCGAACGTCCGCATCTTTACTGCCCGCCAGGCAGATACTGTTTTGGCATCGGCGATCCGGGGAACCACTTCTGATAGAGCCGTTGCCAGGTGCCATCCTGCATGGCTGCTTTAATGGCGCTGTCCAGCGCGGCCTTGAAGGCGGGTTTGCCTTTGGCAATGGCAATGCCGGCCGGTGCATCAAAAGAGGGGATGTCGGCGGCAGAGACCAGCTTAAAGCGGTCGGCGTAGCTTTTTGCCGCCTCGTAGTCGAGGAAGATTGCGTCGAGCGTACCGTTGTTGAGCGCAGAGACTGCGCTGTTGTTATCCGGGAAGCGTACGAGATCGGTCTGGGTGAAGTGTTCGACGGCATAGCTCTCCTGCAGCGTACCCTGAACCACCCCGAGCCGGTGTTTTGCCAGGCTGGCGACATTCTTCACGCCGCTGTCGTGGCGGGTCAGCACGGTGAGAAATCCCGCCAGATAGCCGGTTGAAAAATCCACCGTCTTTTCACGCGCAGGGGTGATGCCGATAGCCGCCACCGCCGCGTCATACTGACCGTTGGCCACCGCCGGCATGATGGCCGAGAAGTCCTGTCCAATAAAATCGACCTTATCGATCCCGATACGATGGGCGACATCTTTGAAGAATTCGACATCAAAGCCGGTGAACTGACCGCTGGCATCCGTGAAAGTGTAAGGTTTTGAGTCGCCGACGCTGGCGATGCGTAGCTGACCCGGTTCGATCAGCCCATAGGGATTGTTATCGCTGGCAGCCAGCGTACAGAACGACAGTGAACAGAGTGCGAGCGTGGTGCCGAGCAGTTTGCCCAGGGTGGTTTGCGATTTCATAGCTCATCCGTTTTTGCAGGTTTAAACATCAGAGACTGTTGAGCCAGCGGTTATAATTGAGACCGGTCTCAACACAGGTGGCACCTTAAGACACTGATGTTGTGAGACCGGTCTCAAGGGGTTACAATGAGTTTAAGCACAGCCTTTTTTCGGCGTCAATATTCCTGTCATCAACCTGTGATTCAAAATAATTATGACCAGCCAGAAACGACAATCTAAAGCGCCCACCGTAGCGGATGTGGCGCGCGCAGCAAAAGTATCCAAAGCCCAGGCGGCGCGTGCGCTAGGTGGCTATGGGGCGGTCAGTGATGAGGTGCAGGAGCGGGTCAACAGCGCGGCCTCCGCGCTGGGCTATCGTCTGAATGCCCTGGCCCGCAGTATGAACACCGGTCGTTCTAATACCATCGGTGTGATTGTCGGCGACATTGAGAATCCCCATTTCGGTCTTGCGCTGCGCGGCATGGCGGATGTGGCGCGCACTGCCGGTTACCATCTGCTGCTCAGTAACAGCGATGAGAAGTTGCAGGCTGAGCAGGATGCGGTGCGGGTGATGCTGGAAAAGCGGGTCGACGGCATCATCGTTGCGCCCTGCTGTTCAGAACACCATCACAACAGTCACCTGACTCAGGTACTGGAAGAGGGCAGAGCGCTGAAATTATTTGATCGCGCAGTCACTGACCTTGATGTGGAGGCGATCTGCTGCGAATTTACCGAAGTGGCTGCAGAAGCAACCTCGCAGTTACTGGAAGCGGGCCATCGCCACATCGCCTATATCACCAGCATGGCACTGGCAACCGACTACAGCACGCCAGGGGATTTTGGCCTGACGCCGGTCGCCCAGCGCGTGGGCGGCATGATGCAGGCATTTGCTGCCGCGGGCGTGGAATTTGATCCGACGATGGTGAAAGTGAATGCGCTGGACGAAGCGGAGATTGCCCGTATCGTGGCCGAGCTGTGGCAGCGTCCGCAGCCGCCCACTGCGCTGGTGGCTTCTGACAGCGTGGTGGCGATGTGGCTGCTGCGCGAAGTGACGCAGCGCGGACTGCGAATCCCTGCTGATCTCTCATTCGTGATGTATGACAATTTTCCGTGGAGTGAGATTGTCACGCCACCGCTGACGGTGGTAGCGCAACCGGTGTATGAGATGGGCCGTGAAGCGGCACGACGCCTGATCGCGGAGATACGCGGCGAAGCCGTCGGACCGATGCCGCGCTTTGATGCCCGTCTGATGATTCGCCAGTCCATTGCCGCACCGGCCAGCCTCATTAGTGCGGAATGATGCGGTTAACCCGGCCAGCCCGGTAACCGGTATATCGCCTGGCTGATGCGTTCGCAGGCAATGGTTCTATCATTTTCGCCAGTTTTGGTCCTTTTTAATCAATTATGATCGTGGCAATCTGCAGAGATAATCTGCAGCCAGGAGACAACATGCCACAACATACCAATCAGTTCGGACAGCCGGTCGGTGAGCCAATGCCAGACTGGCAGCCCCGACCTCTGCCCCAGCATCAGGTTTTTACTGGCGAAGTTTGTCGGCTGGAGCCGTTCAGTGTGGCGCGTCATGCTGAGGCATTGTTTGAGGCATGGGCGCTGGCTGAAGATGGGCGTGACTGGACTTACCTGCCTGCCGGTCCCTTTACCGAACGTCCGGCATGGCAGGCGTATGCCGCACAGCTTGAAATGAGTCGTGATCCGCTGCATTTTGCCGTGATCGAGCTCGCCACCGACCAGGCAGTAGGCAGCCTGTCGTTAATGCGCATCCAGCCGGAACATGGCGTGATGGAAGTCGGGCATGTCATGTTTTCGGCCCGGCTGAAACAGACCCGCATGGCAACGGAGGCGCATTTCCTGCTGATGCGTTACGCCTTTGAGACGCTGGGTTATCGCCGCTATGAATGGAAATGCGATAGCTGTAATGCCCCTTCCCGTAAGGCAGCGGCACGTCTCGGTTTTCGTTATGAAGGCGATTTCCGTCAGGCAATCATCTACAAAGGGCGTTCACGTGACACCAGCTGGTTCTCGCTTATCGATAGCGAATGGCCGCAGGTGAAAAAGGGCCTGAAGCGCTGGCTGGCGGAGGAGAACTTTACCGCCGACGGTCAGCAGCGCGAAAAGCTGGAGGCGCTGCGCGACAGACTCTGACCGGGTGATAACGGGATCATATTACAATATCTTTCAGGACCGCCGCCAGCAGGGTGGTGGTCATGAGAATAGATAACCGTTTGATCCAGCGCATATCGGTGGTCAGAGTAACAACGTCATTTCTGAGGCTGTCCACAGCCGAAGTTAATCGGAAATTCATTTCACTGAGAGCGACATCCAGCTTATCCACCTTGGCTTCTAACTGATTAAAACGGATGGCCAGTTTGTCCGTTTTTCTTTCAACATGGCCAAGCCGCTCGTCTATCTGATGTACTTTTGTTGTGAACTGACCAAGCTGCCCATCTATCTGATCGACTTTGGTTGTAAGCTGGCCGAGCCGGTTGTCTATTTGATCAACTTTTATTGAAAGCTGGCCGAGTCGATCATCCATCAGGTCGACTTTGGTCGTAAGGTGACTGACCCGATCGTCTGTCTGGTCGGCTTTTGCCTGAAGCTGGCCGAGCCGAATGTCTATATGGTTGGCTTTGGTCTGAATCTGACCGAGTTGCTTTCCAACCTGTCCGCCTGGCTGCCTCTGCTGCATATCAGTAAACACCTCCACCATCGCCTCCGCTTGCTGATCGTCGATCCCTGCCTGTTGCAGCGCTTTAAAGGCTTTGTGGGTACTCATCATTGTGCTTGTCATCACGACACCTCCCTGTGCACTTCAGCGATAACGGCATCATGACAGGCAAAAGACGTATCGCCACTAAGCCGGTTATATTTTGCGCGCCTCGCCGAAAAATATCAATTAGTACAACAAGTAACGTGCAACAGAGTGCGGGCTGTCTCGCAACATTTAGCTGATGGCAGGACGAGGCGACTCTGCGGAAATCCGCAGAGTCGGAAAGAGAAAAGCGGGCGTCAGGGCTGTGGCACGATTTTAATTTCAACCATGCCGATGCCCAGTTTGCGCGGATCCTGACCGGTGATATTGCCGGTGTTACTCAGCTGTGGTTCAGGTGGTGCAATTACCAGACGATGGCTGGCGCCTGGGTTATCAAAATGCAGGGTATGGGTCGATATCTCTTCACTCAGTGACAGCAGTTGCTGCTGATCGCCCACCCGAACCGGAATCGCCCGGTGCGCATTGGGGCCATACGCACGCGCGGTGATCACCAGATCGAACTTCGCGGGCAGCGCATCGATATAGTCGATATGAACCTCGGGCGCGAGATTAGCGTTAGACCAGCGTCCCCAGCTCTCTGGCCGTGAGATGCCGCTGAAGCTTTTAACACTCTCCGGCGCGCCAGGCACGTCGAGCCGGAAGCTATCGGCGCTGTAGCGAATGTTGTTATCTTCAATACGGATCTGCGCGAGGTTCTGCTGGTAACGCGCATCGCTGATAGCGCCCTCGGGGAAACGGACTTTGCCTTTCCACTGCGGTTTGTCGACATGCGTCACCGACGGCGTGCCGCCGAGCTGTCCCATCGCCACACAGAGATCGCCGGAGAGTGCCAGCGAAGGCTGCCAGAGTCGCGCCATTTTAAAACAGCGATCCACCCAGAGGAATTTATCGGCTGAGTCGAAATCCGCCAGCTGATAGCGCAGCGGTGCCGAATATTCCCCCTCCGGCATCGGCTCGACATGCTTATCACTGATGCGGAACAGAATCGGCAATTTGAAGGTGGTCCCTGAGAAGCTGAAGATATTCTTCGCCTGATCCACCGTGAAGTTGTCTATCTTCTTCGGGAAGTTCCACAGCTGGATAATGTCGGGCTTCCAGCTCGCCACCTTACTCTTCATATCGTCGAACTGGGTGGAGAGTGAAAGCGATGAGAGGCTGCTGCGGCCCAGGCCAATCGCGTTATCGCCGCCGAGAATATCGAGCAGCGTGGCGCCGTTATCCAGCGTGCTGCGCTTCGCCTCCATCAATTCCGCCTGCGGCTTGTCACCACGGATCACCATGAAAAGATTGCGACGGGGCTGTTTGACCAGCCACGGATGCGCAGTGTTGTTCATCGCCAGATGATCCGAGCTCACCACAATCACGGTGTTTTTGAACCACGGCGACGCTTTAATGCGCGCAATCAGGCGCGCCACATGCTCCTGCGAGCAGGCGACCGCACTGAATGACTGATTCGGTTTGCCCTCAATGCTGTAGCTCCTGCGATCGCAACTGCGTGAGATAAATCCGTCAGGATGATGGGTGTCGACGGTCAGCGTAAACAGCGCAAAAGGTTTACCGGCCTGAGAGAGTTCCTGATACTTCTCAAACACCTCATCCATTACCGTATCGTCGTAATAACCCCAGTTATTACGGTAGGTGGGATCGGCGATGCGGCTTTTCAGCTCCTGCGAACCATAAAGGTTAGCGGGATCAAAACCGTGTGATTTCAGGAAGACATCTTTCCCGGCGAAACGCAGATCGGCACCCTGAATAAACCAGTTCTCGTAGCCAGAGTTTTTCAGGATGTCGCCCAGACAGACGTTCTGAGGATAGAAGCTGGAGAGCGATGCTGACGCATTGCCATCAAACGGGGCAAACAGCGGAATGCCACACTGTGAGGCGACCATACCTGCAATGGTGTAATCGGTACCTGGCAGCTGTTCGGTTTCGCTGAAGTCGATGCTCTGCTCTTTCTGCCGGCTCAGCTCCGGCGCTAAGCCGGGAAAGGCGATAGGGTCAAAATAGGTGCGCTCTAAGCTTTCACCATAGATGTAAACCACGTTGAGGTGCGGCTGTTCAATGCGATTACGCGGCACTTTATAGAAGTTGTCGAAGTCAGAATCTGCCAGTTGGGTATGCGACACAATCAGGGTCGCGACCTGGCGAAAGGCCGGGGTAGTCTGCACCGAGCCGAGTGCACAGGCGGCGGCCAGCAGCGACCAGCCCATGTGATGCGGACGCTTACGCCGCCGCAGAATCCACGACAGCAGGCAGAACAGCAGAAACAGCACGATGATCAGCCCAATCGCCGGCACCACATATTTACTGACGCCCGCGCCGGTCAGGCTATTGGTCAGGGTATAGAGCACCGCATCGTTGATGCCGTCACCGGTAAAATAGTTGCTGGCATAGAGGGTGGCGTTCAGCACAACGAAAAGCACCAGCAGAATAAGAACGACAATAAACCAGAATTTGTTACGCCCGGCTTTACAGGAATAGATTGCAATAGCGGCCAGAAACAACGCGACGGACACCAATTCGGACAACGGCAAATCCTCTCTTCAGGGCTACGCGAGGCTTCACGCAACCGGCCACCTTCGGGGGATGGTTTTTCGACAATCTATATTGGCTGTAATCCGGCTGCAACATATCCGGCCCGATTTGTGCGGTGAAGAGCAGATTGGTTTATTGTCATTTCAGAAGTGAGGTTATCAGGCGTGACGGTGGCTGGCGCGCACCGTCAGCAGAGCAGAAGTCAGGGCGATTTTCAGAGTTTGCCGGTGAGATATTGTGCTTCGCCGTCGGCAAAACTCCAGTCACCTTTGTCGTTTGTGATAAAGCTGATCATTAAATCGTTGCCCTGCACACCACAATGTTCACGCAGCTCACGCGCCAGCTCGGCCATGAACAGCTGTTTCTGTTCACTGCTGCGTGGGCTGGTATAGACCCGCACCATCACCAGATTATCGCTCCGGCTGAACCCCAGTCCGGTATCCTGAAACACCATCTGATAGCGCTTGTTTTCCTGAACAATCTGGTAACGATCGCGTTCCGGTACCTTAAAGGCCGTGAGCACGGCGCGGTGTGCCGCATCCAGCAGTGTACGTAGCTCTGATTCTGAACGACCCTGGATAACATCAAATTGCAGCAGTGGCATAGCGGATTCCTCCCGGTGATTAAGAACCCTATGGTGACCCCTTTATCCGGCGGGAAAAAGCGCGTAGCCTGAAATGATTATTCACTATAGTGAACAATCACGATGAAAGAGATGAAAACGGATACGCTGTGGGATCATCTGCATTGGCTGACCGTACTGGCAGAGCAGGGCAGTTTTACCCGCGCGGCAGAGCGGCTCGACGTCAGCAAGGCGGCGATGAGTCAGAAAATTAAAGAGCTGGAGGAGATGGCCGGTGTGTTGCTGGTACAACGCACTACGCGCAGCGTGCGGCTGACCTCTGCCGGTGAGAAGCTGGTGGAGGAGCTACGCGAGCCTTTTGCCCGCATTGAACAGAGTTTTTTCAGCGTGCGGGACACCGCCGGGCCGGTGCGTGGCCTGGTGCGCATTACCGCACCGGTGGCGTTTGCCCGTCAGCAACTGGTGCCGATTATCGGTGAGTTTCTGCGTGATTATCCGCAGGTGCGTCTGCAGCTGGATGTGACTGACCGCATTGTGTCGCTGAGCAGCGAGGGATTTGATCTGGCCATTCGACACAGCGACACCCTGCCGGAAACCCACGTGGCACTGCCGCTCTGTGACACACGGACATTACTGGTGGCATCACCCGCCTATCTCAACGAACAGGGGATACCGCAGTCGCCGCAGGATCTGGCGCAGCATAACTGCCTTTACTATCCACGCGGCGTCGAATCACCGCGCTGGCGATTTACCACCTCCGCGGATAGCGAACAGGTCCAGATACGGATTCAGGGCAGCTTTGCCACTAACAACAGCGAGTCGATACGCGATGCGGCCCTGCAGGGGTTAGGGATCGCTATGCTGCCCGATTTCAGCGCCCGGGAGGCGCTGGCAGCAGGGTCATTGCAGCAGGTGTTGCCTGCGTGGCAGCCGGTTGAGGCCTTTGCCGCCCGCCTGTGGATCGTACGACCCTGGGCGGCGCAGGTGCCCCGCGCGGTCACCACGTTTACGCACTGGCTACGCGCGCGCTTTGACCGTTGATGGCAATGCCAGCGCAGGTGGCGTGGTGTGCATCATCTCGCCAATCAGGCTGCTGCGGTTATATAAACCAAGCCGCAGATTAAAGTCGAGATGCAGCCGCTCGTTGCCGGTTAATTTTATAATGGGTGGCGGCGTCTGTGGCCGCTGCTGAAACATCACTGACTGCGCAAAGGCGCTGCTGCTGTCGGCATGCAGGCGCTGATAGAACCAGGCGCTGGCTTCACTTTTACGCAGATAGAGATTCGCCCGCCGGTATTCCCGCATCGCAACCTGCTGCGCCAGCGACAGGAGCTGACGAGACGGATTCTCCATATTCTGCACAATCAGCGGAAAATCATCACGCTTCTTCAGCTCATGGAAATAGTTGCGGATACCGACGTTTTTAACCGGTGCCAGCTGTTTCAGCCATTCGCGGATAAACGGATTTTGCGGGGCGGCAGCAAGAAACCAGCTCTCGGTGATCGGCGCAAGCAGGTTCAGCGTTGATTGCTCGCCATAGTAACCAATGAGATCCATTGACCGCGCTTCGTGAACGCGATGCACCCAGGCGAGATTCTCAAACAGCAATGTGCTGCAATCAATGCCGATGCCGCCATAACGGTGAATCAGCTCAAGCCGGATGATTTCACTTTTATGTGCCAGCGTCAGATCGGAAGAGATAAAGTTAAGATCGGGCAGCCACTGCGACAGGGTGCGCTGCGTAATCAGATAAACCTGGTGGTCGGGGTTGTCCCGCCGGATTTTACTGATATTCAGCGCCATCGAGGCAGGCAGGTGATCGTTATGCCAGACCATCCAGACGATTTTTGGAATCTTCGGCAGATCTTTCTGCTGTGCGATCAATACGACATTATCTTCCTGACCCGGATCATATTCCGGTGCCCGACAGAGTTTCTGCTGTTTTCTATTCCATAACATCTGGCTACTGAACGATATTCTTTTCCAGTTACGCCAGATTTTATGCGCTGGACGTTGGCGATGTGAAGTCATGGTACACCTGTTATTTTTATTTTCCCGTCATAGTGCAGGCTCTGCCCGTTCCGCCAGCGGCGGGAACGGCCGGAATGACATATTGGCTGCAATCCCGATGAGTGCGGGAATTAATGAATAGTTTTCCCTGGTGGCGACGCAATGCTGGAGCGCGCGATAGTTTCCTCACGGCTGTTTAATTGCACTGCACCTTTTTAATAAAACATTATTTACACATTAGCTATGTCTTTTTTTGACTTTAGGATAATACGGAAATAATCCGGTCACGTTATGAAAATAATAATGTCGTCACTGTTAATCATTTATTTAAATGCGGGAATAAACGCAGTTAAGGAATATCTGAATATTATTCTTAACCTGCGCGTTATCCTGCGGCCTGGGCCACAGGAACAGTGGCTATTGTACTTAACTGGTGGTGTAAGCCCGGCTCATCAATCCGCGGAATCAGACAGTCTGAAGAGGATTGTCTACGCTTAAGAAGAAATTACTGAGAAAGGAGCGCGCATGCAGAGTGAATCTTACGGGTTACTGGCGGTTGATAAGCAGGGTAATCGCGTCCTGTTTCTTAATCCGGAAACCTTCGCGGTCGAGCGGGAACTGAACGCTTTTCCACCGCGGCCGCATGAACTCCTGATGCTGGCCCCCTGGGGTAAAGCCTATGTACCCATTTTTGGCGACGGCGTTCATGGTAATAACCCGCATCCGGGTCACAAAGTGGCGATTATCGATTTACAGCGTCGGGAGATCAGCGGCTTTATCGATCTGTCGCCGCTGCGGGCACCCCACAGCGGGCAGCTGGGCCGCGATGGCAAAGTCTATCTCTGCTGTGAGCAGAGTGCCGCAGTGGCGGTGATCGATCCGCAGAGCGACAAAGTGGAAAAAATCATTCCAGTTCCTTCTCACAACGCGCATCGCCTGACGCTGTCACCCAGCGGCCGCAAGCTGTTCACCGATAACGAAGAGGATGCGACCATCACCGTGGTGGATCTCTGTGAAGCAGAGGGGCGGGTCATCGACACCATCCTGCTGCCCGGGCCGATTGCGGGCATCGCTGCCTCTCCGAAACACCCCTATCTGGTCGCCAGCGCCGCTGATGCACCGTTGCTCTATGTGATTGATCGGCAAAGCCACCGCATTCGCCAGCGCCTGACGCTGCCGGGTCATGAACGGCCCTGTCAGGTGGTACGCTTCAGCGCCGATGGCGAGCAACTGGTGGCGATAGGGGATCAGGAACCGCTGGTGACGCTGTTTGACGATCTGCTGAATCCGCTGGGCGACATCCGGGTAGGTAACATGCCGATGGACGGCTGTTTTACGCCAGACAGGCAACAGCTGCTGATTGCCAATCAGGATGATGGCACGCTGAGCGTGATCGATCTGGCGCAGCGTAAAGTGATTGCCACGCCGCGTGTCGGAACGGGCTGTGAGGTGCTGGGTTATTTTCCAATCGGTCAGATAAACGGACGATGATAGATCGCGGAACTCCAGTGGCGGCTGCTGGCGTGCTTCTCCGCCTGCCAGCCGCGTTTACGTAATTCGCGCGCAATCATCTTATTCATGATGCCGTGGCCCAGCAGCAGCACCGTGCCATGCCGTGAGTGATCGATCAGCTTCTCTGCCGCCGCGGAGGCGCGGCTGCGCGCATGTTGCAGCGACTCCGCTTCACCCGCATACCCGCAGAACCACAATAGTCGCAACAGGGCCAGCCAGCACAGGGTAGGCAACTGCACCGCGCCGGTTCGCAGCAGTGGCACGGCGACTTCGCTGAACACGGCATCAACCTCATGGGGCTGCAGACCGAGCTGGCTCAGGGAGGATTGTGCGCGGGGCAGGGGACTACAGACAATCACCGCGGCCTGACGTGCAATCTCAATACTGCGCGGCGGCGGCCCGTCACTGACCTGTGACTGATCGTAGGCTTCGCACCAGTCTGCCAGCGCCTGCACGCTCTGGCGACCTGCCGCCTGATGATCGGGTTTACCATGTCGCATCAGAATAATGGTCATAACACCTCTGCCCGGACTTTTTGTCAGAGTAACGTATTGTCTGCGCTTACAGCGATTTTTCAGAATAAATACACGTGTCATCTCATGGTCACAGGCGTGTGCGACAACAGAGCCCGATGAAAGGATTTTAGTCAGTCTTATAACGCTTAATCATAAGAGAAAATGGTAACTTATAGTCGATGGTGATTTTTTTCAGGCGATGTGTTGCGGGTAACTGGCTGAATTTGCGCTAAAAATGCGTGATGACGGGATGTGATAGTGAAGTTTTACTAATAATTTTCATCAGGATCTATTGATTTATCTACGCGCGTAGATACACTAGGTCCCCAGTGATTGCTCACGGTGCCCGATGCACAGTAGGCCCATCGATTGTTAAGTTACATTCGCTCAGTTTAAGCGACCGGTGAAAAATACACCGGCGAAATGGGGCGAAGAACAAGATTCCAACACCAGGGAATCCTTTAACCTTTCATCATGGTTAGTCAACTGAACGTCGTCACCGGGGAATTTCCGCTTTTATCAGGGAATCGACCCATGGACGGGCGTTTATCGATCTGCATACTCATTCAGGGATAGGGTTATGACGGCACACAACTCCGTTAATCAGCAGGCATCACTGTCATCCACTTCAGCCGCCGATGAGCGGTTTAACACCCCTTCAGGCCGCAAAGATTTCTGGCGCGCCACTTTCTCATGCTGGCTCGGAACGGCAATGGAGTACGCGGATTTCGCGCTCTATGGCCTGGCGGCCGGTATTATCTTCGGCGACGTCTTCTTTCCGGAATCAACCCCTGCAATGGCACTGCTCTCCAGCTTTGCTACCTGGTCAGTCGGCTTTGTTGCCCGGCCTATCGGCGCACTCTTTTTCGGCTGGCTCGGTGACCGCAAAGGCCGAAAGGTGGTGATGATCTCCACCATCATTCTGATGGGCGCTTCCACGACGTTGATCGGCCTAATCCCGAGCTATGCCTCTATTGGCGTCTGGGCTCCTGCCTGTCTGGTTCTGCTGCGCTTTACGCAGGGTTTCGGCGCTGGCGCGGAGTTATCGGGCGGCACGGTGATGCTGGGCGAATATGCGCCGACAGAGCGTCGCGGACTGATCTCCTCCGTGATCGCACTGGGTTCTAACAGCGGCACACTGCTGGCTTCGCTGGTCTGGTTGCTGGTGGTACAAATGGATCAGCAAAGCCTGCTGGAGTGGGGCTGGCGTATTCCGTTCCTCAGCAGTGCGCTGATTGCGCTGGTTGCCTTGTGGATTCGACGTCATCTGCGCGAAACGCCGGTGTTTGAGCGCAGAAAAGCGGAGATGGAAGCGGAACGCGCAGGCGTGCTGGCCGCTCCGGTGGTGGATCAGCGGCCTTTCTTCCAGCATACCCGTGCCTTCTGGACCATGGTTGGCCTGCGTATCGGCGAAAATGGCCCCTCCTATCTGGCGCAGGGCTTCATCGTCGGTTACGTCGCGAAGGTGCTGATGGTCGACAAGTCCGTACCAACCACTGCGGTGTTCCTCGCGTCGTTGCTGGGTTTCCTGATCATTCCTTTAGCGGGCTGGCTCTCTGACCGCTTTGGTCGGCGGGTGGTTTATCGCGTGTTCTGTCTGTTACTGATGTTCTACGCCTGGCCCGCCTTTACGCTGCTCGACACGCGTGAACCGATGCTGGTGATCCCGGTTATCGTGGTCGGTATGGCGCTGGCGTCGCTGGGTATTTTTGGTGTGCAGGCGGCATGGGGCGTGGAGATGTTCGGCGTTCATCATCGCTACACCAAAATGGCAGTGGCTAAAGAACTGGGTTCCATTTTGTCCGGCGGAACCGCACCACTTATTGCCGCTGCTATGCTTTCTTATACCGGTCACTGGTGGCCGATTGCGGTTTATTTCTCGGCGATGGCCGCAATTGGGTTCTTTACCACCTTTGTCGCGCCTGAAACGCGAGGGCGGGATCTCAATCTGCCTGAAGATGCCATCTAGCTTTGCCTGAGGATGCCATCTGCCAGGATAGCGCGAAAAGCAGCAGGCCGTGTAAAGCGGCCTGTTTTTTTATGGAGGAACGTGATGTGCCTAAGTCGTTAACGGGAAAAGTGACCCGCAGTGAAGTTGCGAAAGCGGCAGGCACCTCAGTGGCAGTTGTCAGTTATGTCATCAATAACGGGCCTCGCCCGGTTGCCGAGGCGACCCGTCAGCGGGTACTGGAGGCGATTAAAGCCACCGGTTATCGGCCAAATGCGGCAGCACGCGCACTGGCATCCGGCAACACCAAAACCTTCGGACTGGTGGTGCCCAACATCGGCAATCCTTTTGTGGCCTCAATGGCGCACGTGTTGTTGCAGGAGTCGATGAATCACGGCCACGTCATGCTGCTGGGTGATGCAGGTGATGACCGCAAGCGCGAACTGGAGTTAATTCAGGGACTGCTGAATCGGCAGGTCGATGGACTCTTTTACAACAGCGTCGATCGCCATCCTTACATTGACCTGATTAAAGCCAGCGGTACGCCACTGGTCATGCTGGAGCGGGTTGAGCCTCAGCCGGGCGTTAACATGCTGCGGGTCAATGAGCGTCAGGCCGCCTGGCAGGTGACGGCACATCTGTTGAGTCATGGTTATCAGCAGGTCGGCATAATCAGCGGCCCGGTGGATATGCTTAACGCGCAGGATCGTATTCAGGGCTGGCGTGATGCCATGCAGGATCGCGGGCTGCCGATTGATGAATCGCTGATGTTTCCCGCCAGCTACACCCCACAGGGCGGATACGCTGCGGCACAAACCATGATCGCCCGGGGTCGTGTGCCTCGTGCACTGTTTACCAGCAACGAAGGTCAGGCGATTGGCGCGCTTCGCGCCTTTTCCGAACATCAGATCCGTGTGCCACAGGATGTGGCGCTGGTCTGTTTTAACGGTACCAATCACTCCTCGTTTCACGTCCCGACATTAACGACCGTGCGCCAGCCACTGCGTGAGATGGCTCGCTCTGCGATTCATATGCTGAAAGAGGGACAGAGCGAAGCGCAATTAAAGGAGTTTCCACACTACCTTGAAATCGGTGAATCCTGCGGCTGTGAGCCGCAAAGCCAGAGTTAGCCTATAAAAATATGAAAAGAATTATTATTGACTGCGATCCCGGCAACGGTATCGCGGGTGCCAACACCGATGATGGGCTGGCGATTGCGCTGGCCTTAGCTTCACCTGCACTGTCGCTGGAATTGATCACCACCGTGGCCGGTAACACGCCATGTGAAGTTGGCGCGCGCGTCGCCAAAGATCTGATCGTCCGGCTGGGATTATCTATCCCGGTAATCCAGGGGGCGACGCAGGCGCTACAGGAAGATCCTGCGCCGTGGCGCGAGACGCTGGATAACCGGGTCAATCAGCTTGCGCTGGGTAAGATGTGGCAGGGCGTGCGCCAGCCAGCGGATATCGCGGCGGATGCGTTTGATGCTGCTGACGCTATCGGCAAACTGATTTGCGACAATCCGGGCGAGATTACCCTGGTGGCGATTGGCCCGCTGACGAATGTGGCGCTGGCAATGCAGCGCTATCCCGCCATGGCCGACGCTGTGGCGGAAATTGTCATCATGGGCGGTGTGTTTACGCTGGATGATTATATCAAAGACACCAATTTTGGACTGGATCCGGAAGCGGCCCATCAGGTGTTGCACAGTGGTGCAGCAGTAACGCTGGTTCCGATGGATGTCACCACGCAGACACTGCTGACCCAGCAGGATTTGACCCGCCTGACCGCCGTCGATCATCCACTGACCGAATTTGTGCGCGATACGCTGCGTCCGTGGATCGACTATTCGATGGCGACCCGGCAGCTGGCGGGATGCTGGATCCACGATGCGCTGGTGGTCGCCTGGTTGCTGAATCAGCGGGTCGCTTCAGGCATCGATTACCGGGTGGATATCGAACTGCGTCCCGGTGCGACGCGCGGCAAAAGCTGGCGTTATCGTCAGCCCCTTCGGCTCACTGTCGGCGTGCCTGAGCAGTGCGGCGCATCGGTACATGTGCTGCATCGTGTCGATAACACGCTGCTGTTGTCGATTATTGAACAGGCATTTAAGCGCCTGAAATCCTGATATCGTGGGCGATTAACTCGCCCGCGTGCTGGCGGCGGCGGATCGGTTTCCAGAAGGGCGCTGTGGCCATCAAACGCTGACGGTATCTGTCAGTTTGTCAGCGGCATCAGGACGCGGGCAGAAGGTGCAGGGCTTGTGTGAGCTGATACCCGGCATTACATTGCTTCGCACACGTCGATCCAGCGGGCGTTAGTCAGTTCAGCCATCAGCTGTGGGGTAATTCGGACGGCGCTGTGGATAGCGCCGGCGGCGGGCAGGACTTCCTCGAAACTGCGTAGTGAAACATCACAGTAAACGGTCAGCGGATTCTCAAGACCGAAAGGACAGACGCCGCCCACCGGATGGCCGGTCCAGTTAATCACCTCGTCCACGCTCAGCATTCGCGCTTTCGCCCCCAGCGCCGCTTTCAGCTTGCGATTATCCAGCCGGGCATCGCCTCGTGTCACAATCAGCACCACGTCGTTTTTCACTTTCAGTGACAGGGTTTTGGCAATCTCTCCTGGCGTCACGCCATGGGCGCGGGCAGCCATCCCGACCGTCGCAGTGCTTTCGGCCAGTTCAATAATTTCAATTTCAGGGGCGTGTTCGGCGAAGAACTGGCGCACGGACTCCAGGCTCATCTTTATCTCCAGGCTGATCGAAGGCGTAAAAATTGCCACAAGCCTCAGTGCCTGTAAACGAGATAAACGGAGAATTCAGCGTAATTAAGTCTGTTTAGCTGCCGCTCAGGGTGCAGTTGCCGCATTGTTCGACATCGGGAATGCGATAACGCTGGCAGCAGCTGCGACGGACCAGTTCGCCGTTGCGCGGGATCATGGTGCGGTAGAGCGGGTTTTCGCTGCCATCCAGCAGCCGCTGGTTGAAGAACAGCGCCTGCTCCAGTTGCAGCACCAGCGACTCATCGATCTGGCTTTTCAGTTCACCCAGGAACCACTGGAATGAGTAGCCCATATTGTTCCAGATGAGTCGGGCGTTGATATCACCATGCTGCGTAATACCATTGACCACCGGGATCAGATGCTGCTGAATCAGCCGATCGATACGCTGCTGAGGGTTAAGGTAGCGCGCTTCTTCATCCTCCTGCACATCGATCCAGAAAGTGGCCGGATGACCATTTTCATGAAAACCGACGCGGATATGCTCTGGCGAGCAGTCCAGCGCACGCGACTCCTGCAACAGCGCCATGATCAGTGTTGGCAGCAGCAGGCCAAAATACCATTGCGCCCAGAGTGACAGCACCGGTTTCGCTTCACGAACCGCATCAGGATGATCGCGATAGAGGTAATCGCTGTAGCGCTGAATAATTGGGGTAAAGGCTTCTGATTGTGACCAGGCGGCGAGGGTCAGCGTGTCGCGCGGAGCAGGCTGGCTGAGCTTCGTCGATTCAAGCAGATAGCTGCGCTGTTGTTTCAGCCGCTCATGCAGACTTTCCGCCAGTGGACGGTCATTCTGCCGGAAGATCATCGACTGAGCGTTAAAACGCTGTTCCTGAGCTGAAACGGTTGCCATGACGACTCGCGAAAAGTGTAGATAAGAAAGCAAATGATAATCGTTATTGATTAACTCTACAAGTCGTGTAAAAAATCGTCGTTGCGGGTGGGAAAACGGCGGGGTTGAGGTCAGTTATCCGATCGGGCAGAGCAGCAGAGAGCCGGGCATATCGCGCCGAAGCTTCAGTGATTACCGATGGCGTTACGTTTAATTAGGCATGTTCACTGGCGGCGTGATGCTGTTTTCGGGGTAAATCTTCCCAGGCGAGAATGGTATTCCGGCCCTGATTTTTAGCCACATATAATGCGCTGTCAGCATTGGCGACCGCCAGGTCAAATTCATTATCATAAATAGGCGCGATGCCGGCACTGATGGTGACGTGGGTTGAAACGGTTTCATTGAAAAGATGAGGAATTTCTAAATCCAGCACGTACTGACGGATTCGCTCTGCCAGTTTCATGGCGATGGAACTGTTCACATTGGTCATCAATACCAGAAACTCTTCGCCGCCATAGCGGGTGACAACATCGCGTGAACGCACCGCATCACGAATTGCGACAGAGACCCGCGCCAGAGCCTGATCGCCCATCGCATGCCCGTAATTGTCGTTATAGGACTTAAAGTGATCGATATCCAGCAGCAGCACATAGTGGCTGCCAGCATGGTTTTCCAGAATATTATCCAGCCGGTTCTTAAGACCACGACGGTTATAAAGCCCGGTCAGCGGGTCGAGCATGCTGAGGTCGCTGAATGTCTCTTTCTCTTCGTAGAGCTGATGCATCAGGCGCAGAGTAAAGTTGTCGGCACGGCGGCGCATCAGATGCTGTAGTGAGAAACCAATCAGCGGCAGCGTAATGGTCAGCAGGATCAGCGGCAGGTGCTGCGCATTGTCGAGCAGCAAAACGGTGAGCACCGGTGGCGTGACATGCAGACAAAAAGCCCCCAGATAATCGCTCAGGGCGATGGCACTGATAAATAACACACTGATCAAACTGATAATAAGAAAGCCACCATCAAAATAGAACACCTGATGAAAGCGATAATTAATATGCCAGGCCCAGAGCATTCCCAGCAGCAGCGCCACAGGATTTAACAGGGGAAGTTTTACTTTAGGCCATATTAAAAGGGAAATTAACATAATGCCGCTAAAGGCCGCGACACTCATTACCGGCAGGGTCGTCTCACTTTGCTCACTGCTCATTATTGGCAGCAGATGAAATAGCGAAACGGCGATATTCAGAAACAGGAAAAGCATCACTGAAAGCCGGTATTTACTCTGTTTCAGTTCTTCATAAGATTGTAATTTCATTATAAGTACTCGTGACGACCCTGAAATACCAAAGCGCACGCCGGCAAAACCAGGTTCTGCCAGACAATGAGCAAATTATTGCTGTTGCTGTTATTAAAGGTGTTATCGGCCGCAATCTAGCATTTTCCAACTGGTCTGTCATCTTCGTTGCCGGGCGTGACAAAAACAGGCTGCAGAGCAGGCAAAACTGTCATATGATAATGGGAATGCTTATCATTTGAGGTTGGTGTCATGGGGATAGCGATTATCGCGGCCTGCGGCCTGTGGGGAGTCAGTTGGGCGCTGGGTAAAAAGCTGGATAGTGCGTGGGGCGTGTTGCTGCCGTGCATTGCGCTGCCGCTGTTCGCCTTATGGGAACCGAGCTTCAGCCAGTGGCGGATGGTGATGACGGTTGCGCTGCTGCTGACAGTCGTGATGCTGTTTAACCAGCGGCTGCGTCACTATCTGCTGTTGCCATCCTGTCTGGCGTTAGCGGGCGGACTGGCGGCTGTCTCTGTGAATTTTCATCTGAATTAACATAAGCGGAGTGGTTAAAACCGGCGAACTGGGTAAAGCGACCGGAAAACAGAACAACTGGAAAAGGTAAAACGAGCAGGGGGTAAAACGAAACTACGGGGGAACAGAAGAGATGAGCGGGAAAAGCCTGAAGATGACAACGTTGGTGCGAAGAGAGGGACTTGAACCCTCACGTCCGTTAAGACACTAACACCTGAAGCTAGCGCGTCTACCAATTCCGCCACCTTCGCATCGAGTTGTCTGTTCATATCACCGCAATGGTGCGAAGAGAGGGACTTGAACCCTCACGTCCGTTAAGACACTAACACCTGAAGCTAGCGCGTCTACCAATTCCGCCACCTTCGCGCAGTGCTCGCGATATGAAACTTGTGATTTTGGTGCGAAGAGAGGGACTTGAACCCTCACGTCCGTTAGGACACTAACACCTGAAGCTAGCGCGTCTACCAATTCCGCCACCTTCGCATACCCGTAACACCTTGAGAATGTTACAACCACGGAGGCGCATTCTAGAGATTTTACTCTTTGCGTCAACAACTATTTCGTCGGGCTGAAACGATCGCTGTAAAAAACAACGTTTTCAGCCCGGCAAAGCAGTTAACGGCAGGAAAAACCCTTAGCGCGTTTTGGCACCGCGACCATAGACGGCACGGTAAACTTTAAAGCGGCCGGTTTGCGCGATGACTTCGTGACTGCCGAAGGCTTCATCCAGCGCCTGCGGATAGGGCAGGAAGGTGTTGGCAACGATACGCAGTTCGCCGCCGGTATTCAGGTGCTTCACCGCACCACGAATGAGCGCCTGTGCGGCGTCGAGGCTGGTCTGAGTGCCTTCATGGAAGGGCGGATTAGAGATAATCATGTCGAAACGACCGGTTACGTCAGAGAAGACGTTGCTGGCGAAGACTTCGCCCTCGATGCCATTGGCGGCCAGCGTCGCTTTACTCGCTTCAATCGCCGCTGCATGAACGTCACACAGCCACAGACGCACTTTAGGCGAACGGGCAGGCAGCGAGGCGGCAATCACGCCCGCGCCACAGCCCATATCCAGCACTTTACCTTTGGTGTGCGGGGTAAAGGTCGACAGCAGCAGGGCGCTGCCGCTATCCAGACCGTCACGGCTGAAGACGCCAGGCAGGGTATGAATCGTCAGACCATCGAGCTGATACTGGTGACCAAAGGTGCTGGCATCGAATTCAGGCTGCTTGTCGAGGCGACCGTGGTAGAGACCACAGCGACGCGCGCTGTCGATCTTCTCCAGTTTCACCCACGACTCCATCATGCCTTCGGCGCTGCGCACGCCGCTGCGGTTTTCACCGACCACGAATACGTCGCAGCCCACCGGCAGCAGCGACAGCAGGTTCTGCAGCTGGAACTGCACTTCCGGCTTATTCTTGGTCCAGAAGTAGACCAGGGTATCGCAGCCCTGCACATCTTCGGCCTGAGCAACCATTCCGTAACGCGCCTGTTCGCCCATACGGCGGCTCAGGTTTTGCCAGTGATGATATTGCTGGGTGTGAACGCGCGATGAGGCGGTTTCCAGCTGAGCGGGCAGGTCATCCTGCAGATCGCCAGCAAATAAAACATGGCGGGCGGTAAATTCATCACTGTGGCGCAGAATGACTTCGCTGGCCGGGGTAAAAGCAGACATGTAGGGCTCCTGTAAGATCTGAGCGGGGATTATAGTGGTTTGTTGGCGCATGTTCGATGGGTTTGCTAGCATAGCGTCGCATTCAGGCAGCAGAACAGGTAACACCATGACGTCCAGGCGCGACTGGCTTTTACAGCAAATGGGAATTACGCAGTACCAACTGCGCCGCCCGCGCGTGCTTCAGGGCGAAATTGCCGTCACGCTGGCACCGGACACGCAGTTAATTATTGTCGCTGACGCGCCCCCCGGTTTGCATGAACCGCTGATGCGCGATGTGCTGCATGCCCTCAATCTGCAACCCGCTCAGGTAATGACCGTGACACCGGATCAGCTGCAAATGCTGCCGGAGACGCTGAACTGCGCGGGCTGGCTGCTCGGCGTAGAGAGCGAACAGACTTTCAATGGCGTGGCATTAACCAGCGCCTCTTTCAATGAACTGATCAGCAGCGGCGTCGCCAAACGCGCGCTCTGGCAACAGATGTGTAACCATGACAGCCATCTCTTTACTCACCCCTGACGATCTGGCGCAGGCCTTCGCCATTGAGTGTCGTAGTCACGCGTTTCCCTGGAGTGAAAAGACGTTTGCCAGCAATCAGGGCGAGCGCTTTATCAATTTACGTCTCGACGTTGACGGCAAAATGGCCGCCTTTGCGATTACGCAGGTGGTACTGGACGAAGCCTCGCTGTTTAACATCGCGGTCGATCCCGCTTTTCAGCGCCGGGGATTGGGCCGCCAGCTGTTGCAGCATCTGATCGATGAGTTGATCAAACGCGACGTGCTGACGCTGTGGCTGGAAGTGCGGGCCTCGAACCTGCCCGCCATCGCGCTCTATGAGCAGCTTGGATTCAATCAGGTCAGTCGTCGCCCCAACTATTATCCCACCGCCAGCGGCCGTGAAGATGCCATTCTCATGGCACTGACGCCGTAGCGGTGTTAAGGAGCTTTAATGATTGATAACTGGGATTGCATCCTGTTTGATGCCGACGATACCCTTTTTCATTTCGACGCCTATGCCGGTTTGCAGCGCCTGTTCGCCGGTTATGACGTGCAGTTCACCGACCAGGATTACAGCGATTATCAGGCGATAAACAAGCCGCTGTGGGTCGATTATCAGAACGGTGCTATCTCCGCGTTACAGCTGCAGACTCAGCGTTTCAATCACTGGAGCGAAAAGCTCAGCGTTGCGCCGGAGATCCTCAACAGCGGCTTCCTCAGCGCAATGGGAGAGATCTGCACGCCGCTGCCGGGCGCGGTCAGCCTGATGAACCAGCTGCATGGCCGGGTGAAAATGGGCATCATCACCAACGGTTTTACTGCGCTGCAGCAGACGCGTCTGGAGCGCACCGGTTTCCGTGATTACTTCTCGGCGCTGGTAATCTCCGAGCAGGTCGGTCAGCCAAAACCGGCGCCAGAGATTTTTGATTACGCACTGAATCTGATGGGCAACCCGGATCGTGAGCGGGTGCTGATGGTGGGTGATACGCCAGAGTCAGACATTCTGGGCGGCATGAATGCCGGTATTAAAACCTGCTGGCTCGATCATGGCACCCGGCCATTGCCGGAACATATTAAGCCCACCTGGCAGGTCAAATCACTGGGCCAGCTGGAAGCGCTGCTCATCGGCTAACGCAAGACGCCTCGCAAATCAGCATCTTTCCCATAAAAAAGGCCCGCACAGCGGTAATGCTGGTCAGTTAAGCGACAGGTGATAACGCAGTCTGGTGCCGGGCAGGGGCTGGCGGTCCTCGCGCCGCTGCGCGGTTCCTTCACTTCATTCCTCTGCCTGACGGACCGCCGGGGATGGCACATCCTGTGCCGCCCCGCCTTTCGCCCGCGTCCTGCGGGCTCTCCTGGCAGACTCATTCTGTTCAGCGCTGCGGATTGCCTGCCCCTGCCCGGCCCCGGCCTGCTCTGAAACTTCAGTGTGTATTGTTAAAAAGGGCACGAGAGTGGAGGCCTGAGCGCCTCTGCTGCTGAAAGGGCTATCCGCAGCGCTGAGGCGTGACGGCGGGCCAGAAGTCCACGCCGGGAAGCGTGGACAGTTCGGGGCCGGCCAGGGAGGGCCGATCCCCGAACGGTTCGTCGGCAAGACGTCAAAGCCGAAGGTACCGCGTGAGCGGCGCGAGGACGGCCCGGCAGCAGCAGAGGTGCGCTGGCCCGCACTGAGGCTCGCTCGCCCATAAAAAAAGCTGCCACGTCTGACCGTGACAGCCTTTACAAATCTAATCTTAACTGACCAGCATTACCGTTGTGCGGGCCTTTCTTGTTTTATCTTTACCGCAGCCGGAGCGTTACTCTTTCTTCTCGTCGTCCTCATCCCGATCCTCTTTCACCGGGGTGCTGGCGGTGAGCAGGAACGGCGACTGCTGCCAGCGGGTGCGGCGGTGGCGCAGCAGGGTGCGTGAGAGAATAATGCCAATTGCCAGCGCCAGCAGCATCATCAGACGCAGAATATTGGTGGTGTTATCGACCTGATGCGAGTCGGTGACAAGTACGTGGGTATCCAGCGTCACGCGCAAAAAGCCCAGCGGACCCTCGTTTCCGGCCAGCGGCTGCACAATCTGATGGTTGAAATAGCTGCCCGCGCGCTGGCCGTCGAGCGCCAGCCGATCGCGGACATTGATGTTTTCACCACTGTGCGCCACCAGGCTGCCGTCGCCGTCATAGACCGATGCATCCAGAATACGGCTGTTAGCCGTCATCTGATTAAGAATGGCTTCTATCTGAGTCCGGTTATTTTCACTGTTGTCCATCAACGGCTTAAGGCTGAACGCCACCTGGCTGGTCAGCGTATGCGCCAGCTCCTCGACCTGTTCAGAACGCGCCGCCTGATGGCCGAGGCTGAACCAGGATGCGCCCTGCATCAGCACGACCAGCAGCGCCATCGAGATGAGAACGATCACGGTACGATGTAAGCGAAATTTCAGTGCGGTTTTAGCCATTAATCATCCGGGTCATATCACAACAGAAAGCCTGGAGATTATGTTGCCAGAAGCGGCGCAGACAAGGTAGCCTCTTGCGTGGTTTTGTTGTCCCTACAGGAGCTCTGATGCCAAATCGTTTAACCTGGTGCGATCTTCCCGCCGATGTCTCCCTCTGGCCGGGTTTGCCCCTTTCTCTTAGCGGTGATGAAGTGATGCCGCTGGATTATCGCGCTGGCCGTACCGGCTGGCTGCTGTATGGCCGCGGGCTGGATAAGCAGCGGCTGACCGATTACCAGCACCAGCTGGGTGCCGCCATGGTGATCGTCAGCGCCTGGAACGTCGATGAGTATCAGGTGATTCGCCTGGCGGGATCGCTGACGCCGTTTGCCAGCAAGCTGGCGCACGACGCTGGCCTGGATGTTGCGCCGCTGGGCAAAATCCCGCATCTCAAAACGCCAGGCCTGCTGGTGATGGATATGGACTCCACCGCGATTCAGATCGAGTGCATCGATGAGATTGCAAAACTGGCGGGCTGTGGCGAGCAGGTGGCGGAAGTCACGGAACGCGCGATGCGCGGCGAACTCGACTTCACCGCCAGCCTGCGTCAGCGCGTGGCCACGCTGCAGGGCGCGGACGCCAATATTCTGAAACAGGTGCGTGATGCCCTGCCGCTGATGCCAGGCTTAACCACCCTGACTCAGAAGCTGCAGGCGCTGGGCTGGCAGGTTGCCATCGCGTCTGGCGGCTTTACCTACTACGCCGAATACCTGCGCGACAAGCTGCATCTGTCGGCGGTGGTCGCTAATGAGCTCGAAATTCGCGACGGCAAACTGACCGGCAACGTGCTGGGACCAATTGTCGATGCACAATACAAAGCCGATACCCTGAAGAAGCTGGCGCAGCGTTTTGACATCGCGCCGGAACAGACGGTGGCGATCGGCGATGGTGCCAATGACCTGCTGATGATCAAAGCCTCAGCACTGGGCATTGCGTTCCATGCTAAACCTAAGGTGAATGAGCAGACTGCGGTCACCATTCGCCATGCCGATTTAATGGGGGTGTTCTGCATCCTCACCGGCAGCCTGATCCACGAAGAGCGTTAACTGAGGTATTGATTTGGCCAAAGCGGCAAAACGCGCATTTGTCTGTAACGAATGTGGCGCAGATTACCCACGCTGGCAGGGGCAGTGCAGCGCCTGTCACGCCTGGAACACCATCACCGAGGTGCGCATTGCCGCCTCGCCCGCGGCTGCGCGTAACGAGCGCCTGAGTGGCTATGCCGGCAGCGCCGGAACCAGCCGGGTGCAGAAGCTCTCTGAAATCAGCCTGGAGGCGTTACCGCGCTTCTCGACCAGCTTCAAAGAGTTTGACCGGGTGCTGGGCGGCGGGGTGGTGCCGGGCAGCGCCATTCTGATTGGCGGCAGCCCCGGCGCAGGCAAATCCACGCTGCTGCTGCAGGTGATGTGCCGGTTGTCAGAGGGGATGAAAACCCTGTATGTCACCGGTGAAGAGTCACTGCAGCAGGTGGCGATGCGCGCCCATCGTCTGGGATTACCCACCGAAAATGTGAATATGCTGTCGGAAACCAGCATTGAGCAGATCTGCCTGATCGCCGAACAGGAGCAGCCGCAACTGATGGTGATCGACTCGATCCAGGTGATGCACATGGCGGAGATCCAGTCATCGCCGGGCAGTGTCGCCCAGGTGCGTGAAACCGCCGCTTACCTGACGCGCTTCGCCAAGACGCGCGGCGTGGCGATCATCATGGTCGGTCACGTCACCAAAGATGGCTCCCTGGCCGGACCGAAAGTGCTGGAACACTGTATCGACTGTTCGGTGCTGCTGGATGGCGATGCCGATTCCCGCTTCCGCACCCTGCGCAGTCATAAAAACCGCTTCGGCGCGGTTAATGAACTGGGTGTGTTTGCCATGACCGAGCAGGGCATGCGTGAAGTCAGCAACCCGTCAGCTATTTTCCTGTCGCGCGGCGAAGAGATCACCTCGGGCAGTTCGGTGATGGTGCTGTGGGAGGGAACGCGACCGCTGCTGGTGGAGATTCAGGCGCTGGTCGATCACTCGATGATGGGCAATCCACGCCGCGTGGCAGTGGGTCTGGAGCAGAACCGTCTGGCGATTCTGCTGGCGGTGCTGCACCGGCACGGCGGATTGCAGATGGCCGATCAGGATGTGTTCGTTAACGTGGTCGGCGGCGTCAAAGTCACTGAAACCAGTGCTGACCTGGCGCTGATGCTGTCGATGGTGTCGAGCCTGCGCGATCGTCCGTTGCCGCAGGATCTGGTGATCTTCGGCGAAGTGGGGCTGGCGGGCGAAATCCGTCCGGTGCCCAGCGGTCAGGAGCGCATCGCTGAAGCGGCGAAGCATGGCTTCAAACGCGCCATTGTGCCGGCAGGGAATGCACCGAAAAAACCGATTGCCGGGATGCAGGTTTTCAGCGCGAAGAAGCTGGCCGATGCGCTGGCGATTCTGGACGATCTGTAACGCGCCTGCGGCCGCCAGCGAAAAGCCGCTGGCAGGCCGCTCCCACCTTAACCGCATTGATGCAGGAGGCACGACATGTCGTCGTTTGATTATCTGAAAACGGCCATTCGCCAGCAGGGCCACACGCTGCAACAGGTCGCTGATGCCAGCGGCATGACCAAAGGCTATCTGAGCCAGTTGCTCAATGCCAAAATCAAAAGCCCCAGCGCGCAAAAGCTGGAGGCGCTGCACCGTTTTCTGGGTCTGGAGTTTCCGCGCCGCGATAAAACGGTCGGCGTGGTGTTTGGTAAATTCTATCCGCTGCACACCGGCCATATCTATCTGATTCAGCGCGCCTGTAGCCAGGTCGATGAGCTGCATATCATTATGGGCTACGACGAGCCACGTGACCGCGAACTGTTTGAGAACAGCGCGATGTCACAACAGCCCACGGTCAGCGATCGCCTGCGCTGGCTGTTGCAGACCTTTAAGTATCAGAAAAATATCCGCATTCACGCCTTTGATGAGGAGGGGATTGAGCCCTATCCGCACGGCTGGGATGTCTGGAGTAAGGGCGTCAGCGCGTTTCTCAGCGAGCATGGTATTGCGCCGGATTGCATCTACACCAGCGAAGCGCCCGATGCGGAGATGTATCAACAGCATCTTGGCATTCAGACCGTACTGGTCGATCCCAGCCGATCCTTTATGAGCATCAGCGGCGCGCAGATCCGTCAGGATCCGTTCCGCTTCTGGGATTATATCCCGACCGAAGTGAAACCTTTCTTTGTGCGCACCGTGGCGATCCTTGGCGGTGAGTCGAGCGGTAAATCGACGCTGGTGAATAAACTCGCCAACATCTTCAATACCACCAGTGCCTGGGAATATGGCCGCGACTATGTCTTCTCCCACCTGGGCGGTGATGAAATGGCGCTGCAATATTCAGATTACGACAAGATCGCGCTGGGCCAGGCGCAGTACATCGATTTCGCGGTTAAATACGCCAATAAAGTGGCGTTTATCGACACCGACTTTGTGACCACGCAGGCGTTTTGTCTGAAGTATGAAGGGCGTGAACATCCATTTGTGCAGGCACTGATCGATGAATATCGCTTTGATCTGGTGATCCTGCTGGAGAACAACGTGCCGTGGGTTGCCGATGGCTTGCGCAGCCTGGGCAGTTCCGTGGATCGACGGGAGTTTCAGTCGATGCTGGTGACGATGCTGCGGGAAAACAACATCGAATTCTTGCACGTGCAGGAAGATGATTATGACACCCGGTTCCTGCGCTGCATTGAACTGGTGAAAGCGATGCTGGGCGAGAAAAACGCCCAGCCGTAACGCATGCTGTAACCCGGTCTGCCGCACGGCAGCCGGGTCAGCGCATTAATACACCATCACTACTTTGCCGCGCATGTGGCCTTCCAGCACGCGCTGATGGGCAGCAGTTAAGGTCTCAACGCTTAAGCCGTGCAGCGTCTCGCTCAGTGTGGTTTGCAGCTTACCTTCATCCAGCAACGCCGAGACGGCATCCAGAATCTCGCCCTGACGCGCCATATCCGGCGTGTTAAACATGCTGCGGGTGTACATCAGCTCGAAATGCAGGGCAGCACTCTTCAGCTTCAGCTGATCCATCGACAGCGGATGTTCGTTTTCCACGATGGTGCAGATATGGCCCTGCGGGGCGATCAGCTTTGCCATGGTTTCCCAGTGACCGTCGGTATCATTCAGGCAGAAGATATAATCGACCTGTTTAATGCCCTGTTTTTCCAGCTCTCCAATCATATCTTTGTAGTTGATCACCAGATCGGCGCCGCGATCGCGGCACCACTGCGCGGAATCTTCACGCGAAGCGGTGGCAATGATCTTCACCTTGCTGCGCAGTTTTGCCAGCGGGATCGCCAGCGATCCGACGCCGCCTGCGCCGCCCACGATCAGCAGCGTCTGATCTTCCGTTGCTGACTCCAGGTTCAGTCGCTCAAACAGTCCTTCCCAGGCGGTCAGGGCCGTCAGCGGGATCGCGGCCGACTGCGCCCAGTCCAGGCTCTCTGGCTTGTGACCGGTAATGCGTGAGTCAACCAGCTGCTCGGTGCTGTTACTGCCAGGACGGGTCAGGTCACCCGCATAAAAAACTTTATCGCCTGGCTTAAAGTTGCTGACTTTGCTGCCCACTTCCAGCACCACACCGCTGGCATCCCAGCCGAGGATGCGTGGCTGCTCTAATCCGTTCTTCTTCGCCCCTTTGTGAACCTTGGTATCGACCGGGTTGACCGACGCGGCTTTGACTTCGACCCGCAGGTCATACTCCCCTGGCGCTGGGGTGTCAGGGAAAATTTCAGTGAAGTTTTCAGGACTTTCCGGATTAATTGCGATAGCGCGAATAGACATAAATTTTTCCTGTTTAGTCAGGCTGGAAGCCTGGATCTGGTGGTTGCCATTCTGGCCCTGAAGAGTGCTCACACTCCGCAGGGGCTGTGCCACGCTGTCTGTGGCAGACTGGCTGATGATTCGGAACAGGCTTTAAGTGTAGAACCTGATTTTAGCAGTGATAAGATGGACAATCTTTCATAGAGTGTTCGTCTGAGGTGAACAATGGCGTTTCGTCAGTGGCAGGATATGGCACTGTTTGCGCTGGTGGCGGAGTGCGGTAGCTTTACCGGCGCGGCAGAACGCGCAGGGCTGCCAAAATCGAGCGTCAGTCAGCGCATCAGCCAGCTGGAGCAGCGGCTGGGGATTCGTCTGCTGAACCGCACCACCCGCCAGCTCAATCTGACCTTTGCCGGTGAGCGCTATCTGCTGCATTGTCAGGAGATGATGCAGGCCAGTGAACGCGCCGATCAGGCGATCGCCAGCCTGCGCGAAAACCCCAGCGGGCGTCTGCGCATCACCAGCCCGGCGGGGATTGGTGCCACGCTGCTGGCGCGCTGTAACGCGGCGTTTTTACGTCTCTATCCCGATGTGACGCTGGATGTCGCGATCTCCGATGAGATGCGTGATCTGGTGCAGGAGGGCTTTGATGTGGCGCTGCGCACCGGTCAGCCGCAGGAGTCCTCGCTGATTGGCCGCCGTATAGGCAACTGCCCGCGACTGCTGGTCGCTTCACAGCGCTATCTTGATCAGCATCCGCCGCTGGTTCATCCACAGCAGCTGTCTGCCCACCGCTGTATAGCGCATCGTGCCTGGAATGAATGGGTGTTGCAGCGCGATGACGAATTCTATCGCTGGCTGCTGCCGCCAGGCCATCTCACGGACAATTTGCTCTATGCGCGCGAATCTGCGCTGGGCGATGCGGGCATTACGCTGCTGCCGCACTTTCTGACCGACGGGGCGATGGCGGATCCCCGGCTGGTGCCGGTATTGCCGGAATGGGAAATCGAGGGGAATGAGCTCTGGCTGGTCTATCCGGGCCGTAAACTGAATTCACCTGCGCTGGCGCGGTTTATTGAGTTCGCGCTGCAGTCACCGGTGTTCAGGGAGTTTTATCGCTGACCGGTACAATGTGGCGCAGGAAGAGTGCCGCCATTTTTTCCGGGCCACTCTGGTAACCTGCGATATTTGCCGCTAACCAGTCGCTGGGGCTCACGCCTTCCCAGCTCACCTGATAGCCTGCGTGAAGAATGATATGCTCGAACAGAATGCGTAATGCCCGACCGTTTCCTTCCCGAAAGGGATGCAAGATATTGAACTCGCAGTAATACCAGGCAACCTGATGACAAAAAGCTTCATGGTCAGTCTGCTCAAGCCATCTTTCGCACGCCAGTTTTGCAAATAATTTCTCCGCTTCACGCAGAATAAAAGCGGGCTGGCAAAAGCGGGTCTCTCCTTTGCTGATAGAGATATCGCGTATCTGCCCCGCCCAGCTATAAAGCTCGTTAAACAGGCAGTAATGAATGTGACACAGTGACTGAAGGGTAAAAGGAGGATGAGAGAGCTTAATGGTGTGAATGGTCAGCGCGGTAACAGCACGCTCAGCCTGATCCAGCAGGGTTTGTTCGCGGATATCATAGCGATTGATCAGCACATCGGAATCGGGATAACAGTAGTGATCTCGCCAGACAAGATAACGATTCACGTTGGCTTCCTGTTACTGCTTATAGCGGCGTCGAACCTGTTCCAGGGTCGATAATTCAGCATCTGCTGAAATACGTATCCCCTCCAGCAGGGAACTTGCGGCAAAGTTTGCGACTTTAGTGGCTTCATAAATCGCTTCAGCTTTTTTAGCCACTGGCCGCTCAGCTTTTTTCTTCATTGCGTTCAGCCCTTAAAACGTCACTGGTGAAGCAGGAGGAGGCCTGAGCCTCCCCCTGACATCGTTACTTCGTCATACGCTTGTACTTGATGCGCTTCGGCTCCAGCGCTTCGGCGCCGAGAGTACGCTTCTTGTACTCTTCATATTCGGTAAAGTTACCTTCGAAGAATTCGATGTTGCCCTCATCCTGATAATCCAGAATGTGTGTGGCGATACGGTCCAGGAACCAGCGGTCATGCGAGATCACCATGGCACAACCCGGGAACTCCAGCAGGGCGTTTTCCAGCGCGCGCAGGGTTTCAATGTCCAGGTCGTTGGTTGGCTCATCGAGCAGCAGCATGTTGCCGCCAACCTGCAGCAGCTTCGCGAGGTGCAGACGACCACGCTCACCACCCGACAGTTCGCCTACGCGTTTGCCCTGATCGACGCCTTTAAAGTTAAAGCGGCCGACATAGGCGCGGCTTGGCATCTCGGTGTTACCGATGCGCATGATGTCCTGACCGCCGGAAACCTCTTCCCACACGGTTTTGGCGTTATCCATGCTGTCGCGGAACTGATCCACAGAGGCCAGTTTCACGGTTTCACCCAGTACAATCTCGCCGGAATCAGGTTGTTCCTGACCAGACATCATGCGGAACAGCGTTGATTTACCCGCGCCGTTCGGACCGATAATCCCGACAATCGCACCTTTCGGTACCGAGAACGAGAGATCGTCAATCAGCACACGGTCGCCATAAGACTTACGCAGATTGCTGACTTCCAGCACTTTGTCACCCAGACGGGCACCTGGCGGAATGAACAGTTCGTTGGTTTCGTTACGTTTCTGGTAGTCGGTGTTGTTCAGCTCTTCAAAGCGTGCCAGACGGGCTTTGCCTTTAGACTGCTGGCCTTTTGGCCCTTTGCGCACCCACTCCAGCTCTTTCTCAATCGACTTGCGACGAGCGGCTTCAGAGGAGGCTTCCTGCGCCAGACGCGCATCTTTCTGCTCCAGCCAGGAGGAGTAGTTACCTTCCCACGGAATCCCTTCACCGCGGTCAAGTTCCAGAATCCAGCCTGCAACGTTATCCAGGAAGTAACGGTCATGCGTAATCGCGACGACGGTGCCTTCGAAGTCGTGCAGGAAGCGCTCCAGCCAGGCGACAGATTCGGCGTCCAGGTGGTTCGTTGGTTCGTCCAGCAGCAGCATGTCTGGTTTTTCCAGCAGCAGGCGGCAGAGGGCGACGCGACGACGTTCACCACCGGAAAGGGTGGCAATTTTCGCGTCCCAGTCAGGCAGGCGCAGCGCATCGGCAGCACGTTCCAGCTGGGTATTCAGGTTGTGACCATCGTGAGCCTGGATGATCTCTTCCAGACGGCCCTGTTCCGCGGCCAGTTTGTCGAAGTCTGCATCTTCTTCAGCATAGAGCGCATAGACTTCGTCGAGACGCTTCAGTGCGCCAACGACTTCTGACAGCGCTTCTTCTACCGACTCACGCACGGTGTGTTCAAGGTTAAGCTGCGGTTCCTGCGGCAGGTAGCCAATCTTGAGGCCTGGCTGCGGACGCGCTTCCCCTTCGATATCTTTATCGATGCCGGCCATGATGCGCAGCAGGGTAGATTTACCCGCGCCGTTCAGGCCGAGTACGCCAATTTTTGCGCCAGGGAAGAAGCTGAGCGAGATGTTTTTCAGGATATGTCGCTTCGGCGGAACCACTTTGCCGACGCGATGCATGCTATAGACGAATTGAGCCACGTTGGTTTGAGCCTCTGGGTCTGTTGGTCGTTTGAATGATGTCGAAGTTTAGCCTTTTTCACCGTTTAATCCCAGCCGGGGGGCGGCGAATATTAGCGTGGCGGAGCCGATGCCGGGCATTGCCAGGCATAACTGACTGATTTCCACACTCAATCGCTGACAGAGTCAGGAGAGGATGTCAGAAAGAGGCGTCAGGGCAGGCGCAGCGGGATCGCCTGCTGGGCCAGCCAGTTTTGCAATGCCTGATCGGGCGCGCTGTCACTCACCAGCAGATCAAAGCGCTGCAGTTCGGCGATGCGGGCAGGCAGCACCTTGCCATATTTACTGCTGTCAGCCACCAGCACCGACTTTCGGGCACGCAGCATGGCGTGATGCTTCATCATCAGCTCATTGGTGTTGTAGCAGGTCGCGCCCTGATCTTTGTCGATGCCCGCCGCAGAGATAAAGGCCAGCGTCGGGCAGAGATCGTCAAGGATGGTATGCACGCCAATCGGCGTAAACAGGGCGTTGTCGGCATGAAATTCACCGCCGCTGAGAATCACGTTACAGGCCGGTTTCTCTTTCAGGGTCAGAAAAGTATTCATGGCGCAGCAGATGGCAGTAAACGACAGGGTGTCGGGAATCGCATCCACGATGTAGGGCAGGGTGGTGCCGCAGTCAAAAAAGACCGTATCGTTCTCGTTGATCAGGCTGGCGGCCGCCTGTGCCAGTCGCTGCTTTCTGGCGGCATTCTGGCCATGCTGATCGCTGACAAAATAGTGGCTGGCATGACTTTTCGGATCGCTGACGATATAGCCGCCCAGCAGGACCACGCTGGAGCCCGGCTCGGTTAAATCGCGGCGAACGGTCATCTCTGAGACGCCGAGCAGCTGGGCCGCATCTTTCAGATGCAGTTTGTCGGTGCGTTTCAGCGCCTGCGTCAGCTTGTGAATGCGTTCGTCGCGCCGGGTTTCCATGGTCATCTCTCTGTTCCCTATCCTGCAGTGCGGAAGAAAGACGCCGGGATCGACGTCAATACGCTACAAACCTCACAGATTTGAATGAGTTGCGTCTCATCCGCCAGGCTGGCAGTCAATCTTACCCGCATTCCGTGAGGGCCGCAAACCTCCGCCGTGCTGTCAGCGCGTGGTGATATCGGCACGTCACCACAGGCGGTTGTGGCTTTCATACAGCGCGTTCAGTGATGTTAGCTTGTTATAATAATAACACTGAAAATCCCATTTTATGGCGTAAGTTGCCTATTCTCACCGCCTCAGGATGTGGTTTTTGTCACATATTTAACCTTTAAGAATTGTTATTGTTACTTTAATAACATTTTAAGTTTAAAAAACATCCGGGAGAAAAGGTCATGACAATTGCGGTCATCGGCTCAAACATGGTCGATCTGATTACCTATACCAACAGCCTGCCGAAAGCGGGCGAAACCCTTGAAGCGCCCGACTTTGCCATTGGCTGCGGCGGTAAAGGGGCCAACCAGGCGGTCGCGGCGGCAAAAATGGGCGGCAACGTGATGATGGTCAGCAAGGTCGGTGACGATCTCTTTGCTCCGAACACCGTTGCAAATCTTCAGCAGCAGGGCGTGGACACGCGCTTCGTCACCACCGCACCGGGCACCTCCAGCGGCGTGGCACCGATTTTTGTCGATGACCAGTCGCAGAACCGCATTCTGATTATCAAAGGTGCTAACCAGCAGCTGAAACCGGCCGATATCGACGACGCGGCAGAGGCGCTGAAAGCCTGCCAGCTGATCATCCTGCAGCTGGAGATCCCACTGGAGACGGTCTATTACGCCATCGATTTTGCCCGCCAGCATCAGATCACAGTGATCCTTAATCCGGCTCCGGCCGTCGCCACGCTTGATATTGATTACGCCTGCAAATGCGACTTCTTTATGCCCAATGAAACCGAGCTGGAGATCCTCACCGGTCTGCCGGTCAGCAGCGATAAAGAGGTGATCCTCGCCGGACAGTCGCTGCTGAAGCGCGGCCTTAAAAATCTGATCATCACCCTGGGCAGCCGGGGATCGGTCTGGATGAGCGGCGACGAGATCCATCGCGTGGATGCCACACCGGTTCAGGCGGTCGACACCAGCGGCGCGGGCGATGCCTTTATCGGCTGCTTTGCGTATCTGCTGGTGGAAACCGGCGATGTGGCCGCCGCCATGACCCAGGCGTCTGCCTATGCCGCCTGCAGCGTCACCGGGCGCGGCACCCAGCGCGCCTATCCCGACGCAGAGAGTTTCCAGCGCTTTCTCAACCGTAACTGAGGGTCTGCCATGCAACAGAAAATTGTTCAGCAATCTGATGGCTATCTGAATAAAACGCCGCTGTTCCAGTTCATTCTGCTGTCGTGCCTCTTTCCGCTCTGGGGCTGTGCGGCGAGTCTTAACGATATCCTGATCACTCAGTTTAAAAGCGTATTTGCCCTGAGCGACTTTGCCAGTGCGCTGGTGCAGAGTGCCTTTTATGGCGGCTATTTTCTGATTGCGATCCCCGCGTCGCTGGTGATCCGCAAGACCAGTTACAAGATGGCGATCATGATCGGCCTGGCGCTCTACATTGCCGGCTGTATCGCCTTCTATCCCGCCTCGCACATGGCGACCTACACCATGTTCCTGGCGGCGATATTTGCCATCGCCATCGGCCTGAGTTTCCTGGAAACCGCTGCCAACACCTACAGCTCGATGATTGGCCATCGTGATCACGCCACGCTCCGGCTCAACGTCAGCCAGACCTTCTATCCGATCGGTGCACTGATGGGGATCGTGCTGGGTAAATATCTGGTGTTCCAGGACGGCGACAGCCTGGAGAGTCAGATGGCGACCATGACGGCAGAGCAGGCACATGCGTTCCGCCTGACGATGCTGGAACACACGCTGGAGCCCTACAAATATCTGGTGATGGTGCTGGTGGTGGTGATGCTGCTGTTTATGTTCACCCGCTATCCGCGCTGTAAACCCGAAAGCAGCGAGAGGTCGCGCCCCTCGCTGGGCGAGACCTTCCGCTATCTGGCTGGCAACCGACACTTTAAACGCGGAATTGTGACTCAGTTCCTCTATGTCGGCATGCAGGTGGCCGTCTGGTCGTTTACCATTCGTCTGGCGCTGACGCTGGGGGCGACTAATGAACGTCACGCCTCGAACTTTATGATCTACAGCTTCATCTGCTTCTTTATCGGCAAGTTCGTGGCGAACTTCCTGATGACCCGTTTCCGCGCCGAGAAGGTGCTGATTGCCTATTCGGTGCTGGGCGTGCTGACGCTGGCTTATGTGATGCTGGTGCCGAACTTTACCGCCGTCTACGCCGCCGTCTTTGTCAGCGTGCTGTTTGGTCCCTGCTGGGCAACGATCTACGCGGGAACGCTGGCGACGGTCGATAACAAATACACCGAAGTCGCGGGCGCGTTTATCGTGATGGCGATTGTCGGTGCGGCCTTTGTCCCGGCGCTGCAGGGCCTGGTTTCGGACTCACTGGGTTCAATGCAGCTGGCATTTGGCGTCTCGCTGCTCTGTTTCGCCTGGGTCGGATTCTACTTCTATGGCGAACTGCGCCATAAAAAACAGCCGGTTGCGACCGGTCGTCTGGCGGAGGAGTTACCATGAAAACCCGTTTACCCTTAGCGCGTGAACAGTTTCACACCACACCCTGGGTGCTGCTGGAGAGCGATGATTTCCGGGTTGAGCTGTTTCGTTATCCGGCGGGCATTGAGGCGGTGCGCATTCATAACCGGCGTGGCAGCGTGACCGTGCTGCCGTTTCTCGGGCAGATGATCTGGGACGCAGAGTTCGACGATCATAACCTGACCATGGGCCACAGTTTTAAGCAGCCGCTGCCCGCAAATTCGAGCATCGACACCTATGGCTGTTTTGCGTTTCATTCGGGACTGCTGGCCAACGGCTGTCCCGCACCAGAGGACGATCATCCGCTGCACGGTGAGATGGCCTGCGCCCGTATGGACAGCGCCTGGCTGGTGCTGGAGGATCAGACGCTGTCGCTGGAAGGGGAGTGTGAATATGTCAAAGGCTTCGGCCATCACTACCTGGCCGCACCCGCCGTCCGCATTCCGGCCAGCCAGCCCCGGCTGACGATTGAGATGACAGTCACTAATCTGGCTGGCGCGCCGATGCCGCTGCAGTATATGTGTCACCTCAACAGCGCGTGGATCGATCAGGGCCGCTTCCGGCAGTCGATCCCCGAACAGGCATTCCAGCTGCGTCGCTCGATCCCGGCGCATCTGCGACCGACGCCCGCCTGGCGGGATTACACCGATCGGCTGGCGCGCGATCCGCAGGCGTTACAGCAGCTCGATCAGCCGCAGCTCTGCGATCCGGAGATCGTCTTCTTCGCGGACGATCTGCCTCAGTATGGCGATGAGGTGCAGTTTGAGCTGCATGCGCCGCAGGGCTATGCGTTGATGACGCGCTTCTCTACCGCACAGTTCCCGCACGCCACTCGCTGGCTGCTGCACAACCACGATCAGCAGGTGGCGGCCTATATTCTGCCCGCCACCTGCCGGCCAGAGGGCTTTCTTGCCGCGCAGCAGGCTGGCACGCTGATCACCCTGGCGCACGGTGAACAGCGCCACTTTTCTGTCGAGACCGGCTTACTCTGAGCCGGGTTTAAATTGCCACCAGGCCGCGCACACCCTCTGCTTCCATGGTGTCGCCGCGGCCACGCTGCACAATTTCTCCGCGCGACATCACCAGATAGCTGTCCGCCAGCTCCGCCGCGAAGTCATAAAACTGCTCCACCAGCAGGATCGCCATATCTCCCCGTTGCGCCAGCTGGCGGATCACCGCGCCGATCTCTTTGATCACCGAAGGCTGGATCCCTTCGGTCGGCTCATCAAGGATCAACAGCTGGGGCCGACAGGCCAGCGCCCGGCCAATCGCCAGCTGCTGCTGCTGACCGCCAGAGAGGTCGCCGCCCCGGCGTGACTTCATCGCCAGCAGCACCGGAAAGAGCTGGTAGATCTCCTCCGGCACTTCACGCGCCTGCGCAGCCGGAAAGCGTGACAGCCCCATCAGCAGATTCTCTTCCACCGTCAGACGCGGAAAGATTTCCCGCCCCTGGGGCACATAGCCGATGCCAGCCTGCACCCGCTGGTGCGGCTTGCGGCCATTCATGCGCTGCTGCTGCCAGTGAATCTCGCCCGACTTCGCCGGGATCAGCCCCATCAGGCATTTCAGCAGCGTGGTCTTCCCAACGCCATTGCGCCCCAGCAGACAGGTGATTTCGCCAATCTTTACCTCAAACGACAGGCCGCGCAGAATATGACTGCCGCCATAATATTGATTCAGTTCAGTAACCTGTAACATTTCAGCGCCCCAGATAAACGTCGATAACCTGCTCGTTGGCCTGCACGTCGCGCAGCGAACCCTCGGCCAGTACCTGACCCTGATGCAGCACCGTCACGTGGTCGGCAATGGTTTCGACAAAGCCCATGTCATGCTCCACCACCATCAGCGAATGCTTGCCCGCCAGGCTGCGGAACAGCTCGGCGGTGTAGTCCGTTTCGGCATCGGTCATGCCCGCGGCCGGTTCATCCAGCAGCAGCAGATGCGGCTCCTGCACCAGCAGCATGCCGATCTCCAGAAACTGCTTCTGGCCATGCGACAGCAGGCCCGCGCGACGCTGGCGTTCGCCGCCCAGCCGCAGCAGTTTCAGCACCTCATCAATGCGGTCACGCTGTTCGCCGCTGAGGCGGGCGCGCAGGCTGGCCCAGACCGATTTATCGGCTTTAAGCGCGATCTCCAGATTTTCGAACACGGTTAACGCCTCAAACACCGTGGGCTTCTGGAACTTGCGGCCGATCCCGGCGCGGGCGATCTCAACCGGTGAGAGACGGGTCAGATCGCTGTCCTGGTCGTAGATCACCCGGCCGGCGTCGGGCCGGGTTTTGCCGGTGATCACATCCATCAGCGTGGTTTTGCCCGCACCGTTGGGGCCGATCACGCAGCGCAGTTCCCCGACGCCGATCTGCAGCGAAAGATCGGTCAGCGCCCGGAAGCCTTCAAACGACACGCTGATCTTCTCCAGTTGCAGCACCGGATCGCGCTGCACCCGATGGCGATCCGCCAGTTGAGTTTGGGTAAACAGGGCATCACTCATTTTTTCCTCCGGCGCAGCAGGCCAATCACGCCGTGCGGCAGAAACAGCGTGACCAGGATAAACATCAGCCCCAGGAAAAAGAGCCAGTATTCGGGGAAGGCGACGGTGAAGAAGCTGCGTGCGCCGTTAACAATCGCGGCACCCAGCAGCGGGCCTATCAGCGTGCCGCGTCCGCCCAGCGCCACCCAGATCGCCGCTTCAATCGAATTGGCCGGTGACATCTCACCCGGATTGATAATGCCGACCTGCGGCACATAGAGCGCCCCGGCCAGGCCGCACAGCACGGCGGAGAGCGTCCAGACAAAAAGCTTGAAACCGCGCGGGTCGTAACCACAGAACATCAGACGGTTCTCCGCATCCCGCACCGCAGTCAGCACCCGGCCAAATTTGCTGCGCGCCAGGGCGAAGCCGATCGCCAGGCTCAGCAGCAGCAGCAGCACCGTGGCGATAAACAGCCCGATACGGGTGGGGGTTGCCGTTACCGAAAAGCCGAGCAGGGTGGTAAAGCCGGTAAAGCCATTGTTGCCGCCAAAACCGGTTTCGTTGCGGAAGAACAGCAGCATCCCGGCGTAGGTCAGCGCCTGGGTCATGATGGAGAAGTAGACGCCTTTAATCTTCGAGCGAAAGGCGAAGAAGCCAAAAATCAGCGCCAGCAGGCCCGGCACCAGCATGCTCAGGCAGAGCGCCCAGACGAAATAGTCGGTGCCGGTCCAGAACCAGGGTAGTTCCCGCCAGGAGAGAAAGGACATAAAGGCGGGTAAACCCTCGCCTGCGGCCTGGCGCATCAGGTACATGCCCATGGCATATCCACCCAGGGCGAAAAAGATGCCGTGGCCCAGCGACAGCAGTCCGGCGTAGCCCCACACCAGATCCAGCGCCACCGCGACCACCGCGTAGCAGAGGATTTTGCCGACCAGCGTCAGGGTATAGGTGGAGATCGCCAGCGGATGCGTGGCGGGCAGCAGCGCCAGAAACGGCATCACCAGGAGCGCTACGGTAATCGCCAGGCCAATGCTGATGGTCAGGCGCGGCGCGGTGCGCGCCACGCGAAGCGTGATGGGTTGCGTCATCAGTCAGTCACCCTTCCTTTTACCGCAAACAGCCCCTGCGGACGTTTCTGAATAAACAGCACGATAGTCACCAGAATCAGGATCTTGCCCAGCACGGCGCCAATCTGCGGCTCCAGCACTTTGTTGAGAATGCCCAGGCTGAACGCGGCAACCACGGTGCCCGCCAGCTGACCGACGCCACCCAGCACCACCACCAGGAACGAGTCGATAATGTAGCCCTGGCCCAGCTCCGGTCCGACGTTACCGAGCTGCGACAGCGCCACGCCACCCAGCCCGGCAATGCCCGAGCCGAGTCCAAACGCCAGCATATCGACGCGGCCGGTCGGCACGCCGCAGCAATCCGCCATGGCGCGGTTCTGGGTCACGGCGCGCACGTTCATGCCAAGGCGGGTCCGGTTCAGCAGCAGCCAGGTGAGCGCCAGCACAAACACCACAAACAGGATCACCGCGATGCGGTTCCACGGCAGCACCAGATTGGGCAGCAGCTGTAAGCCGCCGGAGAGCCACGCCGGATTCGCCACCTCCAGGTTTTGCGCCCCGAACAGCACCCGTACCAGCTGGATCAGCATCAGGCTGATCCCCCAGGTGGCGAGCAGCGTCTCCAGCGGACGGCCATAGAGATGGCGGATCACCGTGCGTTCCAGCGCCATGCCGATGGCGGCGGTGACCAGAAAGGCGACCGGCAGCGCCAGCAGCGGATACCAGGCTAAATAGTGCGGCGCAAACTGCTGAAACAGGCTCTGTACCCACCAGGTGGCGTAAGCACCGAGCATCAGCATTTCACCGTGCGCCATGTTGATCACCCCGAGCAGGCCATAGGTGATCGCCAGACCCAGCGCGGCCAGCAGCAGTATGGAACCCAGCGACAGGCCGCTAAAGGCCTGCCCCAGCAGATCGCCCCACATCAGCCGTTTCTGAATCTGTTGCAGACTTTCCGCCGCGACGGCCCGTACCGTGGCGTCCGGTTCATTCGCGGGCTGGGTCAGGCGTTGCAGGCTGGCCTGCGTATTGGGATCGCTGGACTCACCCAGCAGTTTTACCGCCCGCAGACGCACCATCGGCTCGCCATCCGCCAGTTGCAGGTTCGCCAGCGCCAATGCCAGTGCGGCATGAACCCGGCTGTCCTGCTCGGCGGCAAAACGCTGCTCCAGCAGCGGCAGCTGGTCAGCAACGCCCTCACTTTGCAGCTGCTGCGCAGCGCGCAGACGCAGGGCCGTATCAGTGCTCACCAGCTGGTGGGCGGCCAGCGCGTTGTTAACCAGCACGCGCAGACGATTGTTCATAAACAGCTTTTTCAGGTTGCCCGTGGGCTGCGCCACCGCATCCAGCGGCTGCAGCGTGGATCCCTGCTGGCTGAACGGCTGTTTATTCTGGTCGATGACCACCGTTTCGGCATGCAGCGCTTCCAGCAGCGGCAGACGATGGCTGTCCGGTGCGGCGGCCCACTGCTGCAGCAGCGTGGCCTGCTGACTGCGGCTGGCGGCGGCAAAGTCAGCCGCCGGTCCGGCACTGGCCAACAGCGGCATCAGCAGCAGCAGGCTGAACAAGCAGCGACATAGATTCATAAAAGGAGCCTCGTCAGGGGAGGGCAGCACGGCGGGGTGCCGTGCTGCCGCTTCACAGCGGGTGACGCTGCGTATCTATCAGCAACCCGCGATTACTGCGCGGTCTTCACCGGGTGATCGGGTTTTTTGTCGTTACCGGCAATGTACGGGCTCCACGGCTGCGCGCGTACCGGCTGATCGGTCTGCCACACCACGCTGAACTGGCCGTTCTCTTCCACTTCGCCAATCATGACCGGCTTATGCAGATGATGGTTGGTCTGATCCATGGTCAGGGTAAAGCCATCCGGCGCTTTAAAGGTCTGACCGGCCATCGCCGCCCGCACTTTGTCCACATCCGTGGTGCCCGCTTTTTCCACCGCCTGCGCCCACATATGAATGCCAACATAGGTCGCTTCCATCGGGTCGTTGGTGACGACGGTGGCGGCGTTCGGCAGGTTATGTGCTTTGGCATATGCGCGGTAGTCGGCGACAAACTTCGCGTTGGTCGGATTATCGATAGACTCGAAATAGTTCCAGGCGGCTAACTGACCCACCAGCGGTTTGGTGTCGATGCCGCGCAGCTCCTCTTCGCCCACCGAGAAAGCGACCACCGGAATGTCAGTGGCTTTGATCCCCTGGTTCGCCAGCTCTTTGTAGAACGGCACGTTGGAGTCGCCGTTGATCGTGGAAACCACTGCCGTTTTGCCGCCAGCCGCAAACTTTTTGATGTTGGAGACAATGGTCTGGTAGTCGCTGTAACCAAACGGCGTGTAGACCTCTTCGATATCTTTATCCGCCACGCCTTTGCTGTGCAGGAAGGCGCGCAGGATCTTGTTGGTGGTGCGCGGATAGACATAGTCGGTGCCAAGCAGGAAGAAGCGTTTCGCGCTGCCGCCATCTTCGCTCATCAGATACTCCACGGCCGGAATCGCCTGCTGGTTAGGCGCAGCGCCGGTGTAGAAGACGTTGGGTGACATCTCTTCCCCTTCATACTGCACCGGATAGAACAGCAGGCCGTTCAGCTCTTCAAACACCGGCAGCACCGATTTGCGCGACACCGAGGTCCAGCAGCCAAACACCACCGCCGCCTTATCCTGAGTCAGCAGCTGCCGCGCCTTCTCGGCAAACAGCGGCCAGTTAGAGGCGGGATCGACTACCACCGGCTCCAGCTTTTTCCCCAGCACGCCTCCTTTGGCGTTGATCTCATCAATGGTCATCAGCGCCACATCTTTCAGCGGCGTTTCCGAAATCGCCATGGTGCCGGAGAGTGAATGCATGATCCCCACTTTGATGGTGTCAGCCGCCTGCGCACTCCAGGCGAACCCCATGCTGACAACGGTGGCGGAGAGGGCGAAAGCCTTGATCAACGAACGTCTTTTCATCATCTGAAACCCCTGAGTAGTTGTTGTGTTATTCGGTGAGCTGGAGCCGGGCCTGCTGAAGGCGGTGCAGCGTGATCTTTCTGACCTCCGCCTTACTCACGGCGATGTGATCGGTCAGGATGCGTTGCGCCCCGGCGGTCTGCTGCTGAAAAATCGCCTGTAAAATCTGTGCATGTTCCTGATAAGTGGCACAGATGCGATCGTCACGAGTGAAGTCGAGCCGGCGGATAATGCGGATCTTCTCGGTGAGTTCGGCGTGAATGCGTGCCATCTCCGGGTTACCCGCTGCCGCCACCAGCGTCATGTGAAACGCTTCGTCATGCTGCGACACCACCAGGCCCTCTGTAAGCGCCTCCGCCTCGCACCAGAACTGGTTCAGTTCGTTTAACAGCGCGGCACACTGCGGCGCGGGCAGGGCACAGAGGCGTTTGACCGCCTCGCACTCCAGCACGGTGCGCAGGTCATACAGCGATTCGAACCAGGCGAAATCGAAGTTCTTAATCTGCCAGCCGCTGCGAAACCAGACGTCGACAAAGCCTTCGCGTTCCAGCCGGAACAGCGCCTGACGGACCGGGGTGCGGCTGACCGCCATCCGTCCGGCGATTTCGCTTTCGCTGAAGCGATCGCCGGGCATCAGGCGAAAGGCGAAGATATCGTCCTTCAGCGCCTGATAAACCCGTTCCGCCAGCGCTTCCGGGCGGGCTTTAGGGGAGTGGGGTTGCGTTGTCATTACCGCTCCTTATTCCAGCCACAGCAGGTTATCGCCAGGACTGACCGGACGGCCCGCCTGGCAGGCAATCCGCGTCACACGACCGGCCTGCGGGGCGACAATCGCCAGCTCCATCTTCATCGCCTCTACGATAATCAGCGTCTGCCCGGCGCTGACCTCGTCGCCCGGCTGCACCAGCACTTTCCAGATGTTGCCATTGAGATCCGCCTGCACCGGCAGCCCGTTCTCCTCCTCTTCGCTGGCGCTGGCGCGCGTTTCATCCTCCTCCGGCGGCGCGTTCTGCTCCTCCTGCGCCCATAGCTGCACTTCCTGTTCAAAGGCGGCGGCCTGGCGCTGGCGGAACGCTGCAATATCAGCGGCGTGGTCGGCAAGGAACTGCTGGTGGGCGGCAAAATCAAACTGCGTCTCTTCAATACGAAGGCTGGCACGGCCTTCGCGGAAATCTTCGCGCAGCTGGGTCAGTTCGGTTTCACTCACCGGATAGAAGCGCACCTGATCGAAGAAGCGCAGCAGCCACGGCGCATCGGTAGCGAACTGCGGATTTTTCAGGAAGGTGTTCCAGATGGGCAGCGTGCGGCCCACCAGCTGATAGCCGCCGGGCGAATCCATGCCGTAGATGCACATGTACATGCCGCCGATCCCTACGGTACCTTCGGCGGTGAAGGTGCGCGCCGGACTGTATTTGGAACTCAGCAGGCGATGGCGCGGATCGATCGGAACGGCACAGGGCGCGCCAAGGTAGACGTCGCCCAGCCCCAGCACCAGATAGCTGGCGTTGAACAAGGTATCGCGCACCTCATCGCGGCTGCTTAAGCCATTAATCCGCTGGATAAAGTCCACGTTGTTGGGCAGCCAGGGGGCGCTGGCGCGCACCGTCTCCTGATAGCGGCTGACGGCACCCAGCGTGGCGCTGTCTTCAAATGCCATCGGCATCCACACCACGCGGGAGGGCACTTTCAGCGTGCTGACGTCGCCCAGCCTCGCTTCCAGCGCCAGCAGCAGCGACATCAGCCGGGACTGGTTAATGATGCGGCTGTCGTAGCGCACCTGCAGCGAACGCACGCCAGGCGACAGCTCCTCTACGCCGGGCTCCGCCTGCGCCGTCAGCGCATTCATCAGCAGATGGACACGCAGACGCAGCGCCAGATCCAGCACATTGTCGCCATACTCAATCAGCACATATTTGTCGCCCGCCTGGCGATAGACCACTTTCGGCGTGCTGGTCGTGGCCTCCAGAGCGGCCAGAATCGTGGCGGAACCGTGGGCGGTTTCGGCCAGTGACGGCACGGCAAATGTGGGCGGATGCTCAGGCCGCAATGTCTCAATCAGATGCATCTGCGCTTTTTCCCGCGCCAGCGCATCGTCTGCGGTGATGGGGTGGAAGCGGATGGTGTCGCCAGGTTTAACCTGGCCCACTTTCCACAGCTCGGCTTTGGCGATGGTCACCGGACAGACAAAGCCGCCGAGGCTCGGGCCGTCGTGCGTCAGGATCACCGGGAAGTCGCCGGTAAAATTGACCGCGCCAATGGCATATTCACAGTCGTGAACGTTGGAGGGATGCAGGCCCGCTTCGCCGCCGTTGGCGCGGGTCCAGGTCGGTTTCGGGCCGACCAGCCGCACGCCGAGGCGGTTGGAGTTGTAGTGCACCTGCCAGTCACTGGCAAAGAACGCATCGATGGCGGCCTGGGTGAAGAAATCCGGTGCGCCGTGCGGGCCGTAAAGCACGCCGATGCGCCACTCGCTGCCGTAGTGCGGAATCAGCGCCGCATCGAGCGGCTGCGGATCGCTGACCGGGGCAGGCGTGGTGCAGGCTGCCCGCTCAGGCTGGGAGATCGCCAGCATATCGGCAACCCGCAGGGTGCGTCCGGCGTGACCGCCAAACTGGCCCAGCGAAAAGGTGCTGCGGCTGCCCAGATACTCCGGCACGTCGAAGCCGTTACGCACGGCCAGATAGCTGCGGCAGCCCGTCCGGGCGCGTCCCAGCACCAGAGTCTCTCCCGCTTTCACCGCCAGCGGCTGCCAGGTGCTGACCGGTTCGCCCTCCAGCGTGGCGTCGCAGTCAGCACCGGTCAGCGCCACGATGGCATCACAGTGGAAACGCAGCGTCGGCCCCTGCAGGGTAAATTCCAGCCCCGCCGCCGCGTCATGATTACCGACGATGCGGTTAGCCAGCCGGAAAGCGAAGTCATCCATCGGGCCGGAAGGCGGCACGCCGATATCCCAGTAGCCGAGGCGGCCTGGATAGTCCTGAACCGAACTGAAGGTACCAGGTTGCAGCACTTCCACCACGGAGGAGGCAGGCACCACGCTGTCGAGGTAGCGCGTCCAGACGTTGCCGCTGCGAAACGCGTCGCTGGCGGTAATCTGGCGCAGATAGTCGAGGTTGGTGGCGATGCCGTGCAGCTGAGTGGCATCCAGCGCATGGCGAAGTTTTTCCAGCGCCGCATCGCGGGTGTCGGCATGCACGATCAGTTTGGCGATCATCGGATCGTAGAAGCTGGAGACCTCGCTGCCGGTTTCGATGCCGCTGTCGACCCGCACGCCGTCAGGGAAAGTTACGCCGGTTAGCAGGCCGGGGCTGGGCTGAAAGTTCTTGAGTGGATCTTCCGCATAGAGCCGCACTTCAATGGCGGCGCCCTGCGGCGCCTGCTGCAGACGTGACCAGTCAACCGCATCGCCCGCCGCCACCAGCAACATGCACTCCACCAGATCGAGTCCGGTGACGCACTCAGTGACCGGATGCTCCACCTGCAGGCGGGTGTTCACTTCCAGAAAGTAAAAGGCCTGCTGGTCGACGTCGTAGATATACTCCACGGTGCCTGCGCTGCGGTAGTTTACCCGCTCGCCGAGCCGCACCGCCGAGGCGAGCAGGGCGTCACGCGTCGCCGGAGACAGACCGGGCGCGGGCGTCTCTTCCACCACCTTCTGATTGCGGCGCTGCAGTGAGCAGTCGCGTTCACCCAGCGCGACCACAGTGCCGTTACCGTCACCAAAAATCTGCACTTCTACGTGGCGGGCGCGATCGATGCAGCGCTCCAGAAACACGCCCGCATCACTGAAGAACTGCTCGCCAAGACGGCGTACGCTCTCCCAGGCGCTGGCGAGCGCTCCGGCGTCGGCGCAGCGCGTAAGGCCAATGCCGCCGCCGCCCGCCGTGCTTTTCAGCATCACCGGATAGCCGATCTTATCGGCCGCCTGTATCGCCTCCTCCAGCGACGCAAGCAGCGGTGTGCCGGGCGTCATTGGTACACCCGCACTGGCTGCCAGCTCACGGGCACGGTGCTTAAGGCCGAACTCACCAATCTGCTGCGCGGTGGGGCCAACAAAGGCGATCCCCGCCGCTTCACAGGCTTCGGCAAACGGCTGGCTTTCTGAAAGAAAACCGTAGCCCGGCCAGATAGCCTGGGCGCCGCTCTGCTGAGCCGCCGCCAGAATTTTGTCGGTGCGCAGATAGCTGTCGCTGGCTTTATCGCCGCCCAGCGCGATAGCGATATCCGCCTGCTTAACGTGCTGCGCGTTGCGGTCAGCATCTGAATAGACCGCGACACTTTTGACGCCCAGGCGCTTCAGCGTCCGAATGGCGCGGCAGGCGATTTCGCCGCGGTTGGCAATCAGTACGGTGGTGAACATGATCAGTGACTCCCCTGTGATGCCAGCCAGTTGCGCCAGCCGCCCGTCTCAGTAATCTCCAGCGCGTTGTTCAGCGCCGCGCCTTCGCAGATAAAGCCTTTCACCACCCGCCCATCCGCCAGCGTCAGGCTGCCGATGCCCAGCGGTGCGGGAATCTCGGCCACAAACTCACCAAAGCGCGCCAGCGGGATATCCCACAGCTCCACGGTGATAGCGGCGCCCTGTTCGTCACGCATCAGGCCGGGTTTTTTGATCGCGCCCTCCAGCAGGGCAAACAGGCGATAGTGTGGCGCGGTCTTCGTCTCTTCCACCCAGACGGCATGGCGATCGGTGAGCTGGAAATTAAGCGGCATTCCGGTGAGATGCGCGCCCACTACCGCCAGCCGGACATGGTCGGCGGAGGCGGGCAGGCTGGTGCGCCAGGCAGGGCAGGGCTGGCCGGTCGCGCCCAGCGGCAGAGCAAGCTGCTGCTGCCAGCGAATGCCAAACTCAGCCAGCGCCCGATCGTGCCAGGCGGGCGCAATCAGCGTGATGCCTGCCGGGAGATCGTCATTGCGGAACGGTGCGGGCAGCGCCAGCGCGGCGAGGTCGGCAAGGTTGGTAAAGTTGGTATAGGTGCCAAACTGCGAGTTGTAGTGAATCGGCTCCTGCTTCATCTCCTCCAGGGTATGAATCGTGGGCGAGGTCGGCACCACCAGCGCGTCAAACTGTGCCAGCGTCTGCTGAATCTGGCGCGTCAGTTCGGCCCGCAGATACTCCGCCTTATAGGCGTCGACTGCGCTGTATTTCAGGCCACTGGCAATAATCTCGTGTACCACCGGGTCCATCTCCGCCGGGCGATCGAGCATCCCGCCCACCGCCGCCGTGCGTTCAGCGATCCAGGCACCGTAGTAGAGCTGTTCAGCCAGCTTCCGGAACGGGGTGAAGTCGATGGGGTGCAGCGTCACGCCACCCGCCTGCAACGCCTCCAGCGCCTGGTCCCAGGCGGCTTCGGCGGCGGCATCATCAAAAAACTCCGGGTTCAAAGGTACCGCAAAATGGGGATGAACCGGCAGGCTGGCCGGGGCGGTGCGCGGATTAATGCGCGAATAGGCGTCACCGGCATCATAGCCACCCATGACGCTGGCGACGCTAAAGGCATCTTCTGCCGTCAGCGCAAACACGGAAATCGTGTCGTTGAGGCGGCAGGCGGGCACCACGCCGCGTGCAGAGAACCAGCCCTTGGTCGGTTTTAGTCCGACAATATTGTTAAAGCCCGCCGGAACGCGGCCCGATCCCGCAGTATCGGTGCCCAGTGAAAAGGCGACCAGCCCGCGCGCCAGCACCGACGCGGAGCCGGAGCTGGAGCCGCCACTGACGTAATCGGCATCAAAGGTGTTACTGACCGCGCCAAACGGGGAGCGGGTGCCCACCAGGCCGGTAGCGAACTGATCGAGGTTGGTTTTGCCGATGACTATCGCGCCGGCGGCTTTCAGCCGGGCGACCGCTACCGCGTCTTCGCTGGCGGTATAGGTAAAGGCGGGGCAGGCGGCGCTGGTCGGCCAGCCCGCCACATCAATGTTGTCTTTGACGGCGAAGGGAACACCAAACAGCGGCAGCGAGCCGGGATCGCGCTGATAGTGCGCCAGCAGGGGCTCAATCTGAGCCGCTAACTGCTCCGGTGTCGCCAGATAAATCCAGGCATTATCCTGAGGATCGAGTGCCGCCAGGTGTGCGCTCAGCAGCGAAGTAATCTGTTGCGGCGCCTGCTGATAGCGCTGCTGCCAGGCGTGAAGCGTCAGGCCAAAGGTTGAAGTCATACGAAGAATTCCAGCTGGTATACAAGATGGAATTCAACAGAGCAAAGGCTGTGCCACTTTTTTAACGCGATGATTCAACAGTTTAATGCGTTCAGTGATAAGATTTTCTGATGATAATTTGCACAATTACGGCGCGCACGCTGAGCGATGACGGTGCGTTTACCTTTCGTGTGCGTAAATTTTGTGAAGAACATGGCAAGAGTCCGGTGGCCTGGTTAGCATGAAGACTGTCTGGCAACTCGCCGGCCCCAGCAACAGAGGAGATTTACGTGGTGAAGTGGCGTAACTGGATAATAGGGATCTGCATGGCCGGCACGGCCAGCAGCGCATGGGCCGATTCGCTTGATCAACAACGGCAACGTTATCAACAAATTAAACAGGCCTGGGACAGCAATCAGATGGCCACCGTGGATCAGCTGTTGCCCACGCTACAGGATTATCCGCTCTATCCTTATCTGCAATATCGCCTGCTGGCACAGGATCTCGATCAGGAGACCACCCTGGCGGTACAGAACTTTATTCGCCAGTATCCAACGTTGCCACCCGCGCGTTCGCTCAGCACCCGCTTTATTAATGTGCTGGCTTACCGACAGGACTGGCAGGGTGTGCTGAACTTCAGTCCGACCGAACCTAAGCCGGTGCAGGCACGCTGTAACTGGTATTACGCCAAATGGGCCACCGGTCAGCAGCAGGCCGCGTTTGACGGCGCGAAGCAGATCTGGCTGCGCGGCACGGCGCTGCCCGCGGACTGCGATAAGCTCTTTTCGGTCTGGCAGGCGTCCGGTCAGATTTCGCCAATTACGATCCTGGAGCGTATCCGGCTGGCGATGAAAGCAGGCAACGACAGCCTGGTGAGCTATCTGGCGAAAACGTTGCCTACTGACTATCAGACCATGTCTGACGCGATACAGGCCCTGCAGCAGGATCCGTTAACGGTCAGCACCTTCGCCAGCGCTGTCGGGCCAACCGATTTTACCCGCCAGGCGACGATTTACGCCTTTACGCGTGTGGCGCGGCAGGACATGGAAAATGCCCGCAGCCTGATTCCGATCCTGGTCCGGGCGCAGAAGATGGGGCCGGAGGATGAGCAGGCGCTGAAGGAGATTGTGGTCTGGCGCATGATGGGCAGCGATCTCACCTCTGAGCAGGCACGCTGGCGCGATGCGGTGGTGATGAACAGCGAGTCTACCGCGCTGGTAGAACGCCGGGTACGACTGGCACTCTCTCAGCATGACCGACGCGGCCTTAACACCTGGATCGCTCGTCTGCCGCTGGAAGCCAAAGAGAAAGATGAATGGCAGTACTGGCAGGCCGATCTGCTGTTTGAGAAAGATCGCAAAGAGGAAGCGGAAGAGATCCTGCGCAAACTGATGCAGGCACGTGGCTTCTACCCGATGGTGGCCGCGCAGCGGCTGGGCGTTGACTACCCGTTGCAGGTGGATGAAGCGCCGAAGCCTGACAGTGCCACGGTGCAGGGACCGGAGCTGGCCCGCGTTCGCGAGCTGATGTACTGGGGTCTGGATAACCTGGCGCGCAGCGAGTGGAGCAATCTCATCGGCAGCCGCACGCACACGCAGCAGCAGATGCTGGCGCGCTACGCCAATGAGCAGGACTGGTGGGATCTCAGCGTACAGGCAACCATCACGGCCAAAATGTGGGACAGCCTGAAAGAGCGTTTCCCGCTGGCGTGGCAGAGCGTCTATGAGCGCAACACCGCGGTGAAGCAGATCCCGCCGAGCTATGCGATGGCGATTTCGCGTCAGGAGAGCGCCTGGAATCCGAAAGCGCGTTCACCGGTCGGCGCCAGCGGTCTGATGCAGATTATGCCTGCCACGGCGGCGCATACCGTGAAGATGTACAACATCCCTGGCTACAGCAACACCAGCCAGCTGCTCGATCCGGAAACCAATATTCAGATCGGCACCCAGTATCTGGAATATGTCTATCAGCAGTTCAATCAGAACCGGATTTTCGCCTCGGCGGCCTACAATGCCGGGCCGGGCCGGGTGCGAAGCTGGCAGAAAACCAGTGCAGGCAATCTTGATGCCGTCGCGTTTATCGAGACCATCCCGTTCTCTGAAACGCGTGGCTATGTGAAGAATGTGCTGGCGTACGACGCCTACTATCGTCACTTCATGGGCAAGCCTGACAAGATCCTGTCAGATGCTGAGTGGAATCGCCGTTACTAGCTGTGCTAAGCTTCCGTACTCTTTAGCGAGTACGGAAGCCTCTTCATGACCCATTCTGATTCCCCCACCGATGCGCATCCGGCACAAGATAGCTGGCAACGCTTTGTCGTGCTGATGCAGCAGGCCTTTGCTGATGGTCATGCGCTGCCACTGATGCAACTGATGATGACGCCCGACGAGCGGGAAGCGTTCGGCACCCGTCTGCGGATTATCGAAGAGTTAATGAACGGCGAGATGAGCCAGCGCGAACTGAAAAATGAGCTCGGCGTTGGCATTGCGACCATTACACGAGGCTCGAACAGCCTGAAAGAGGCGCCGCCGGAGCTGAAACGCTGGCTGGAGGCGCGTCTGGGACGCGCCTGATCACTGCTGGTAAAGCGGATGGATGAACGGGCAGAGCGCCAGAATCAGTGCCTGATGATAGACACTGGAGCGGCTGAGCAGGCCATTTGTGAACGCCCCGATAGCGCCACCCTGGTGTTTGATATTTTCGATGCCGGTTAACCGCGCCATCTCTTCACCCAGCTCCCGGCCTTCACGCAGACCCGCCAGCACCACCGGCGGCAGGGTGAAACTGGCCGAGCGCGATTCGCCGCGCTGCTTCTGATTTTCTACCACCATCCAGGCAAACGCGCTGTCATCTTCGATGCCCGCCTCAATCGCTACCCAGAACGCCGCTTCTGGCCGGACCTGCCGGGCATTCATCACGCGCTGACGTGCGCCAGTTCGCGTTTCGAGATGGGTTAACGGTTGTGCTGCTACGCCGCTATCGACCTCGACCCCTTCAATATGGCAGGATCCCTCGCCGAAAACGTCGTTGAATGCCTGAGCAATCGCATGAATTTTCGCTGGATTGGTGGTGGCTGCGACAACATGGTACATAATTGGTTGAACCCTCAGGTGATTAAGCGCCTGGCCTATCGGGCTGTTTGATTTGTCATTCTGAACCCGGGCAGTGCTCACAATCCTCACGTACTTTCCGTACGCGCCGGTTGTTTCGCGCTCTCCGTGTGCAGACTGACTGCAACAATGACGCCTGATGGGGTAAGCTCTAAAGCGATTTTTGTCGCAGTATAACGGAAACTAACATGCTACAGGTCTATCTTGTTCGTCACGGTGAAACGGTATGGAATGCGGAGCGTCGCATTCAGGGTCAGTCCGACAGTCCGCTGACGGAAAAAGGTGAGCAGCAAGCCTGGCAGGTGGGTGAGCGCGTGAAACATCTGGGCATTACGCACATTATTGCCAGCGATCTGGGGCGAACGCGCCGCACCGCGGAGATTATTGCGGATGCCTGCGGTTGCTCAGTAACGCTTGATCCGCGGTTGCGTGAGCTGAATATGGGGGTGCTGGAGAAGCGTCCGCTGGATGGCTTAACCGCGGAAGAAGAGCAGTGGCGCGCCACGCTGGTCAACGGCACCGAAGGGGGCCGTATTCCTGAAGGGGAGTCGATGACTGAGATGGCGACGCGCATGCACGCCGCGCTGAATGCCTGTCTTGATCTTCCTGCTGGAAGCCGTCCACTGCTCGTCAGTCACGGTATGGCGCTGGGGGCGCTGGTTAGCACGATCCTCGGTCTGCCCGCCTATGCGGAACGTCGTCTGCGTCTGCGTAACTGCTCACTCTCACGTGTTGATTATCAGCAGAGCGCCTGGCTGGCAGAAGGCTGGATTGTCGAGACGGCGGGGGATATTTCCCATCTGGATGCGCCTGCACTCGACGAGCTTCAACGCTGATTTACCTGAGGCTGCCGTCGCGATGACGGCAGCCTTAACGTCAGCTGGCTACGGTCTGGCGGCGAATGGGAATCAGATATTCGCAACGGATCTCGGTCGGTGGCTCAGCGCGTTTTTTACCGCCATCGGTATAAAAGCGTTCGATGTCCTGTCCCTGACGACGGGTCAGCCCCAGCGTCGGCATGCAGGTGCCGTAGAGCAGCAGGATAAACTCCTGCAGATTGACGCGCGGGCCGGTATAGGTGAACTGCACGTAGTCGCCCGCTTCCAGAATCACGTTCTGGCCGGAGTGCAGGTTGACCGCGCTGTCAGCAGGCACCGCCGTGGTGTAGAGAATCTCCTGCTCATCATCTTTGTCCTGGCTGGCGCGCACCTGATGCAGGCCATACAGTACCGGCGGCACCGTGTCGGTTTCCAGCAGGAACTGCTTCCAGAAATGAATACGCATTTCGTCGCGGTAGCTGGAAATCTGCTCCAGAATACAGGTGTAGTTCTGGGTTTGTCCTACCAGCACCGTCTCCGGTAAGGTGACGAAAGCCGGTTCCGGCTGCGTCTCATCGTCCAGGCGAATAGGGGGGCGAATACCGAATGAGTTCCAGTCGGAAGAGCGGCGATACCACGCCGGTGTCTGAGCAAACTGCTTCTTGAATGCGCGAGTAAAAGTCTGTTGTGAATCAAAACGATACTGCAGTGCGATGTCCAGAATCGGGCGGCTGGTCAGGCGCAGCGCCACGGCGGCTTTAGACAGACGACGCGCACGAATATAGGCACCTATTGCGTGTCCGGTTACGTCTTTAAACATCCTCTGTAAATGCCATTTAGAGTAACCGGCTTTCTGGGCAACATTGTCCAGTGAAAGGGGTTGATCCAGATGGCTCTCCAGCCAGACAAGCAAATCGCGAATGATACCGGCTTGGTCCATAAAACATCCTCATACTCTGGTGGTGCAGCTAAACGCATTCGAAGAATATTAGCACTCATTGCTCAAAAGACGTGGGCCGTTTTCCGGGGAAGGTTGTGCTAAATCAGTACGGGCTTCAACCCGTTTTGGTTTGGTCATTAACTCGATTAACAGTACATTACATTCTCATCTATTCCATTTGCAATGGTAACTCCATGACAATATTCCGACTTATGATCGCTGCGCTGACCACGCTGACCTTTTCCAGCCCGCTGTTTGCCGAACAGATTGGCTCTGTTGATACGGTATTCAAGATATTCGGGCCTGACCACAAGATTGTCGTTGAGGCTTTCGATGACCCGGACGTTAAAAATGTAACCTGTTATATCAGCCGGGCGAAAACCGGGGGTATTAAAGGCGGACTGGGTCTGGCAGAAGATACCTCTGATGCCGCGATTTCCTGTCAGCAGGTGGGTCCGGTCGAACTGAGTGATAAAATCGCGCAGGGCAAAGCAGAGGGTGAAGTGGTATTCCGCCAGCGCACCTCATTGATCTTCAAGAAGCTGCAGGTTGTACGCTTCTTCGACAAAAAGCGCAACGCCCTGGTCTATCTGACCTATTCCGATAAAGTGGTTGATGGCTCACCGAAAAATGCGATTAGCGCTGTGCCAATTATGCCGTGGCACTGATTATGCCGTCACGCTAAGGACAAAAAAAACGCCCGCAGGGGCGTTTTTTATTTGCCGCGTCTGACAGGGGCTTAATCCTGCAGGTCACCGCAGAAGCGATAACCTTCACCATGAATGGTGGCGATGATCTCTGGCGTGTCCGGCGTTGATTCGAAATGCTTACGAATACGACGGATGGTGACATCAACGGTGCGATCGTGTGGCTTGAGGTCGCGGCCGGTCATTTTTTTCAGCAGATCGGCACGGGTCTGAATTTTGCCCGGGTTTTCGCAGAAGTGCAGCATGGCGCGGAACTCACTGCGTGGCAGTTTGTAGTGCTCGCCGTTCGGGTTGATCAGTGAGCGGCTGTTGATATCCAGCTCCCAACCGTTGAACTTGTAGCTCTCTACCTGACGACGCTCTTCGCCTGGCATGGCCAGATTCATGGTGCGCGACAGCAGGTTGCGGGCACGAATAGTCAGCTCACGCGGATTAAACGGTTTGGTGATGTAGTCGTCAGCGCCAATTTCCAGACCAAGAATTTTATCGACTTCGTTGTCACGACCGGTCAGGAACATCAGAGCGACATTGGCCTGCTCACGCAGTTCACGGGCCAGCAACAGGCCGTTTTTACCGGGCAGGTTGATGTCCATGATGACCAGGTTAACGTCATTGTCGGTCAGCACCTGATGCATTTCAGCACCATCAGTCGCCTCATACACCACATAACCTTCCGCCTCAAAAATACTCTTGAGGGTATTACGCGTGACCAGTTCGTCTTCAACGATAAGAATGTGCGGGGTCTGCATGTTTAGCTACCTAAAATTTGCCAACAAATTGAAAACAGGGCGTACAGCGGTATGGCGTTCTCCATCATCGAGAGCGGCGGGCCGCGCTGAACCGTTGTACGAAATCATATTTTGATAAGCCATCTATCAACGTCAACAACAGTATTAGCTCAGCCAGTCAGGATGAAAATTGCATGCCCCGGGCGTTAATGATAATGGCGCATATCCTAACTGTATTAACAGCAACCTAACAGCACCAACTACAACCGATAAGCATAAAAACAACGCTTCGTTGACTTATATCAAATGCAATTGTAGCACGTTAACACTTTTGTGAAAAACTTCTCGCAGATTGCCTGTTTAGCTCACAAAAAGCATCATTTTCGTTACATTTTTTACGCAGTCGGGCCAAAATAAAACCCGCCGGAAATCACATTCTATCTCGTTGAAGTTAAATGGTTTAATAATGATTTCTTTAATAAAGCTCGTTTCAGGGATAAAAAGATTCAGGCCATCACTTTTAACCAGTTTTAACATGGTTAACACACGATTTTCTTATTACCTTCTGGCGACTGAATCATTAACAGCCATGTTAATATGGCGTTATGTTAATGGACCAATGGAATAAATATGCTTTTTCCCCTGATTCTCGTCTCGCCCGCGCGGCCAGAAAATATCGGCGCTGCGGCGCGTGCCATGAAAACCATGGGATTCAGTCAGCTGCGCATCGTTGCCAGTGACGCCTGGCAGGATCCCGCCGCGCGCCGGGTGGCACATGGTGCCGGCGAAATTCTCGACAATGTTCAGACCTTTGCAACCCTGGCCGACGCGTTAGCGGACATCGATTTTTCGGTCGCGACCACCGCGCGCAGCCGGGCAAAGTTTCGTTATTACGCCACACCGGAGCAGGTTGAAACGCAACTGCTGGAGAAACGCCAGTGGGTAAACAGTATGGCGCTGGTGTTTGGCCGCGAAGATAGCGGGCTGACCAACGAGGAGCTAGAGCTTGTAGACCTGCTGACCGGCATCCCGATGGCGAATGACTATCCTTCACTCAATCTCGGACAGGCGGTGATGGTCTACTGCTATCAGCTGTCGAAGCTGAATCAGGTTGAGGCACCAAAAGCCTCTGCGGCGGATGGGCAGCAGTTGCAGGCGCTGCGTCAGCGTTTCCATCAGCTGCTGGCGCAACTGGAGGTCAGTGATGATGAGAAGCTGTCAGACTGGATCGATCAGCGGGTGGCGCTGCTGGAACAGCGCGACAGTGCGATGCTGCATCGTCTGCTGCACGATATTGAAAAAAAACTCACAGATAAATCCTCGGCAAAAAGCTGATTTTACAGCAACAGATCGCAGGGAATTTCTGCATCGCAACCGATCGAACAGCGTTTTACGCTTTCACCGGTGGCTGTGCGCAGTGGTGGAAATCTGTCCGCCGGACAAATCGGGTTGACTTAATGTGCGCTTTGCTTTACTTCTGGAAGCAAGACGGACAGACAAAAACAGACAGAAAATAAATCTAAATGCGTAAAATCAGCCTGAACACCACAATTATTACCACCACCATTACCACAGGTAACGGTGCGGGCTGACGCATACAGGAAAAACAGAAAATAAGCCCGCACCTAAACAGTGCGGGCTTTTTTTTCGGCTTAAATTCAGGAGAGTTTATATTATGCGAGTGCTGAAATTCGGCGGGACCTCGGTAGCGAATGCGGAGCGGTTTCTTCGCGTCGCTGACATTCTGGAAAGTAATGCGCAACAAGGACAGGTTGCAACCGTGCTCTCTGCGCCAGCAAAGATCACTAACCATCTGGTGGCGATGATTGAAAAAACCATCAGTGGTCAGGATGCTTTGCCGAATATCAGCGACGCCGAACGCATCTTCAGCGAGCTGTTGCAGGGACTGGCTGACGCGCAGCCGGGCTTTGAGTACGATCGACTGAAAACCCGCGTTGACCTGGAGTTTGCGCAGCTGAAGCAGGTTCTGCACGGTATCAGCCTGCTGGGACAGTGCCCGGACAGCGTCAATGCGGCGATTATCTGCCGCGGTGAAAAACTCTCGATTGCGATCATGGAAGCGCTGCTGCAGGCGCGTGGCCATGAGGTCAGCGTGATCGATCCGGTGGAGAAATTGCTGGCGGTCGGCCACTACCTTGAATCCACTGTTGATATCGCCGAATCAACCCGTCGCATTGAAGCGAGTCAGATTCCGCCGCAGAACATGATCCTGATGGCAGGCTTCACGGCTGGTAACGAGCGAGGCGAGCTGGTCGTACTGGGCCGTAACGGTTCTGACTATTCAGCCGCTGTGCTGGCCGCCTGTCTGCGCGCCGACTGCTGTGAAATCTGGACTGATGTGGATGGCGTCTATACCTGCGATCCGCGTCAGGTGCCGGATGCGCGCCTGCTGAAGTCGATGTCCTATCAGGAGGCGATGGAGCTCTCCTATTTCGGCGCCAAAGTACTGCATCCCCGCACCATCGCGCCCATTGCCCAGTTTCAGATCCCCTGCCTGATCAAAAACACGGCCAATCCGCAGGCACCCGGCACCCTGATTGGAGCAGAAGGCGAACAGGATGAGAACCCGGTAAAAGGCATCACCAACCTGAATAATATGGCGATGGTCAACGTCTCCGGTCCTGGCATGAAAGGGATGGTCGGGATGGCGGCCAGAGTCTTTGCGGCGATGTCGCGCACCGGCATCTCGGTGGTGTTGATCACCCAATCCTCTTCCGAATACAGCATCAGTTTCTGCGTGCCGCAGAGCGAGCTGGCGCGGGCGCGTCAGGTGCTGGAGGAGGAGTTCTACCTGGAGCTGAAAGATGGCCTGCTGGATCCGCTGGATATCATTGAAAACCTGGCGGTGATTTCAGTGGTGGGCGATGGCATGCGCACGCTGCGCGGCATTTCAGCCAAATTCTTCTCGGCGCTGGCGCGCGCCAATATCAATATCGTGGCGATTGCTCAGGGCTCCTCCGAGCGTTCAATCTCGGTGGTGGTGAACAATGATGAAGTGATCACCGGGGTTCGCGTGGTGCATCAGATGCTGTTCGCCACCGATCAGGTGATCGAAGTGTTTGTGGTCGGCGTCGGCGGCGTCGGCGGCGCGCTGCTGGATCAGTTACATCGCCAGCAGGCGTGGCTGAAGAAAAAGCATATCGACCTGCGCGTCTGCGGCATCGCTAACTCCCGTGCGCTGTTAACCCACGTCCACGGCATCGATTTAAGCAACTGGCAGGCGGCATTAGGCGAAGCGAAAGAGCCGTTCAATCTCGGTCGTCTGACCCGTCTGGTGAAAGAGTATCATCTGCTCAATCCGGTGATTGTGGATTGTACTTCCAGCCAGGCGGTCGCCGATCAGTATGCTGATTTTCTCAGCGAAGGTTTCCATGTGGTGACGCCAAACAAAAAGGCCAACACCTCATCCTGGAATTACTATCAGCAGATGCGCGCCGCCGCTGCCAAATCGCGGCGTAAATTCCTTTATGATACCAACGTCGGCGCCGGACTGCCGGTGATCGAAAACCTGCAGAACCTGATGAACGCCGGTGATGAGCTACTGCGCTTCTCCGGTATCCTCTCTGGCTCGCTGTCCTACATCTTCGGCCAGCTGGATGACGGAATGTCACTGTCGCAGGCGACAACGATGGCGCGTGAGATGGGCTTTACCGAGCCCGATCCGCGTGACGACCTCTCCGGCACCGATGTGGCGCGTAAGCTGCTGATCCTGGCCCGTGAAGCGGGTCATCAGCTGGAGCTGAGCGACATTGAGATTGAGCCGCTGCTGCCCGCCAGCCTGACCGAAATCCAGGACATTGAGCAGTTTATGCAGCGTCTGCCTGAGCTGGATAACGCTTTTGCCGCCCGGGTTGCGCAGGCGCAGGATGAGGGCAAAGTATTGCGCTATGTTGGCGTGATTGAAGAGGGCGGCATCTGCAAAGTGAAGATCGACGCCGTTGACGGCAACGATCCACTCTATAAGGTGAAAAACGGCGAGAATGCGCTGGCGTTTTACAGCCGCTACTATCAACCGATTCCGCTGGTGCTGCGCGGATACGGTGCAGGAAATGATGTCACAGCGGCCGGTGTTTTTGCCGACCTGCTGCGGACGCTGTCATGGAAGTTGGGAGTTTAATCATGGTAAAAATTTACGCACCGGCCTCGATTGGTAACGTCAGCGTCGGCTTCGATGTGCTGGGCGCGGCGGTTTCGCCGGTAGATGGCTCCCTGCTGGGTGACTGCGTCTCCGTGGAAGCGGCAGAGCAGTTTTCACTGACCAACGCCGGACGTTTTGTCAGTAAGCTGCCCGCCGATCCGAAAGAGAATATTGTTTACCAGTGCTGGCAGCGTTTCTGCCAGGAAATCGGCAAAGCGATCCCGGTGGCGATGACGCTGGAGAAGAATATGCCCATCGGCTCCGGACTGGGTTCCAGCGCCTGCTCGGTGGTGGCCGGTTTAATGGCGATGAACGAGTTTTGCGGCAAACCTCTCAGCGACAGCACGTTACTGACCCTGATGGGCGAGCTGGAAGGACGGATCTCCGGCAGCGTGCACTATGATAATGTCGCCCCCTGCTTCCTCGGCGGCATTCAGCTGATGCTGCAGGAGAATGACATTATCAGCCAGGCGGTGCCGGGCTTTGATGACTGGCTGTGGGTAATGGCCTATCCGGGCATTAAAGTCTCAACCGCAGAAGCGCGCGCCATTTTACCGGCGCAGTACCGCAAAGAAGACTGCATCAGGCATGGCCGCTTGCTGGCTGGCTTCATTCACGCCTGCCATACGCGTCAGCCGCAGCTGGCAGCTAAACTTATGCAGGATGTGATTGCCGAACCTTACCGGACCCGGCTGCTGCCAGGCTTCACCGAGGCGCGGCAGGCCGCGAAAGATATTGGCGCACTGGCGTGCGGTATCTCAGGCTCTGGTCCGACACTTTTCGCCGTTTGCAATCAGATGGAAACGGCACAGCGGATGGCTGACTGGCTGAGCCAGCACTATCTGCAGAATGATGAAGGCTTCGTCCATATCTGCCGTCTCGACACGGCTGGCGCACGACAATTGGGATAACGCATGAAACTCTACAATCTTAAGGATCACAACGAGCAGGTCAGCTTCGCCCAGGCGGTGAAACAGGGTCTGGGTTCGCAGCAGGGTCTGTTCTTTCCGCTGGAACTGCCGGAGTTTGAACTGACCGACATCGACGCGATGCTGGAGATGGATTTTGTCAGCCGCAGCAGCAAAATTCTCTCGGCTTTCATTGGTGACGAGATTCCGGCCCAGCAGCTGCATGAGCGTGTTAAAGCCGCTTTTGCTTTTCCGGCCCCGGTGAAAGCCGTCAGCGAAGATATCGCCTGTCTGGAGCTGTTCCACGGCCCGACGCTGGCGTTTAAAGATTTCGGCGGCCGTTTTATGGCGCAGATGCTGTCGTATGTCTCAGGCTCAGATGAGCAGATCACCATTCTGACCGCCACCTCCGGTGATACCGGCGCGGCCGTGGCGCACGCCTTTTACGGCATGAAGAACGTGCGCGTGGTGATCCTCTATCCGCAGGGCAAAATCAGTCCGCTGCAGGAGAAACTCTTCTGTACTCTGGGCGGCAACATCGAAACCATCTCTATCGACGGCGATTTTGATGCCTGCCAGTCGCTGGTGAAACAGGCGTTTGATGATGAAGATCTGAAGCGCGCGATTGGCCTGAACTCGGCTAACTCCATCAACATCAGCCGCCTGCTGGCGCAGATCTGCTACTACTTTGAAGCGGTTGCACAGCTGCCTCAGGAAAAACGTAATCAGCTGGTGGTGTCAGTGCCGAGCGGCAACTTTGGTGATTTGACCGCCGGTCTGCTGGCGAAATCGCTGGGCCTGCCGATCAAACGTTTTATCGCCGCCACCAACGCCAACGACACGGTGCCGCGCTTTCTGGGCAACGGCGAGTGGCAGCCAAACCAGACGGTCTCTACGCTGTCGAATGCCATGGATGTCAGCCAGCCTAATAACTGGCCGCGTGTGGAAGAGCTGTTCCGCCGTAAAACCTGGCGCTTAACCGATCTGGCCTGTGGTGCGGTCTCGGATGAGACCACGCGCGCCGCCATGCGTGAACTGGCTGAGATGGGCTACATTTCCGAGCCGCATGCCGCCATTGCCTGGCGTCTGTTGCGCGATCAGCTGCAGGAAGGGGAGTATGGTGTGTTCCTGGGAACCGCGCATCCGGCGAAATTCCGCGAAAGTGTGGAAGCGATCCTTGAACAGACCCTGACGCTGCCGCCGGAGTTAGCGGAGCGCGCCGACCTGCCGCTGCTGTCGCATCAGATGAAGGGTGATTTCGCCTCGCTGCGGGCGTTTCTGCTGAAGTAAACCTGTGAAAGGCTTCCCGGTTGCGGGAAGCCTGTTTGTGGAAAGCAGAGGGCGCGGGGTGTTACTGCTCTGCGCGCTTAAAGACCAGCTCGCTCTCGCTGCTGCTGGCTGCATCAAAACGATAGCCATCCAGATCAAACGCCTTTAGCTGTTCCGGCTTCGTCAGGCGCTGCTGAATCACATAGCGACTCATTAATCCACGCGCCTTTTTGGCATAGAAGCTAATCACTTTGTAACTGCCATTCTTTTCGTCGAGGAACACCGGCTTAATCATCTGTGCCCGCAGCGTCTTCGGCTTAACGGCCCGGAAATATTCGTCCGAGGCGAGGTTGATCAGCACCTCATCGCCCTGTTCCGCCAGCGCGGCATTCAGCGTTTCAGTGATGAGATCGCCCCAGAAGGTGTAGAGATCTTTGCCCGCCGGATTCGCCAGGCGAATGCCCATCTCCAGACGGTAAGGCTGCATTAAATCGAGTGGACGCAGTACGCCATACAGGCCTGATAACATACGCAGGTGCTGCTGAGCAAAATCGAAATCCTGATCGCTGAAGGTCTCTGCCTGTAAACCGGTGTAGACATCACCTTTGAACGCCAGGATAGCCTGACGGGCATTCTTAGGGGAAAAATCGGGCTGCCAGCTGTTAAAGCGCTCGGCATTGAGGTGCGCCAGTTTATCGCTGATGCCCATTAACGAGGCGATGCTGGCGGGTGACAGCTCGCGCGCAATTTCAATCAGCTGTTGTGACTTTTCTAACAGCGCAGGCTGGGTGAAACGCGTTGTCGCCAGCGGGCTTTCATAATCCAGCGTCTTGGCGGGAGAGATCACCATCAACATAGTTGCTTCCTCGGTTAATGCCTGGTTTAACAGGGCATTGGCTGCTTATCAGGCTTCGCAGTGTACCAAAAAAGCCGCAAAGAATGACGAATCACACCTATTTGTTCGCGCTATCGTAAACGGCATTCCCTGACCTTGCGCCACCGTTGCCGCGTGATATTATCGCAACAGCCTTTTTTCACACTGACAGTTAACTAAGAGAAAAGAACATGACGGACAAACTTACCTCCCTGCGTCAGCTCACCACCGTCGTCGCCGACACCGGTGATATTGCAGCCATGAAGCTGTATCAGCCACAAGACGCCACCACCAACCCTTCTCTGATTCTCAACGCCGCGCAAATTCCTGAATACCGTAAACTGATCGATGAAGCGATCGGCTGGGCGCGTGATCAGAGCAGCAACAAAGAAGAGCAGCTGCAGCTGGTTTCTGACAAGCTGGCCGTGAACATTGGTCTGGAAATCCTCAAACTGATCCCAGGCCGCATCTCGACGGAAGTGGATGCGCGTCTCTCTTACGACACTGAAGGCAGCATCGCCAAAGCCCGCAGCCTGATCAAACTCTACAATGATGCCGGTATCAGCAACGACCGCATCCTGATCAAACTGGCCTCTACCTGGCAGGGCATCCGTGCTGCAGAGCAGCTGGAAAAAGAGGGTATCAACTGTAACCTGACGCTGCTGTTCTCCTTTGCTCAGGCGCGTGCCTGTGCTGAAGCGGGCGTGTTCCTGATCTCTCCGTTTGTTGGCCGTATCCTCGACTGGTACAAAGCCAACACCGACAAGAAAGAGTATGCCGCGCACGAAGATCCAGGCGTGGTTTCAGTTTCTGAAATCTACAACTACTACAAGCAGCACGGCTATGAAACCGTGGTGATGGGCGCCAGCTTCCGTAACGTCGGCGAAATCATCGAGCTGGCTGGCTGTGACCGTCTGACCATTTCTCCTGCGCTACTGAAAGAGCTGGCGGAGAGCGAAGGCACCCTGGAGCGTAAACTGAGCTACAGCGGCGAAGTGAAAGCGCGTCCGGCGCGCATGACCGAGTCTGAGTTCCTGTGGCAGCACAACCAGGATCCGATGGCGGTTGCGAAGCTGGCAGAAGGTATCCGCAATTTTGCCGTTGATCAGGGCAAACTTGAGAAGATGCTGGCAGAACTGCTGTAATCTGTTGACCGTGGCGGCGCAGGCTGCCACGGTTTTCCCTTTTCCGACCCTTTCACTTTATATTATCCTCTCGGCTATTCCCCTTTTACTCCAACCGCACCGCGGTAAATCACAGCGAAGCTAATCATGAATACATTACGCATTGGCCTGATCTCGGTCTCCGATCGCGCCGCGAACGGCATTTATCAGGATCAGGGTATTCCCGCGCTGGAGAGCTGGCTCGGCAGCGCAATCAGCAGCCCGTTTGAGATTGAGTCCCGACTGGTGCCCGACGAGCAGCCGATGATTGAGCAGGCGATTTGCGAACTGGTCGATGAACGTTTTTGCCATCTGGTGTTAACCACTGGCGGCACCGGTCCGGCCCGACGTGATGTCACGCCCGATGCCACCTTAGCCGTTGCCGATCGTGAAATGCCTGGTTTTGGTGAGCAGATGCGCCAGATCAGCCTGCAGTTCGTGCCGACCGCGATTCTGTCGCGTCAGGTCGGGGTGATCCGCAAGCAGTCGCTGATCCTCAATCTGCCTGGTCAGCCGAAGTCGATCAAAGAGACGCTGGAAGGACTGAAGGATGAGCAGGGCAACGTAAAAGTTCACGGCATCTTTGCATCTGTACCTTATTGTTTACAGTTGCTGGAAGGGCCTTACGTCGAAACGCATTCCAGCGTAGTAGCAGCATTTCGGCCTAAAAGCGCGATACGTGAGATAAATAACTAAATATTCCCCATTTCAGGCATAAGCTATAGCCTTGCTGGTGTGGCAAAAGATTGACGGTATAGTAATAAGATCTTTACAACTTTATCTCTTTTGCCTCTGGAATATTATGAATCCGACTCACATTCAGCGTCTGACCGGTAAGGATTACAAGACCCTGGCGCTGGCCGCGCTGGGCGGCGCGCTGGAATTCTACGACTTCATCATCTTCGTTTTCTTCGCCACCGTGATTGGCGAACTCTTTTTCCCTTCGGATATCCCGGAATGGCTGCGTCAGTTGCAGACGTTTGCCATTTTTGCCGCAGGCTATCTGGCTCGTCCGCTGGGCGGCATCGTGATGGCGCATTTTGGCGATAAGCTCGGGCGCAAAAAGATGTTCAGCCTGAGCATTCTGCTGATGGCGCTGCCGACCCTGATGATGGGCGCTTTACCCACCTGGCAGACGATTGGCATTGCTGCGCCACTGCTGATGCTGCTGATGCGGATGTTACAGGGCGCGGCGATTGGCGGTGAAGTGCCGGGCGCCTGGGTGTTTGTCGCGGAACACGTGCCCTATAAACGTATCGGCATCGCCTGCGGCACGCTGACGGCCGGGCTGACTATCGGCATTTTACTGGGGTCACTGGTAGCCACGCTGATCAATACCTCAATGTCGCAGCAGGCGATCCATGATGGCGGCTGGCGCATCCCGTTCTTCCTCGGCGGCGTGTTCGGGCTGGTCGCGATGTACCTGCGTCGCTGGCTGCATGAGACGCCGGTGTTTATTGAGATGCAGCAGCGTAAAGCGCTGGCGGAAACCCTGCCGCTGAAGACCGTGCTGGCAGAGCATAAAAAGTCGATTGTCATCTCTATGCTGCTGACCTGGCTGCTCTCCGCCTGCATCGTGGTGGTGATCCTGATGTCGCCGGTGTGGCTGCAAAAACAGCAGGGCATCGCGCCTGCGCTGACCCTGCAGGCCAACAGCATCGCCACCGTGATGCTCTGCATTGGCTGCATTATTGCCGGACTCGCGGCCGATCGCTTTGGTGCCAGTCGTACGCTGTGTGTCGGCAGCCTGCTGCTGGCGATCTGTAGCTGGCAGTTTTATCACCTGACCGCCCTCTATCCACAGCAGCTCTTCCTGCTTTATGGCGTGGCGGGTCTCAGCGTCGGTATCGTCGGCGTGGTGCCCTTTGTGATGGTGCGCGCCTTTCCGGCAGAAGTGCGTTTTACCGGACTCTCATTTTCCTACAACCTCTCCTATGCGATCTTCGGCGGGCTGACACCGATCTTTGTGTCGCTGCTGATGAACGTCTCAGTTATGGCACCCTGCTGGTATGTGATGGCGCTGGCGCTGGTGGGATTGCTGACGGGGATCTGGCTGCGGCGTGATGTCAGCCACGAGCCTGGCCTGCAGCAGGGGATTAACTCTTTGTAATGCGGGGACGCGGAGCCTGGCTCCGCGTCTTTTTTTATGTGTAAAAGCAGGCTTAAAGCGATTTCGCGCCAATCGGCAGAATGGTGCGGCCAAAGGTTTCGTTCAGCACTTCACCCATCGCCAGATAGCAGGCGCTGGCACCACAGAGTATCCCGACCCAGCCCGCGGAGACCACCAGCGCCGACAGGTGCATAAGATGAGCCACGGCCAGCAGCAGAAACAGCAGCGTGAGCGAGCCGAAAACAAACTGCAGCATCCGCGCACCTTTCAGCGTACCGACGAACATAAACAGCGTGAAAATGCCCCACAGTGCCAGCCAGGCCCCCAGGAAACGTTCGTCTGGCGCTTTTGCCAGACCCATTTCAGGTAACAGCAGAATCGCCACAAAGCTTAACCAGAACATGCCGTAAGAGGTAAAGGCGGTCAGCCCGAAAGTGTTGTTCTTTTTAAACTCCAGCAGACCGGCCAGCACCTGTGCAATCCCGCCATAAAAAATGCCCATGGCTAAAATCGCCACGTCCATGGCAAACAGGCCCGTGTTGTGCAGGTTCAGCAAAATGGTCGTCATGCCAAATCCCATTAATCCCAGCGGGGCAGGGTTAGCCAGCGTTGAATTTGCCATAGTTCCTCGGCAGTAAAATGATCGTTGATGTAATAAACGGATTTCGTCCTGCTCCCTGAGGGGAACAAGGCGACGCATCATATTCAGCGTTGTGGCAGCGTTCTTTGATCCCGACAGGGCCAAAGGTAAAAATTTTTTTTTGGTTTAGCCCTTGATGCGCATCGAAGCGGCCCCATTTACTTGTCATCGAGCGTTGTGAACGTTGGAAAAAAAGCATGTGCTGGCAGTTGAATGCAAACAACCCGCCCACATAAAAGGTTCACAACCCAAATTGGCAACGAATTTAAGTGGGAGATGTTTAGATGGGTAAGATTATTGGTATTGACCTGGGTACAACCAACTCTTGTGTTGCGATCATGGATGGCACTAAAGCACGCGTGCTGGAAAATGCCGAGGGCGATCGCACCACGCCTTCAATTATTGCGTATACACAGGATGGCGAAATTCTGGTCGGTCAACCGGCTAAACGTCAGGCAGTGACCAACCCGCAGAATACCCTGTTCGCAATTAAGCGTCTGATCGGTCGTCGCTTCCAGGACGAAGAAGTACAGCGTGATATTAAAATCATGCCGTACAAAATTACCGGCGCTGACAACGGCGACGCATGGCTGGAAGTGAAAGGTCAGAGAATGGCACCGCCGCAGATCTCTGCTGAAGTGCTGAAGAAAATGAAAAAGACCGCCGAAGATTACCTCGGTGAGCCAGTGACTGAAGCGGTTATTACCGTACCGGCTTACTTCAACGATGCGCAGCGTCAGGCGACCAAAGACGCCGGCCGTATCGCGGGTCTGGAAGTCAAACGTATCATTAACGAACCGACTGCTGCTGCACTGGCATACGGTCTGGATAAAGGCCAGGGTAACCGCACCATCGCGGTTTATGACCTGGGTGGCGGTACCTTCGATATCTCAATCATTGAGATCGACGAAGTTGACGGCGAAAAAACCTTTGAAGTTCTGGCGACCAACGGTGATACCCACCTGGGTGGTGAAGACTTCGATAGCCGCCTGATTAACTATCTGGTTGCTGAATTCAAGAAAGACCAGGGCATCGATCTGCACAACGATCCACTGGCGATGCAGCGTCTGAAAGAAGCGGCAGAGAAAGCGAAAATCGAACTTTCTTCTGCACAGCAGACCGACGTTAACCTGCCATACATCACGGCAGATGCGACCGGTCCTAAACACCTGAACATCAAAGTGACCCGCTCTAAACTGGAGTCACTGGTTGAAGATCTGGTTGCTCGCTCAATCGCGCCACTGAAAGTTGCGCTGCAGGACGCCGGACTGTCTGTTTCAGACATCAACGACGTTATCCTGGTGGGTGGTCAGACTCGTATGCCACTGGTTCAGGCCAAAGTGACTGAGTTCTTCGGTAAAGAGCCACGTAAAGACGTGAACCCGGATGAAGCGGTCGCGGTCGGTGCTGCAGTTCAGGGTGGTGTACTGGGTGGCGACGTGAAAGACGTGCTGCTGCTGGACGTTACCCCGCTGTCACTGGGTATCGAAACCATGGGTGGTGTGATGACTTCGCTGATCAGCAAGAACACCACTATCCCAACCAAGCACAGCCAGGTCTTCTCGACTGCTGAAGATAACCAGTCAGCCGTGACCATTCACGTGCTGCAGGGTGAGCGTAAGCGCGCCAATGACAACAAGTCACTGGGCCAGTTCAACCTCGACGGTATTCAGAACGCGCCACGCGGTCTGCCGCAGATCGAAGTGACCTTCGACATCGATGCGGATGGTATCCTGCACGTGTCGGCGAAAGATAAGAACAGCGGTAAAGAGCAGAAAATCACCATCAAAGCCTCTTCAGGTCTGAGCGATGAAGAGATCCAGAAAATGGTGCGTGATGCGGAAGCGAACGCTGAATCTGACCGCAAGTTCGAAGAGCTGGTACAGACGCGTAACCAGGGCGATCAGATTGCCCACAGCACGCGTAAGCAGTTGGAAGAAGCGGGCGACAAACTGTCAGCTGATGACAAAGCGCCAATCGAAGCCGCTCTGGCCGCGCTGGAAACTGCGCTGAGAGGCGAAGACAAAGCTGAAATCGACGCCAAAATGCAGGCGCTGATGGAAGTGTCCGGCAAACTGATGGAAGCGGCACAGCAGTCTCAGGCGGGTGCAGCGGATGCCGGTGACGCGTCAGCGAAGAAAGATGACGACGTTGTCGATGCTGAATTCGAAGAAGTGAAAGACAACAAGAAATAATTGCCCCTGACCGGGCGCGACGGTTGGCCTGACAGCCGTTGAAACCAGCACGGGCGTAGGAGATCTCTCCACGCCCGTGCGATCATGTTAAGGGCTAAATAAACATGGCGAAGAGTGATTACTACGAGATTTTAGGCGTCGCCAAATCCGCGGACGAGCGTGAAATCAAAAAGGCTTACAAACGCCTGGCAATGAAATTTCACCCGGACCGTAATCCCGGTGACAAAGAAGCCGAAGCCAAATTCAAAGAGGTCAAGGAAGCGTACGAAATCCTGACCGATGCGCAGAAGCGTGCGGCCTACGATCAATATGGTCATGCAGCCTTTGAACAGGGCGGTATGGGTGGCGGTGGATACGGCGGCGGCGGCTTTGGTGGCGGCGGCGCAGACTTCAGCGATATCTTTGGCGACGTGTTCGGTGACATCTTTGGTGGTGGACGCCGTCAGCGCGCCTCCCGTGGCGCCGATTTACGCTACAACATGGAGCTGTCGCTGGAAGAAGCGGTACGCGGCGTGACCAAAGAGATCCGCATTCCAACGCTGGAAGAGTGTGACGTCTGCCACGGCAGCGGCGCGAAAGCGGGAACGCAGCCACAAACCTGTTCAACCTGTCACGGTGCAGGCCAGGTGCAGATGCGCCAGGGCTTCTTCACCGTTCAGCAGGCCTGTCCGACCTGTCATGGTCGCGGCTCGGTGATTAAAGATCCGTGCAACGCCTGTCATGGTCATGGCCGTGTTGAGAAGTCGAAAACGCTGTCAGTGAAAATCCCGGCAGGGGTCGACACCGGCGATCGCATTCGTCTGAGCGGCGAAGGCGAAGCGGGCGAGCAGGGCGCACCAGCAGGCGATCTCTACGTTCAGGTCTCGGTGAAGAAACACCCGATCTTCGAGCGTGAAGAGAACAATCTCTACTGTGAAGTGCCGATCAACTTTGCGATGGCAGCGCTGGGAGGTGAGATTGAAGTACCGACCCTGGATGGTCGCGTGAAGCTGAAAGTGCCGTCAGAAACTCAGACCGGCAAGCTGTTCCGCATGCGCGGACGTGGCGTGAAATCTGTGCGTGGCGGCGCGGTCGGCGATCTGCTGTGTCGTGTCGTGGTGGAAACACCGGTCAGCCTGAATGAGAAACAGAAAGCGCTGTTGCGTGAACTGGAAGAGAGTTTTGGCGGCCCGAGCGGCGAGCATAACAGCCCACGCTCCAAGAGTTTTTTCGACGGCGTGAAAAAATTCTTTGATGATCTGACTCGTTAAGTCTGCCTGATAAAAAGCGGAGCCCCGGCTCTGATGCTGATCAGTTTAGATTAGATTTGTAAAGGCTGTCACGGTCAAACGTGGCAGCTTTTTTTTGGGCGAGCGAGCCGCAGTGCGGGCCAGCGCACCTCTGCTGCTGCCGGGCCGTCCTCGCGCCGCTCACGCGGTACCTTCGGCTTTGACGTCGTGCCGACGAACCGTTCGGGGATCGGCCCTCCCTGGCCGGCCCCGAACTGTCCACGCTTCACGGCGTGGACTTCTGGCCCGGCACCAGACTGCGTTATCACCTGTCGCTTAACTGACTGGCATTAGAGCCCCGGCTCCGCTTTTTTTTACTTTAAATCCCCTGCCTGTGATGGCTGCATTATCTCTCCCTCACCGCAGCACTCATAAAAATGTCGACGTTTACTGCTATTACTGCTCGGCGAAACCGAGCATATAGCGCGGTATAAGCTGCTTTTAACGAACTATATGAATCGTTACACTGTTTAACATTCTGTCTCTGCTCAGGAAGATGAACGTTGAACAAGCCGCGCAAATTAAAGAATCTGCTAAAAAGTTTTATTGAAAGTGATGCCAGCAATGGCGTGATGTTGATCGTGGCGGCGGTCGCGGCGATGATCCTCGCCAATACGGCCGCTACCGCCCAGGGTTACCAGGCGTTGCTGAATGAACCGGTACAAATCCGCTTCGGAGCGCTGGATATCAGCAAAAACTTGCTGTTGTGGATCAACGATGCGCTGATGGCGCTTTTCTTTCTGGTTATTGGCCTGGAAGTAAAGCGTGAGTTGATGGTCGGCGAACTTGCCAGCCGTGACAAGGCGATCTTCCCGGTCATCGCGGCAATAGGCGGCATGGCGTTACCCGCCCTGATCTTCCTGCTTTTCAACCATGGTGATGAGATTGCACGTAACGGCTGGGCCATTCCCACCGCAACCGATATCGCTTTTGCGCTGGGTGTGCTGGCCCTTCTGGGCAGCCGTGTTCCCGTTGCGCTGAAAGTCTTTCTGATGGCACTGGCGATTATTGATGACCTGGGTGCCATTGTGATTATCGCTCTGTTCTATACCAGTGACCTCTCAGTGCTCTCCCTGTGCGTGGCTGCTGGCGCAATTGTCGTGCTGGCACTCCTGAACCGCTTTAACGTCCGTAGAATCTCAGTCTACATACTGGTGGGTATCATACTCTGGACCGCCGTGCTGAAGTCGGGCGTCCACGCAACCCTGGCTGGCGTCATTGTGGGCTTCTTCGTGCCTCTGGAGAAGAAAGAGGGGCACTCTCCAGCGGAACATCTGGCGCATGGTCTGATGCCGTGGGTGAACTGGATGATTCTGCCGCTGTTTGCCTTTGCTAATGCCGGTATCTCACTTGCTGGCATTACGCTGAGTGATGTCCTCTCGCCTGAACCGTCAGGCATCATCTTCGGCCTGTTAATCGGTAAGCCATTAGGCATTACGCTCTTCTGCTGGCTGGCGGTAAAATTGCGGCTGGCGGTATTACCCAACGGCACAACCATACGCGATATTATGGCGATTGGTGTGCTGTGCGGAATTGGCTTCACTATGTCAATTTTTATCAGTTCGCTGGCCTTTGATGCCGCGCATGAACAGCTGGTGACCTTTTCAAAACTGGGCATTCTGACCGGCTCTCTGCTTTCAGCTGTCATCGGCTATACGCTGCTGCGAATTAAACTGCGTTAATGGAGAGGAGGCGCAAGCCTCCTTTTTTCTATGAATCAGCTCAATTTCAATCATCTCTACTACTTCTGGCACGCCTGCCGTGCGGGATCAATTACGGCAGCAGCAGAGGCACTCTCCCTGACGCCACAGACCATTACCGGGCAGATTAAGGCACTGGAGGAGCGCCTGCAGGGCAAGCTGTTCCGGCGTCAGGGACGGGGCCTGGTACCGACGGAGCTGGGGCAGCTGGTTTTTCGCTATGCTGACCGCATGTTTATGCTGAGTCAGGAGATGCTGGATATTGTGAATTACCGCAAAGAGTCCCATCTGCTGCTGGATGTTGGCGTGGCAGATGCGCTCTCAAAGCAGCTGGTCAGCAAGGTGCTGGAGACGGCGGTGGTCGCAGAGGAGAAAATTCATCTGCGCTGTTTTGAATCGACCCACGAAATGCTGCTGGAGCAGCTCAGTCAGCACAAGCTGGATATGATTATCTCTGACTGCTCCATCGACCCCACCCAACAGGAAGGGCTATTTTCGGTGAAGCTGGGGGAATGCCCGATCAGCTTCTGGTCAACCCAGCCGCTCAGCGATCTCTCTTTTCCGGCCTGCCTGGAGACGCGTCCCCTGCTGATTCCGGGGCGCCGCTCCATGCTGGGGCGCAAAATCCTCAACTGGATCAGCACCCAGGGAGTGCAGGTGGAGATTCTCGGTGAGTTTGATGATGCGGCACTGATGACGGCGTTTGGTGCGCGACAGAATGCGATTTTTGTCGCGCCTTTGCTGGAGATGGGTCAACGTGAGGGGATATATGAAGTCGGGCGGCTCGACGCGGTATCAGAGGAGTATCACATACTCTTCGCGGAGCGGATGATTCAGCATCCGGCGGTGCAGCGACTCTGTCACGCAGACTTCAGCGAACTCTTTCCCCGCCAGGGGACAGACGAAAAAAAACCGGCGTAAGCGCCGGCTTTTTTAACAAAGCGATTAACAACAGGCGATTAAGCCAGTTTGTTGATCTGTGCAGTCAGGTTAGACTTATAACGTGCAGCTTTGTTCTTGTGGATCAGACCTTTAGCAGCCTGACGGTCCACGAGTGGTTGCATTTCATTGAATGCGTTCTGCGCAGCAGCTTTGTCGCCTGAAGCGATCGCCGCGTATACTTTCTTAACGAAGGTACGCATCATAGAGCGGCGGCTAGCGTTATGCTTACGGCGTTTCTCAGATGTTACGGCGCGTTTCTTAGCTGATTTGATATTAGCCAAGGTACAACTCCCAAATGTGTTCTATAGAGACAAATCAAAGGCCGAGGACTATGCCCTTCTAACCTGATTTTGTCAATGGATTTGTGCAAATAAGCGTCGCCCTGAGAGCGGCACTCGGTTACGTATTTGATGGCGCAGGATTCTACCAGCTTCCCCTCGCTGAATACAGTATTTCGCGACAAAATTCTTAACATGCGCTTCTGCAACAGGAAATGCAGCGCCTAAAGCATGAAAGGCGTGCTGACGGGTTAACCTGAGTCGCTTTCAAGGGTATAATCCGCCGATTTCCACCGGTTTGGGCCAGCCATGAAGTTTATCCGCGGTATTCATAATCTTAACGAGCAGCATCGCGGCTGCGTTCTGACCATTGGTAATTTCGATGGCGTGCACCGTGGGCATCAGGCGCTGATGTCGCGGCTGTGTGAAGAGGGACGTAAGCGTAATCTGCCGGTGGTGGTCATGGTTTTTGAGCCACAGCCGCTGGAGCTGTTTGCCGGTGACAAAGCGCCGGCTCGTCTGACGCGTCTGCGTGAAAAACTGCGATACATGGCGGAAGCCGGCGTCGATAAAGTGTTGTGCGTGCGGTTCGACCGTCGCTTTGCGGCCTTGTCCGCCCAGCGTTTTATCAGTGACCTGTTAGTCGAAAAGCTGGACGTAAAGTACCTTGCGGTAGGCGATGATTTCCGCTTCGGCGCTGGTCGCCAGGGTGATTTCCTGTTATTACAGAAAGCCGGTGCGGAGTACGGCTTTGAGGTCGTCAGCACCGAAACCTTCTGTGATGGCGGTAAGCGAATCAGCAGTACTGCCGTGCGTCAGGCGCTGGCCGTGGATGATTTAGCGCTGGCGCAGTCGCTGCTTGGTCACCCTTTCACTATTTCCGGCCGCGTTGTGCACGGTGATGCACTGGGACGCACGCTGGGTTTCCCCACGGCGAACCTCCCTTTACGCCGCAGCGTCTCGCCGGTGAAAGGGGTTTATGCGGTAGAGGTACGGGGTCTGACGCCCGAGCCACTGCCAGGTGTCGCCAATATCGGCACCCGTCCGACCGTAAAAGGTTTACGCCAGCAGCTTGAAGTTCACCTGCTCGACATCAATATGGATCTCTATGGTCGTCACATTGATGTGGTGCTGAAACAGAAAATACGAAACGAGCAGCGCTTTGCCTCACTGGAGGCGTTGAAAGAACAAATTGCGAACGATGTGGTAACGGCCCGGCAGTTCTTTGGGCTGCTTTAACCTGAGCGAAAAACGGAATCGAGAATCTGATGAGTGACTATAAATCTACCCTGAATTTGCCGGAAACGGGATTCCCGATGCGTGGCGATCTGGCCAAACGCGAACCGGGAATGTTGCAACGCTGGTATGCCGACAACCTGTACGGCATCATCCGCGAAGCCAAAAAAGGGAAAAAAACCTTTATCCTGCATGATGGCCCTCCGTATGCGAACGGCAGCATTCATATTGGTCACTCCGTTAACAAGATTCTGAAAGACATTATCGTTAAGTCGAAAGGCATGGCGGGTTATGACTCGCCGTATGTGCCGGGCTGGGACTGTCACGGTCTGCCAATCGAACACAAAGTTGAGCAGATGATCGGCAAGCCAGGCGAGAAAGTCACCGCTGCTGAATTCCGCGAAGCGTGCCGCAAATATGCCGCGGAACAGGTTGAAGGCCAGAAGGCAGACTTTATCCGTCTGGGCGTGCTGGGCGACTGGGATCGTCCTTACCTGACCATGGATTTCGGTACCGAAGCCAACATCATTCGTGCGCTGAGTAAAATCATCGGCAACGGCCACCTGCACAAAGGCGCGAAGCCCGTGCACTGGTGTCTGGATTGCCGTTCTGCCTTAGCAGAAGCGGAAGTGGAGTATTACGACAAAACGTCACCGTCGATTGATGTGATGTTCAACGCCATTGATGCCGACGCGGTGCGTCAGGCGTTTGGTGTGGCACAGGTTAATGGTCCGATTTCACTGGTGATCTGGACGACGACACCGTGGACGCTGCCGGCTAACCGTGCCATCTCGTTAAACGCGGAATTTGAGTATCAGCTGCTGCAGATCGACGGTCGCGCGCTGATCCTGGCAAAAGATCTGGTCGAGAGCGTGATGAAGCACGCGGGCGTCAGCGAATGGCAGGTACTGGGCGAATGTAAAGGCGCGGCGCTGGAGCTGCAGAAATTCCAGCATCCGTTCCTGGCGCTTGAGTCGCTGGTGGTGCTGGGCGATCACGTCACCCTGGAAGCGGGTACCGGTGCAGTCCACACGGCACCTGGCCACGGCCCGGATGACTATGTTATCGGTCAGAAATATGGCATCGAAACCGCCAATCCGGTCGGACCGGATGGCCGCTATCTGCCAGGCACCTATCCAACGCTGGATGGGGTCAATGTCTTTAAAGCCAACGACATGATCGTTGAGCTGCTGAAAGAGAAGGGCGCGCTGCTGCACGTTGAGAAACTGCTGCACAGCTACCCGCACTGCTGGCGCCATAAAACGCCGATCATCTTCCGCGCCACGCCGCAATGGTTCATCAGCATGGATCAGAAAGGATTGCGTGCGCAGTCGCTGAAGGAGATCAAAGGCGTGCAGTGGATCCCGGACTGGGGCCAGGCGCGTATCGAATCGATGGTGGCGAACCGTCCCGACTGGTGTATCTCTCGTCAGCGTACCTGGGGCGTACCGATGGCGCTGTTCGTTCATAAAGAGAGCGAAGAGCTGCACCCGGACACGCTGGCGCTGATGGAGAAAGTGGCGCAGCGCGTTGAGCAGGAGGGGATTCAGGCCTGGTGGGATCTCGATCCGCGCGAGCTGATGGGCGATGATGCCGATCATTACGTAAAAGTGCCGGATACGCTGGATGTCTGGTTTGACTCCGGTTCAACCAGCTATTCCGTGGTTGATGCGCGTCCGGAATTTGGCGGACATGCGCCTGACCTTTATCTGGAAGGGTCCGATCAGCATCGCGGCTGGTTTATGTCCTCGCTGATGATCTCCACGGCGATGAAGGGCAAAGCGCCTTATCGTCAGGTACTGACGCACGGTTTCACCGTGGATGGTCAGGGCCGCAAGATGTCGAAATCGATCGGTAACACGGTTGCGCCGCAGGATGTGATGAACAAACTGGGCGCCGATATTCTGCGCCTGTGGGTGGCATCAACCGACTACTCGGGCGAAATGGCGGTCTCCGATGAGATCCTTAAACGTTCTGCCGATGCCTATCGCCGCATCCGTAACACCGCGCGTTTCCTGCTGGCTAACCTCAGCGGCTTTAACCCGGCTACCGATCTGGTGAAACCGGAAGAGATGGTGGTGGTGGATCGCTGGGCCGTCGGTCGCGCTCAGGCGGCACAGGCCGATATCGTTGCCTCTTACGAGAACTACGATTTCCACGAAGTGATCCAGCGTCTGATGCAGTTCTGTTCAATTGAGATGGGCAGCTTCTATCTCGACATCATCAAGGATCGTCAATACACCGCGAAAGGCGATGGCCTTGCGCGTCGCAGCTGCCAGACCGCACTGTGGCATATCGTCGAAGCGCTGGTGCGCTGGATGGCACCGATCATGTCCTTTACGGCGGATGAGATCTGGGGCTACCTGCCAGGCGAACGTGCGCAGTATGTCTTTACCGAAGAGTGGTATCAGGGGCTGTTTGGCCTGGCTGAAGATGAAGCGCTGAATGACGCCTACTGGGCTGAGCTGCTGAAAGTGCGTGGCGAAGTGAACAAGGTGATCGAGCAGGCGCGTGCGGATAAACGTATCGGTGGCGCACTGGAAGCAACGGTCACGCTCTATGCCGATCCGGAGCTGGCGGCTAAACTGCAGGCGCTGGGTAATGAGCTGCGCTTTGTGCTGCTGACCTCTGGCGCACAGGTGGCTGATTACGCCCTGGCGAACGACGAAGCGCAGCAGAGTGAGCTGCTGAAAGGTCTGAAAATCGCGCTGCACAAGGCGGAAGGCGAGAAATGTCAGCGCTGCTGGCATTACACTACCGACGTCGGACAGAATCCTGAGCATGCTGAGGTCTGTGGTCGTTGTTACACTAACGTAGCCGGTGACGGCGAACAGCGTGAATTTGCCTGATGCGTAAACCTATTTTATCAACCGGATTGCGCTGGCTGTGGCTGGTGCTGGTGGTGATTGTTGTCGACTTCGCCAGCAAGCAGTGGGTGATGAACAACATGATGCTGCATGAAACCCAGCCACTGATGCCCTACCTGAACCTGTTCTACGCGCGCAACTACGGCGCGGCGTTCAGTTTCCTGGCGGACAAAGGCGGCTGGCAGCGCTGGTTCTTTGCCGGTATTGCGCTGGCTATCGTGATCTCACTGGTCGTGATGATGTATCGTAATCATGCCAGTCAGAAGATCGCTAACATCGCGTATGCCCTGATCATCGGCGGCGCGATAGGCAATCTGTTTGATCGCTCATACCATGGCTTTGTGGTCGATTTTATCGATTTCTATGTCGGTAACTGGCACTTCGCTACATTTAATATCGCTGACTGCGGCATCTGTATCGGTGCTGCATTGGTGGTGCTGGAGGGCTTTTTCAGCCCGAACGGCAAACAGGCTAAACAGAAAGGGTAAGTGATGACTGAGTCCGTACAGCGCGAAAGCGCGGTGTTGGTGCATTTTACGCTGAAGCTGGAAGATGGCTCGACGGCGGAATCGACCCGTGCAAACGGCAAGCCCGCGCTGTTCCGTCTCGGTGATGGCAGCCTCTCTGCGGCACTTGAGCAGGCACTGCTGGGGCTGAAAGCGGGTGAAACTAAACAGTTTACCCTGGAACCGGACGACGCCTTTGGCGGCGTCAGCCCTGACCTGATCCAGTATTTCTCGCGTCGGGACTTTATCGATGCGGGTGAGCCGGAAGTGGGAGCCATCATGCTGTTCAGCGGCATGGGCGGCAGTGAAATGCCTGGCGTGATCCGTGAAATCTCTGGTGACTCTATCACTGTGGATTTCAACCATCCGCTGGCAGGTCGTCGTATTCAGTTTGATGTAGAGGTGCTGGAAATCGATCCCGCACTGGAGGCCAACGATGCAAATCCTGTTAGCTAATCCGCGCGGCTTCTGCGCTGGCGTTGATCGTGCCATCAGTATTGTTGAGCGCGCGCTGGAGATGTATGGCGCGCCAATCTATGTCCGTCACGAAGTGGTGCATAACCGTTACGTGGTAAACAGCCTGCGTGAGCGCGGTGCCATCTTCATTGAAGAGATCAGTGAAGTGCCGGATAACGCGATTCTGATCTTCTCCGCGCACGGTGTTTCTCAGGCGGTGCGTGCCGAAGCCAAAGCGCGCAATCTGACTATGCTGTTTGACGCTACCTGTCCGCTGGTGACCAAGGTGCATATGGAAGTGGCTCGCGCCAGCCGTAAAGGCGTTGAGGCAATACTGATTGGTCATGCAGGTCATCCGGAAGTCGAAGGCACCATGGGGCAGTACAACAACCCTAATGGCGGCATGTATCTGGTGGAGTCACCGGAAGATGTCTTCAGACTGACAGTAAAAGACGAAAACAATCTGAGCTTCATGACGCAGACTACGCTGTCGGTGGACGACACCTCTGACATCATTGATGCTCTGCGCCAGCGCTTCCCGGCGATTATCGGGCCGCGTAAAGATGATATCTGCTACGCCACCACCAACCGTCAGGAAGCGGTTCGTACTCTGGCTAAAGATGCGGAAGTGGTGCTGGTGGTGGGGTCGAAGAACTCCTCTAACTCTAACCGTCTGGCTGAGCTGGCTCAGCGTGCCGGTAAGCTGGCGAAGCTGATCGACTCTGCGGATGATATTCAGGAAGAGTGGGTAAAAGGCGTGGCCTGCATCGGCGTCACCGCAGGCGCGTCAGCGCCCGATATTCTGGTGCAGCAGGTGATCCAGCGGCTGCGTGAACTGGGCGGCGAAGCGGCAATTGAGCTGATTGGCCGTGAAGAGAATATTGTCTTCGAAGTGCCCAAAGAGCTGCGTGTCGAAGTGCGTAACGTGCAGTAACTCATCGATATTACTGATAAAAAGGCCGACTCTGTTCGGCCTTTTTTGTTTTTTGAATCTGACAAAAAAAGCCGTTATTTGCTGCGGTGATTGCTTTTACTGATAATCACGGGCGGCTGGCATAAAATTCTTATTATCACGGATTAATAGTGGCGTGACTGTTAACTCATCGTTAACCTGATGACGCTTTGGATGCATAGTTTTGTTTTAGGAATGAATAAATATGAACACAATCCGCATTGCTATTGTGGGCGCGCCGGGCCGTATGGGCCGTAATCTGATTCAGGCGACGCAGCAGGCAGAAGGCGCAGAACTGGGTGCGGCACTGGCTCGCCCGGGCTCATCGCTGACCGGCAGCGACGCTGGTGAATTAGCGGGCATCGGAAAAAATGGCATCATCATCGCTGACGATTTACGCGCGGTGATTAACGATTTTGATGTGCTGGTCGACTTCACCCGCCCGGAAGGCACGCTGGAGTATATGGCGATCTGCCGTGAGCAGGGCAAAGCGATGGTGATCGGCACCACCGGTTTTGATGAAGCAGGCAAAGCGGCCATTCGGGCCGCGGCAGAAGATATCCCTATTGTGTTCGCCGCTAACTTCAGCGTGGGGGTTAACCTGGTGCTGAAGCTGCTGGAGAAGGCTGCCAAAGTGATGGGGGAGTACGCAGATATTGAGATCGTTGAAGCGCACCACCGCCATAAAGTGGATGCGCCCTCCGGAACCGCGCTGGCGATGGGTGAGGCGATTGCCGATGCGATGCAGTGGAAACTGGATGAGCATGCGGTCTATACGCGTGAGGGCCACACCGGCGAACGCCAGCCGCAGAGCATCGGTTTTGCAACAGTACGCGCGGGTGACATCGTAGGTGAGCATACTGCGATGTTTGCAGATATCGGCGAGCGCGTAGAGATAACCCACAAGGCTTCAAGCCGTATGACCTTTGCAAATGGCGCGGTTAAGTCCGCTTTATGGTTGAAAGATAAGAAATCTGGCCTGTTTGACATGCGTGATGTGCTGGATTTGTCGATGTTGTGAGTGTTGTTAACCATCGTGATGTGGTTGTTTCAATCGATAATCGCTTGATTGAAAAGGGGCAATGTTTTCATTGCCCTTAATTTTATCTGAAATATGCCTTCCAGATATAAATTTACCTCTGACTCCTGTTTTTGCCTGTTTTCTTCATTTATTTGCTCTGCCGGATGCTATTTTTGACCATTTGGTCAAAAATAAAGGCCGAGCTGCTTCTGTTTTGCTTTTACGCTGCCTGGCAAACGATTATTCCGCCGAGTTTTCCTCTCTTTTTGCTGCTTATGCCCGTTATTTTCCTCAGAAGGCAGATAAGGGTGAAAAAATCCCGCCGCAGGGTAGACAATGGCCAGGGCGATCATTAGAATGCGCGCAATTTGCCAAAAATCGACAATTCAGGCGGTTTTTGCATTGATTCAGGCGGCTATTTTGAATTAATATGCAGATATTGTGACTGTTTATTCCCTGGAGGATGTTTTGATTAAGTCAGCGCTCTTGGTTCTGGAAGACGGAACCCAATTCCACGGTCGGGCCATCGGGGCAACAGGGTCGGCAGTGGGAGAAGTCGTTTTCAATACCTCAATGACCGGTTATCAAGAAATCCTCACTGATCCTTCCTATTCCCGCCAAATCGTTACTCTCACTTATCCCCATATCGGTAATGTCGGAACCAATGCCGCCGACGAAGAATCCAGCCAGATTCATGCGCAGGGCCTGGTTATCCGTGACCTGCCGCTGATTGCCAGCAACTTCCGTAGTGAAGAGGGCTTATCCGCCTACCTGCAGCGCAACAACATCGTGGCGATTGCCGATATCGATACCCGCAAGCTGACGCGCTTGCTGCGTGAGAAAGGTGCGCAAAACGGCTGCATCATTGCGGGCGATAATCCGGATGCCGCGCTGGCGCTGCAAAAAGCTCAGGCGTTCCCGGGACTGAAAGGGATGGATTTGGCGAAAGAGGTCTGCACCACTGAGACCTACAGCTGGCAGCAGGGCAGCTGGACGCTGGAGGGAGGGCTGCCAGAGCAGGCCGACGCTGAATCACTGCCTTACCATGTGGTGGCTTACGATTACGGTGCCAAGCGCAACATTCTGCGGATGCTGGTCGATCGCGGCTGTCGTCTGACCGTCGTTCCGGCACAGACGCCTGCCGAAGAAGTACTGAAGCTTAATCCGGATGGCATCTTCCTCTCCAACGGTCCTGGAGACCCGGAGCCGTGCGACTACGCTATCAGCGCAATTCAGGCCTTCCTGAAAACAGAGATCCCGGTGTTCGGAATCTGTCTGGGTCATCAGCTGCTGGCGCTGGCCAGCGGGGCTAAGACCGTGAAGATGAAGCTGGGCCACCACGGCGGCAACCATCCGGTGAAAGATCTCGATAACAATCGCGTGATGATCACCGCGCAGAACCACGGTTTTGCGGTCGATGAGAACAATCTTCCCGCTAACCTGCGTGTAACTCACATTTCGTTGTTCGATAAAACCGTGCAGGGCATTCACCGCACTGACAAGCCCGCATTCAGCTTCCAGGGACACCCGGAAGCCAGCCCGGGCCCAGGCGATGCTGCGCCGCTGTTTGACCACTTTATTGAATTGATTGACGCATTCCGTCTGCAAGCGAAGTAATCAGGAGCTAATTCATGCCAAAACGTACAGACCTAAAATCCATCCTGATTCTTGGTGCCGGTCCGATTGTGATCGGCCAGGCCTGCGAATTTGACTATTCCGGTGCGCAGGCGTGTAAAGCGCTGCGTGAAGAGGGTTACCGCGTCATTCTGGTGAACTCCAACCCGGCGACGATCATGACCGACCCGGAAATGGCTGATGCGACTTACATTGAGCCGATTCACTGGGAAGTGGTGCGCAAAATCATCGAAAAAGAGCGCCCGGACGCGGTACTGCCGACCATGGGCGGTCAGACAGCGCTGAACTGTGCGCTGGAGCTGGAACGTCATGGCGTGCTGGAAGAGTTTGGCGTCACCATGATCGGCGCAACGGCTGATGCGATCGACAAAGCAGAAGATCGTCGTCGTTTCGACGTGGCGATGAAAAGCATCGGTCTGGATACCGCGCGCTCCGGCATTGCGCACACCATGGAAGAAGCGCTGGCCGTGGCTGAAGATGTCGGTTTCCCCTGCATTATCCGTCCCTCATTTACTATGGGCGGAACCGGTGGCGGCATCGCCTACAACCGCGAAGAGTTTGAAGAGATTTGCGAACGCGGTCTCGACCTCTCACCGACCAATGAGCTGCTGATTGATGAGTCGCTGATTGGCTGGAAAGAGTATGAGATGGAAGTGGTGCGCGATAAAAACGACAACTGCATCATCGTCTGCTCAATTGAAAACTTCGATGCGATGGGGATCCACACCGGTGACTCCATCACGGTGGCACCTGCCCAGACGCTGACCGACAAAGAGTATCAGATCATGCGTAACGCCTCGCTGGCGGTACTGCGTGAGATCGGTGTTGAAACCGGTGGCTCCAACGTGCAGTTCTCGGTTAACCCGAAAGATGGCCGCCTGATTGTCATTGAGATGAACCCGCGCGTGTCACGCTCCTCGGCGCTGGCCTCCAAAGCGACCGGTTTCCCGATTGCTAAAGTGGCGGCCAAACTGGCGGTCGGCTATACCCTCGACGAGCTGATGAATGATATCACCGGCGGTTTAACGCCTGCCTCGTTCGAGCCTTCCATCGACTACGTTGTCACCAAGATCCCGCGTTTCAACTTCGAAAAATTTGCCGGTGCCAACGATCGCCTGACCACGCAGATGAAGTCGGTCGGGGAAGTGATGGCAATTGGTCGTACTTTCCAGGAATCCATGCAGAAAGCGCTGCGCGGCCTGGAAGTGGGCGCTAACGGCTTCGACCCGAAAGTCCACCTCGACGACCCGGAAGCATTAACCCGCATCCGCCGTGAGCTGAAAGATGCCGGTTCAGACCGCATCTGGTACATCGCAGACGCTTTCCGTGCCGGCATGTCAGTGGATGGCGTGTTTAACCTGACCAATATTGACCGCTGGTTCCTGGTGCAGATCGAAGAACTGGTGCGGCTGGAAGAGCAGGTTGCCCGTGAAGGGGTTAATAGCCTGGATGAGACGTTCCTGCGCGCCCTGAAGCGTAAAGGCTTTGCTGATGCACGGCTGGCAACACTGGCGGGCGTGGCAGAGAGCGAAATCCGCAAGCTGCGTCAGCAGTTTAACCTGCACCCGGTTTACAAGCGCGTGGATACCTGCGCCGCAGAGTTCGCGACAGACACCGCCTACATGTACTCCACCTATGAGGAGGAGTGCGAAGCCAATCCAAGTCCGGATCGCGAAAAAATCATGATTCTGGGCGGTGGGCCAAACCGTATCGGTCAGGGTATCGAATTCGACTATTGCTGCGTTCACGCCGCCCTCGCGCTGCGTGAAGATGGTTATCAGACCATTATGGTCAACTGTAACCCGGAAACAGTCTCGACCGATTACGACACCTCTGATCGCCTCTACTTCGAGCCGGTCACGCTGGAAGATGTGCTGGAGATTGTGCGCATTGAGCAGCCAAAAGGTGTGATTGTGCAGTATGGCGGTCAGACTCCGCTGAAACTGGCGCGTGCGCTGGAAGCCGCAGGCGTACCGGTCATCGGCACCAGCCCGGATTCCATCGACCGTGCTGAAGACCGTGAACGTTTCCAGCAGGCGGTTGATCGCCTGAACCTGAAGCAACCCGCCAACGCCACGGTGGCGACACTGGAGCAGGCGGTTGAGAAAGCCGCGGGTCTGGGTTATCCGCTGGTGGTGCGTCCTTCTTATGTGCTGGGTGGCCGTGCCATGGAGATCGTCTACGACGAGATCGACCTCAAGCGCTACTTCCAGACGGCGGTCTCGGTTTCCAACGATGCACCGGTGCTGCTGGATCGCTTCCTGGATGATGCGGTCGAAGTGGATGTTGATGCGATTTGCGACGGTGAGCGGGTGCTGATTGGCGGCATCATGGAACACATCGAGCAGGCTGGCGTCCACTCCGGTGACTCCGCCTGTTCACTGCCGGCCTACACCCTGAGTCAGGAGATTCAGAATGTGATGCGCCAGCAGGTTGAGAAGCTGGCGTTTGAGCTGAACGTTCGTGGCCTGATGAACGTCCAGTTCGCGGTGAAAGACAACGAAGTCTACCTGATCGAAGTTAACCCTCGCGCGGCGCGTACCGTGCCGTTCGTCTCTAAAGCGACCGGTGTCCCGCTGGCGAAAGTTGCCGCGCGCGTGATGGCAGGCAAAACGCTGGCAGAGCAGGGCGTCACTGAAGAGGTGATTCCGCCTTACTACTCTGTCAAAGAAGTGGTGCTGCCGTTTAACAAGTTCCAGGGCGTTGACCCGATTCTGGGGCCAGAAATGCGCTCTACCGGTGAAGTCATGGGCGTGGGCCGCACCTTCGCTGAGGCGTTTTCTAAAGCGATGCTGGGCGCACAGAGCAACATGAAGAAGTCGGGCCGTGCGCTGCTGTCGGTGCGTGAAGGCGACAAGAAACGTATTGTCGACCTGGCCGCTAAGCTGCAGAAGTTTGGTTTCGAACTGGATGCGACTCACGGCACGGCGGTCGTGCTGGGCGAAGCGGGCATCAATCCGCGCCTGGTGAACAAGGTGCACGAAGGGCGTCCGCACATTCAGGACCGTCTGAAGAATGGCGAGTATAGCTACATCGTCAATACCACGGCGGGTCGTCAGGCGATTGAAGATTCGAAACTGATTCGCCGCAGTGCCCTGCAGTATAAAGTGCACTACGACACCACGCTGAACGGCGGCTTCGCCACCGCGATGGCGCTGAATGCAGACCCGACGGAACAGGTTATCTCCGTTCAGGAGATGCATGCCCAGATCAAGGCGATGTAAGGCGATATAATGTGAAAAACGGCTCCTGCGGGAGCCGTTTTTTTTTTACCATCTTATTGGCGATAATCCGAAAACAGGGTCCAGAAAAAGCAAAGAGTTTGCGTTAAAGTGACTGATTTGGCTTAATTTTTTAGCTATAGGTGCGAATAAGGCCGGTTCGCACAAATTTATAATATAAACACTTCCTGTGCGGATTTTTCGTCAGTACTATGCCTGCCGCTCATCACTGGAGCGTATCAGGACATAAATAAAAAATGAAAATGCGTACTTTTTCTCTGAGTGCAGTGGCTGCACTGATGGCAATTCTTCCTTTCGCCAGCCAGGCGGAAATTACCCTGTTAAAACAGGATCCGCAGGCAGGCGATCCGCTTAGCCGTCTTAACTTTACTTTTGGCGGTAGCATTCGTGCTCAGTTCAATCATCAGACCGGCGTGGATGATAAATCCTACAAGCGCGACGGTTTTGATGGCGGCACCCGTTTCCGTTTCGGCGCTGACTACTACCTGTTTGATGACGTCAGCTGGATCAGCTACTACGAACTGGGCGTTAACGTCCCGGCGGTCTTCAGCTGGGATCGTCACTATGCGGACGGTGCCAATAACACCACGCGTCGTCAGCTCTACACCGGTCTGAAAAGCAAAACCTGGGGCCAGCTTACCTTTGGTCAGCAGAACAGTGTCTATTACGATACCGTGGGCGCCAAGACCGATATCTGGGATTACGACATGGTCGGCCAGGCTCCGGGTAACGGGATCAATGGCGACTACGACGGATCTTACCGCTCACGCAAACAGCTGAAGTATAAAAACAGCTTCGGCGATGCGGATCTTTACGCCTCTTATCTGTTCGAAGATAACGAGTATCTGCCAGGCAACGGCCTGCGCTATAAGCGCAAAGGCGGCGGCTCGCTGGGTGTGGACTACCACATCACGGACGATCTGAGCTGGGGCACGGCGTGGAACTACACCCGCGCGGCGATGCGTAACCCGAACAACGGCGACAGCCGCGATTACGATCAGAACATTTACGGCACCGCGCTGAGCTGGACCCCAGGTAACTGGACGTTGTCAGCCGGCGGTGGCTGGTATGAGAACTTCATGACCACCAAACGCAAAGATGTGCATGACTACTTTGCCGGCGACGCGTGGGGCATTGAATATTTCGCCGGTTACAAGATTCCGGTGGGGCAGTATGGTCTGAAAGCGGTACAGCCGTATGTCATGGGTGATCGCATTGAGTATGCGACAGGCCGTGATTATCAGCGCATCGACAACGGTCTGGGTGTGGTGCTGTTCCTCGACTACGGTTTCCGTGTCGATTACGAACATGTGTTTACCTCCAGCACCGATAACCTGGGTGATATGAATCTGGTGCGTCTGCGCTACGACTTCTGATAACCCTGACGGCTCCTCCGGGAGCCGTTTTCTTTTGCGCACGACTTTTGTGCCAGCCTGAGGCCGATCGCTGGCGAGCTGCGGCAAACTGACGCGATTAGGCGGTGAAAAACGCTGCACAGGCCGTGAAAAACGACGTCATGAAAAGCTTTACGCAATTAGACCTTTCCCCCTATCGACGAAAGTTTCACCTTTACGTATCATGGCGCCAATTTTTTTCAGTGAGTGGTTAACATGATTAGTCTTATCGCGGCATTAGCAGCAGATCGCATTATTGGAATGGAGAACGCCATGCCGTGGGACCTGCCTGCAGATCTGGCGTGGTTCAAGCGCCATACGCTGAAGAAACCGGTGATTATGGGCCGACTGACCTTTGAATCTATTGGCCGTCCGTTACCTGGCCGACTGAATATCGTGGTCAGCAGCCAGCCGGGCACCACCGAAGGCGTTACCTGGGTCACTTCGCTGGATGAGGCGTTACAGGCAGCCGGTGACGCTGAAGAGATCATGGTGATTGGCGGTGGCCGCGTCTATGAGCAGATGCTGAAGCGTGCCGATCGTCTCTATCTGACGCACATTGATGCGGAAGTCGAAGGTGATACGCAGTTCCCGGATTACGAGCCGGATGAGTGGCAGTCAACGTTCAGCGAATTCCACGACGCTGACGAGCAAAATTCCCACAGCTACTGCTTTGAGATCCTTGACCGTCGTCGCTAATCCCCCCCCTGCCGGGCTGTAACCTGGCTGTCATCTTTATTCATTAGCATTGCTTCTTTTCTGGGATCGACACAAAGGAAGCAATCACTAATGAAAATCGAACTCTCCGCATTAAGCACTGACCGCCTGCCTGATCCACTGCGTCGTAAATTCCTTGCCGGTTCCGGTGCTATCGGCCTGACCGGCTTTCTCAGCGGCGGCCTGACGCTCTCGGGCAGTGCACTGGCGCAGGAGAAGCCTGCGGGCAGCCCACTGCTGGGCTTTCAGGCGATTGCCGCGTCCACGGCCGATGAGATTGTGGTAGCCCCTGGCTATCGCGCCGACGTGTTGATCTCCTGGGGTGATCCGCTGGTGAATGGCGCAGCCGCGTTTGATCCGCAGGGCAACAACAGCGCCGAAGACCAGGAAAAGCAGTTCGGTGACAACAACGACGGTATGAGCTTCTTCGCGATTAATGACCATCGCGGCGTGATGGCGATTAACAATGAATATGTGAATGAGCCGACGCTGTTCGCCCACGGCGGCAGTAAAGCGACCAGCCTGGAAGATGTCAAAAAGTCGCAGGCGGCGCACGGTATCTCCATCGTTGAAGTCAAACGGGGTGAGGACAATCGCTGGCAGGTGGTACGTCCTTCTGACTATAACCGCCGCATTACCGCCAATACCCCGATGCGCTTCTCCGGTCCGGCAGCGGGGGATAAAGCGCTGCAGACTGCCGCCGATCCGCAGGGAATGCATGTCCTGGGCACCTTTGGTAACTGCGCCAACGGCAAAACGCCGTGGGGCACCTATCTCACCTGTGAAGAGAACTACGACACCTACTTTGGCACCCATCAGGCGGACTTTACGCCGACCCCACAGCAGAAGCGCTATACCCTGAATGCCGCTGAGCCGGAGCGCAACTGGGCCGACTTTGATCCCCGCTTCGATATCGCTAAGAATCCCAACGAATTCAACCGTCACGGCTGGATTGTCGAAATCGATCCTTTCGATCCTCACTCCGTGCCGGTAAAGCGGACCGCGCTGGGCCGCTTCAAGCACGAGAATGCCGCCGTGACGGTCGCGAAAACCGGCCAGCTGGTGGTTTATATGGGCGACGACGAGCGCGGCGAGTATATCTATAAATTTGTCTCAGATGACAAGGTCACTCCGGATGATGCTAAAGCCAATCACGGACTGCTTGATAAGGGCACGCTCTATGTGGCGCAGTTCAACGGCGATGCTCAGGGCACGCCGCTTAAAGGCACCGGGCGCTGGCTGGCGCTGAAGTGGGGCGAAAATGGACTCACCGCTGAAAAGGGATTCAATAGCCAGGCAGATGTTTTGATCAATGCGCGTGCCGCGGCAGATGTGGTCAACGCAACGCGAATGGACCGGCCGGAGTGGATTGCGGTTAACCCGCATGACGGCCGTGCCTACTGCACCCTGACCAACAACAACAAGCGCGGAAATGAAGGCATGCCGGTCAATGCAGCGAATCCGCGGCCAAAAAATATCTACGGTCAGATTATTCGCTGGGATGAGAAAGGCGATGCTACCGCGCAGACGTTTGAGTGGGATATCTATGCGCTGTGTGGCAACCCGATAGCGCATCCTGAGGGGATCTATCGTGGCACACCGAACATCACCGCGGAGAATACCTTTAACAGTCCGGATGGGCTGGGGTTTGATGCGCAGGGGCGGTTATGGATCCTGACCGATGGCAAATACAGCAACAAAGAGGATTATCAGGGGCAGGGGAATAATCAGATGCTGGTGGGTGATCCTGATAGTGGCGAGATCCGCCGGTTTATGGTCGGTCCAAAATCGTGCGAGCTGACCGGTATTACCTTCACGCCCGATTACAAAACGCTGTTCGTGAATGTGCAGCATCCCGGCGAAGAGGGTGACTCGCACTTCCCGGACAACAGTCCGCGTCCGCGGTCGTCGGTGATTATGATCACCCGTGAAGATGGCGGAATTATCGGCGCATAAAACAGGATGCTGGCCTGATGGCCAGCATCGCCGTTATAGCGTGGGCGGTGCCAGACTTTCGCTGGAGGCCAAAGCTTTTTCGCGATTAGAGGGTTGCACCACATAGCGTTGTGTCTCCCAGTGCAGCAGGGTCAGCGTTCCGCCCCAGCAGCAGCCGGTATCCAGCCCGATAATGCCCTCTGGCGTGCCTTTGCCTTCCAGCGAGGCCCAGTGACCAAAGACGATGGTGTAGTCACGTGCGACCGGCCCCTCAATGTTAAACCAGGGTTTCAGCGGCGGAAGCGCCGATTCTGGGGCATCTTTGCAGATCATGTCCAGCTGGCCGTTAGGGAAGCAGTAGCGCATGCGGGTGAGGGCGTTGGTGCTGAAGCGCAGACGCGCCAGGCCGGTCAGATCTTCACTCCAGTTGTTCGGCATGTCGCCATACATGGCATCCAGGAACAGCGGATAACTGTCGCTGGCGAGAACCGCTTCGACTTCACGCGCGCACTTTTTCGCGGTCTCAATATCCCATTGCGGCGTGATACCGGCGTGTCCCATCACTAGCTTTTTCTCTTCATCAACCTGTAACAGCGGCTGACGACGCAGCCAGTTGATCAGCTCATCCGCATCATCCGCTTCCAGCAACGGGGTCAGGCGATCTTTAGGCTTGTTACGGCTGATGCCGGCGTAGACCGCCAGCAGATGCAAATCGTGATTGCCCAGCACCAGACGCACCGCGTCGCCCAGCGATTTTACGTAGCGTAATACTTCCAGTGAGCCAGGACCGCGCGCCACTAAGTCGCCGGTCAGCCACAGGGTATCCTGTTCAGGATTGAAGTCGACCTGTTGCAGCAATGCACGTAATTCATCGTAGCAACCGTGAACGTCGCCAATCAGGTATGTGCTCATAACGTTTTATCCATCAGGAAGGTGCCCGACTTAACGGGCAAAAAGCGTGTGAATCAATGAATGTGGGTCTGAATGGCGAGGCGGAACACCGGGATCTCTACGTGAAAGGTGTCGCCCTGTTCGTCGACCATCACATAGTGCCCCTGCATGGTGCCCATCGGTGTTTCGATCACGGCACCGCTGGTGTACTGAAATTCATTGCCTGGCGCGATAAGCGGCTGTTCACCGACCACGCCTTCACCCTGAACTTCCGTTTCGCGGCCGTTACCGTTGGTAATCAACCAGTAGCGTCCCAGCAGTTGCACTGAGGAACGGCCCAGATTGCGTATCGTAATGGTATAGGCGAAAACGTAGCGATCATCATCCGGTGAGGATTGTGAGGCGACGTACTGGCTTTGCACATGGACGGAGACGCGGGCCGTTTCACTCATGACTTACTCCTGCGATTTTCCCTGATGATTCGCCAGCCAGTTCGCCAGCTGACAATATTGCGCCACCGAGACGTTCTCGGCACGCAGGGTTGGATCTATGGATAACTCTTCCAGCGCACCGGCGGCCACCATGTGGCTCAGGCTGTTGCGCAGCGTTTTACGACGCTGGCCGAACGCTTCAGTGGTAATACGGCTCAGGATACGCACATCGCTGACCGGATACGGCGGCTCGGCATACGGCACCAGACGCACTACGGCAGAGTCCACTTTCGGTGGTGGCGTGAAAGAGTGCGGAGGCACTTCCAGCACCGGAATGATCTGGCAGTAGTACTGCGCCATCACTGTCAGACGACCATAAGTCTTGTTACCCGGACCGGCAACCAGACGATTAACCACCTCTTTCTGCAGCATGAAGTGCATATCTTTGATCGAACCAGTATAGCTGAAAAGGTGGAACATCAGCGGGGTCGAAATATTGTACGGCAGGTTACCAAATACCCGCAGCGGCTGGCCTCTCTCCTGCGCCAGCGCGGCGAAGTCGAAGGTCATGGCATCCTGCTGGAAGATAGTCAGTTTCGGGCCAAGGAATGGATGCGTTTCCAGACGCGCAGCGAGATCGCGGTCCAGCTCTATCACCGTTAATTTATCGAGGCGTTCGCCTACCGGCTCGGTTAAGGCACCCAGGCCTGGGCCGATCTCCACCAGCGCTTCGTCGCGCTGAGGATGGATGGCGGAGACAATGCTGTCGATAATGTACTGATCGTTCAGGAAGTTCTGCCCGAAACGTTTACGGGCGTAGTGCCCCTGATGGACGCGATTATTCATTACTGCTCTTGATCATAGTGATGGCGAGGTTAAGCGCCGTGATGAAGCTGCCCGGCTCAGCCTGACCCAGGCCAGCGAGTTCAAGCGCGGTGCCGTGGTCAACTGAAGTCCGGATAAAGGGCAGGCCCAGGGTGATATTTACCGCCCGGCCAAACCCCTGAAATTTGAGTACCGGCAGGCCCTGGTCGTGATACATCGCCAGCACCGCATCGGCGTATTGCAGATATTTGGGCTGGAAAAGGGTATCCGCAGGCAGCGGGCCGGTCAGATTAATGCCCTGCTTACGCAGTTCATTGAGTGCCGGCGTGATGGTCTCGATCTCTTCCCGACCCATGTGACCACTTTCGCCGGCATGAGGGTTAAGACCACAGACGTAAATATGCGGCTCGGCAATCGCAAACTTCTGCTGCAGATCACGATGCAGAATCGTAATCACTTCATGCAGACATTCACGGGTTACCGCAGCGGGCACATCTTTCAGCGGCAGATGGGTGGTGGCCAGCGCGACTCGTAGCTCTTCTGTCGCCAGCATCATGACCACCCGATGGCCGCCTGCGCGATCGGCGAAGAATTCGGTATGGCCGGTAAAGGCGATGCCGGCATCGTTAATCACGCCTTTATGCACCGGGCCGGTAATCAGGGCAGCGAATTCACCGTCAAGACAACCGTCGCAGGCGCGCGTCAGCGTGGCCAGCACATAGTCGCTGTTGGCGACGCAAAGCTCGCCGGGTGTGACCGGCGCTGCCGTTTCAATTGGCAGGATAGTCAGTGTACCCGCCAGCTGTGGCTCGGCTGCCCCACCAGGCTGGTAGGGCCGCAGCGTCAGCGGCAGACCGAGTTGCGCCGCACGCTGCTGCAACAGGGCAGGCGAGGCGCAGACCACCAGTTCAACTGGCCACGACTGCTGGGCCAGCTGAACGGTAAGATCGGGACCAATCCCGGCAGGTTCGCCGGGCGTGATCACCACACGGGCGTTACTGCGCATTGCCATCCAGAATCTTCACGTAGGCACTGGCACGTTGTTCCTGCATCCAGGTCTGCGCTTCTTCCGCGAACTTACGGTTAAACAGCATACGGTAAGCACGCTCTTTCTGGGCCGCATCGGTTTTATCCACCTGACGGGTATCCAGCAACTGAATCAGATGCCAGCCGAAAGAGGAGTGAACCGGCTGGCTGGTCTGGCCTTTCTGCAGGCGCAGCAGCGCGTCACGGAACGCCGGGTCAAAGACTTCCGGAGAGGTCCAGCCGAGGTCGCCGCCCTGGTTCGCCGAACCCGGATCGTCAGAATACTGTTTAGCCGCCGCCGCAAAGGTGGTTTTGCCACTGCGGATATCGTTAGCAATCTGCTCCAGCTGCGCGCGTGCCTGATCGTCTGTCAGGATCGGCGATGGCTTCAGCAGAATGTGACGCGAATGGACTTCGGTGACCGAGACATTTTTGCTCTCGCCACGCAGGTCGTTCACTTTCAGGATGTGGAAGCCCACACCAGAGCGCACCGGCCCGACGATATCGCCTTTTTTGGCGCTTGAGAGTGCCTGAGCAAACAGGGTCGGTAACTCTTCGATTTTACCCCAGCCCATGTTGCCGCCTTTCAGCGCCTGGGAGTCGGCGGAGTAGGTCACGGCCATCTTGCCGAAGTCAGCGCCATTTTTCAGTTCGCCAACCAGCTGTTTCGCCAGCGTTTCCTGCTCATCAACCTGCTGTTGCGTGGGGTTTTCCGGCAGCGGCAGCAGAATATGACTGACGTTCAGTTCGGTACCCTGGCTGTTCTGAGAGCCGATCTGCGTAGCAAGCGTATCCACTTCCTGCGGCAGAATCGTGACACGACGACGCACTTCGTTGTTGCGCACTTCGGCGATAGTCATCTCTTTGCGGATCTGAGAACGATACACGCTGTAGTTCATGCCGTCATAAGCCAGACGGCTACGCAGCTGATCAAGGCTCATCTTGTTCTGCGCAGCGATGTTCTGAATAGCCTGGTCCAGCTGCTCGTCGCTGATCTGAATTCCCGCTTTATCACCCATCTGCAGAATGATGTTGTCCATGATCTGACGTTCCAGAATCTGATGGCGCAACGTTTTATCATCCGGCAGCTGCTGACCAGCCTGCTGGGCCTGAGATTTAACGGTGCTCATCATGCCATCCACGTCACTCTCAAGAACCACGCCGTTATTGACCACGGCTGCAACTTTATCAACGACTTGTGGTGCTGCGAACGCGGTGTTGGCACTGATTGCCACACCAAGAATCAGCATTCTCCAGTTCTTCATACTTTATCCATTGTTGGTTCCGCACTGCGGGATTGCCTGTCAAACATCACAACATCAGAAAGCAGGCTGGTAAGGGATAATGCCCTGACGCAGCATATCGTTGGTGCCTAAGCCATAGTTCGGACTCAGACCACGCAGCTCAATGTTGAATGAGATTTGGTTGTCGTACTTACTGTCGTTGTTTTCCCAACCGTTAATTTTGCGTTCGTAACCGACCCGGATAGCGTAACAGCATGAGCTGTATTGCAGGCCAACCAGTTGTGAAGCCGGACGCGTGTTGCGGGTATCGTAGTAGTAAGCGCCTACCACAGACCATGCGTCGGCAATCGGCCAGCTGGCCGTGGTACCTACCTGTGAAATCCCATTTTTGTAGATAGGATTCGTGACCAGGCTGCTATCGTTCAGCGCGGTCGCAACATACTCCGGGCTGCTGTAACGGTAGCTCAGCTGCACCATGCGGTCGGCATCACGACGGTATTCCAGTACGGTATTGCCCTGGGAGACGTTGTCGAGTTTGGTGTCATATTGCAGCCCACCACGGACGCCCCAGCGATCGCTGATTTTCCAGTATGTATCGCCAGCCCAGATCAGGCTGCCGGTATCATCTTCTTTACTGGTTTGATTCACACCAGTACGAGAAGGGGTAAACGAGTAGATTTGACCTACAGAAACGTTAAAACGTTCAACCAGATCGTTATCATAAATACGCGAGGTGACGCCGGTAGCCACTTCATTGGCGGAAGCGATGCGATCCAGGCCGCTATAAGTACGATCGCGGAACAGACCGGTGTAGTCGGTTTGCAGCAGCGTTGAGTCGTACGGATAGATATTGCTCTGATTACGATACGGGATATAAAGGTACTGCACGCGCGGTTCCAGCGTCTGGGTATAACCCACCGCCGAGTTCATATCGCGGTCAAACACCAGACGGCCATCAACTTTAAATTGCGGCAGGGTGCGGTTGACAGACTCATCCAGATCGCCACTTTTGCCGTTATTGTTCGCAAAGTTATTGTTGTAATAATCAACGTTAGTTTGCTGGTAATGGGTCGCCAGGAACTTCGCTTCGGTATCCAGGCTGGCCCAGCCGTTTGACAGTGGCAGGTTCAGCGTTGGCTCAACATGTAAACGGGTCGCTTCGGGATAGCGGCTGCTGACATTGGTGAACTTCACCGCCTGGGCATAAACCCGGCCATCAAACGGGCCGATATCGTTCTGATAGAGATTGACGTCCAGCTGCGGCATGGCGCGGTAGACGTTATTGCTGGTGGTATCGCCGAACACCTGGAAATCTTTGGTGGAGAGCGTGGCGTCCCAGTTGGTGTCCGCATAGCCGATGCTGAATTTCTGCGTGGCGTAGTTGTCGGTGGAGCTGTAGTACTTCGAGTCGAGATCGTTGAAGTAGTACTTATCACTGACCTTGGTGTAGTCCGCGCTGAAACGCCAGTTCTGGTCATAGACACCGGCATGACGCCAGTAGAACAGCCAGCGATCGGAGCTGTCATTTTCGGCAATGCCGCGCACCGCTTTGTCGTTATCGTACTGTTTGTCCGAGCCGAGGTAGTCGAATTCAACCAGACCTGCACCCAGCGTGGTCAGATAACGGAATTCGTTCTGGAACTGCATGCCGCGCTTACTCATGTAGTGCGGCGTGATGGTCGCATCGGCCTGCGGCGCGATGTTCCAGTAATAGGGCAGCATGAACTCAAAGCCGTTGTTGCTGCCATATTTTGCATTCGGGATCAGGAAACCGGAGCGGCGACGATCGCCAATCGGTAATTGCAGATAGGGGCTGTAGAACACCGGAACAGATCCGATTTTGAAGCGGGCATTCCAGATCTCCGCCACTTCCTCTTCGCGATCCTGGATTACTTCTGAACCCACCACGCTCCAGCTGTTGGAGCCGGGCAGACAGGAGGTAAAGGTACCGTTTTCCAGAATGGTGTAGCGGTTATCGCCGCGCAGCTTCATCTGATCTGCGACGCCGCGTCCCTGACGATCTACCATCTGGTACTGACCATTCCAGACGTTGGTATCTTTGCTGTTGAGGTTTGACCAGGCTTTCGGACCTTTCAGGATGACCTGATTGTCATCGTAGTGCACATTACCCAGCGCATCGACGGTACGTACGGGCGCGGTCTGGCCTTCCTGCTGACGCTGATGAAGCTGGACTTCATCCGCCTGCATACGGCTGTTGCCCTGCTCAATATTCACATTACCGGTGAATACCGCATCGTTGGGATAGTTCCCTTTGGCGGCGTCGGAGTGAATGGTGACGGGCATCTGATTCGTATCGCCATTCACCAGCGGGCGGTTATAACTCGGCACGCCTAACATACACTGCGACATCAAATCGTCGGCAAAGGCTTGCTGGCTAATGGCTGCGCCGATCAGTGTGGCCAGCAGGGTAGGTATATGTTTTTTCATACGCGGTATCGAGAATTCCATGAAAACTGGCATCATGCCGACAATCGGGTCAGAGACTAACTTACTGCCCGGCGTTGCGCCAGTGTTAATCCTGGTCAGTCAGCGTTGCCGTTAGGCGCTGAGATAAATGACAGGTATGATAATGCAATTTTCAGCCGCAAGCATGGCGAATTGAGGAGTTTATGCGCTACTGGGGAAAAGTTGTGGGTCTGGCGGTGGGATTACTTTCCGGCGCAGGCTTTTGGGGTATTGTGATCGGTTTGATCATTGGCCATATGATTGACAAAGTACGCGGCGCGCAAGGCAAGGCTTACTTCTCAAATAATCAGACCCGACAAACGCTGTTTTTCAGCACCACCTTTCAGGTGATGGGCCATCTGACCAAGTCAAAAGGGCGCGTCACGGAAGCAGATATTCAGATTGCTTCGCTGTTAATGGAGCGGATGCAACTGCACGGTGACTCTCGTACGGCTGCCCAGCGCGCGTTCCGCGAAGGCAAGCAGGCGGATTACCCGTTACGCAGCAAACTGCGTGAACTGCGCAGCGCCTGTTTTGGCCGGTTTGATCTGATTCGGATGTTCCTGGAGATCCAGATTCAGGCCGCCTTTGCCGACGGTTCACTGCATCCTAATGAGCGACAGGTGCTCTATGTGATTGCCGAAGAGCTGGGCATTTCACGCGGTCAGTTCGATCAGTTCCTGCGCATGATGGAAGGTGGCCAGCAGTTTGGCGGTGGTCAGCGCAGTTCAGGCGGTTTTCAGCAGGCGCAACGCGGGCCAACGCTGGAAGATGCCTGTAGCGTGCTGGGTGTGAAGAGCAGCGACGACGCCACCACCATCAAACGCGCCTACCGCAAACTCATGAGCGAACATCATCCTGACAAGCTGGTAGCGAAAGGGTTACCGCCAGAGATGATGGAGATGGCGAAGCAGAAAGCGCAGGAAATTCAGGCGGCGTACGATCTGATTCGCAAAGAGAAAGGCTTTAAGTAAACACCATGTTCCGTGGCCGCTTCTGCAACAGAGGAGGCCACGGTGACAGGCGAGCAGTAAACCTTAAAAATCGGCGGGCTGACGAAACGTCATGGCGTTACCAAATGCCGGATGGGTAATGGTCAGTGACTCCGCATGCAGCAGTAAACGGGGCGCCATCGCTTTGGCCTCCGGATGCGCATAGAAGTTATCCCCCAGAATCGGATGGCCCAGCGCCAGCATATGCACCCGCAGCTGGTGTGAGCGGCCGGTAATCGGTTTCAGCGAAACACGCGCACTGTTATCCGCACGATATTCCAGCACCTGATATTCCGTCTGCGCGGCTTTGCCGGTCTCGAAGCAGACCATCTGCTTCGGACGATTTGGCCAGTCGCAAATCAGCGGCAGGTCAACCAATCCCTCTTCCTTCGCCGGATGACCCCAGATGCAGGCCACGTAAGTCTTGGAAGGCTCCCGCTCACGGAACTGTCGTTTCAGCTCGCGCTCAGCAGCCTTAGTCAGCGCCACGACCATCACGCCGCTGGTCGCCATATCCAGTCGGTGGACAGATTCAGCCTGCGGGAAATCACGCTGAACCCGCGTCATCACGCTATCTTTATGTTCGTCCAGCCGACCGGGTACCGAGAGCAGACCGCTGGGTTTGTTCACCACCATGATGTGCGCATCCTGATAAAGGATGTGCAGCCAGGGTTCACGCGGTGGATTGTAAGGTTCCATGGGGCTTTCCAAAAATAAGGGGCCATGCGGCCCCTGAGCTTACTGGTGTGTCACCACAATCAGGCGCAGTGCGTCGAGACGCCAGTTGGCCTGATCGAGACTTTCCAGCACCTGTTCACGGTTGCTTTCCAGCGCCTCGACTTCATCGTCACGGATGTTCGGATTCACCGCTTTCAGCGCGTTGAGACGGGAGAGTTCTGCGCCCAGCTTCTCGTTCGCTTCGGCACGTGCTGCATCAATCACCGCACGCGCTTCGCTGACCACGCTCTCTTCGCCCTGGGTCAGAATCGCATGCACATCCTGCTGCACCGCATTCACCAGTTTACTGGCGGTATGACGGTTTACCGCATTCAGCTGACGGTTAAAGCTTTCGAACTCCACTTTGTCCGCCAGGTTAGTGCCTTTGGTATCCATCAGCAGACGGATTGGCGTTGGCGGCAGGAACCGGGTCAGTTGCAGATGCTTCGGTGCCTGTGCTTCAACCACATAGATCAGCTCGACCAGCAGCGTCCCCACCGGCAGCGCCTTGTTCTTCAGCAGTGACAGTGCGCTGCTGCCGGTATCGCCCGACAGAATCAGATCCAGACCGTTGCGGATCAGCGGATGTTCCCAGGTAATGAACTGGGTATCTTCGCGCGACAGCGCCTGATCGCGGTTGAAGGTGATGGTGCAGCCATCTTCCGGCAGGCCAGGGAAATCGGGCACCAGCATGTGGTCGGAAGGGGTCAGCACAATCAGGTTATCGCTGCGATCTTCCTGATTGATACCAACGATATCAAACAGGTTAAGCGCGAAGTTCACCAGACCGGTGTCGTTATCCTGCTCGCTGATGGCATTGGCCAGTAGCTGAGCCGATTCGCCGCCGTTGGAGTTCAGCTCCAGCAGGCGATCGCGACCCTGTTCCAGCTGCAGTTTCAGCGCGTCATGCTGTTTACGGCAGTCGGTGATAAACGCATCAAAACCTTCGCTGTTTTCCGGCGCGGCCAGATAGCCGATCAGTTGCGAATGGACGCTGTCATAGATTGTCCGGCCGGTCGGGCAGGTGTGTTCAAACGCGTCCAGCCCTTCGTGATACCAGCGCAGCAGCACCGCCTGTGCGGTCTGCTCCAGCCACGGTACCAGAATCTGAATGTCGTGTGCCTGACCGATACGATCCAGACGACCGATACGCTGCTCCAGCAGGTCCGGGTTAAACGGCAGGTCGAACATCACCAGACGGCTGGCAAACTGGAAGTTACGGCCTTCAGAACCGATCTCGGAGCACAACAGCACCTGCGCGCCATTCTCTTCTGAGGCGAACCAGGCGGCGGCACGGTCACGTTCAATGATCGACAGGCCTTCGTGGAACACCGCTGCACGTATACCTTCGCGTTCACGCAGTACCTGCTCCAGTTGCAGCGCGGTGGCCGCTTTGGCGCAGATCACCAGCACTTTCTCTTTGCGGTTGGTGGTGAGATAGCCCATCAGCCATTCCACGCGCGGATCGAAGTTCCACCAGGTGCCGCTGTCGCCTTCAAATTCCTGATAAATCTGCTCCGGATAGAGCAGGTCACGCGCCCGCTCTTCTGCATTTTTGCGCGCGCCCATAATGCCGGAGACTTTAATCGCCGTCTGATACTGCGCAGGCAGCGGCAGGCGGATCTGGTGCAGTTCGCGTTTCGGGAAGCCTTTAACCCCGTTACGGGTGTTACGGAACAGCACGCGGCTGGTGCCGTGGCGGTCCATCAGCATGGAGATCAGCTCCTGACGCGCCTCCAGCTTGCCGTCACGGTCGCTGTTGGCGACCTGCAGCAGTGGCTCAATATCCTGCTCGCCGACCAGATCGTTGATCCGGTTCATCTCCTCCTGGGAGATCGCTTTATCGGCCAGCAGCGCCGTGACGGCATCGGCAATCGGACGGAAATGCTGCTGCTCTTCAACAAAGGCGGCAAAGTCATGGAAACGATTAGGGTCGAGCAGGCGCAGACGGGCGAAGTGACTCTCCATGCCCAACTGCTCAGGTGTTGCAGTCAGCAGCAGAACCCCGGCGGTTTTCTCAGCCAGCTGTTCGATAACCTGATATTCACGGCTGGGCTCGCCTTCTGACCAGGCCAGATGGTGCGCTTCATCGACCACCAGCAGATCCCATTCGGCATCGGCCAGCATCTCAAGACGCTGCTTGTTACGGCGCACGAAGTCCAGTGAGCAGATAATCAGCTGCTCCGTCTCAAACGGGTTATCGCTGTCGTGCTGCGCTTCGGTATAGCGATCGTCATCAAACAGCGCAAAGCGCAGGTTGAAGCGGCGCAGCATTTCGACCAGCCACTGATGCTGTAAAGTTTCAGGTACCACGATCAGGACGCGATCGGCGCGGCCAGCCAGCAGCTGCTGCTGGATGATCATCCCGGCTTCAATAGTTTTACCCAGGCCAACTTCATCGGCCAGCAGGACGCGCGGCGCATGGCGACGGCCGACATCGTGGGCGATATGCAGCTGGTGAGGGATCAGGTTGGTGCGCATGCCGCGTAAGCCGCTGATTGGCAGACGATATTGCTCACTCTGGTATTTACGGGCGCGGAAGCGCAGGGCAAAACGATCCATCCGGTCGAGCTGGCCGGCAAACAGGCGATCCTGCGGCTTACTGAACACCAGCTTGCTGTCGAGCATGACTTCGCGCAGCATCACTTCGCTCTCTTCGGTATCCAGACGGGTACCGATATAGGTCATCAGGTCATTTTCGTTGCGTACTTCATCGACGCGCATCTGCCAGCCTTCGTGGCTGGTGATGGTATCACCCGGATTAAAGATGACGCGGGTAACTGGCGAATCGTTGCGGGCGTAGAGGCGGTTTTCCCCCGTGGCCGGAAACAGCAGGGTGATCATGCGGGTATCGATCGCCACCACGGTGCCCAGTCCCAGTTCACTTTCCGTATCACTAATCCAGCGCTGACCTAATGTAAAAACCATATATTTTTTGCTCGAATTTTAACGTTTTTAGAGGTGTTCCCAAAGCTCAGGCAATAGCGTTACCGCCAGACAACAAGGCCTGGAGCGTACTTAAGAGCGGTGAGTTTCAGGAAGGGCGCTATGGTACTGGATGGCAGGACGTTCGTCACCTGTCAAAAAAGCCCCAGCTGTCCGGTAATAAGTGTAGCAAAGTCCCCCTCGACAAAGGGCAGAATCCCCTCTGCAACCGGCTGAAGTTGCTTCGTCACGTAGTGGTCATAGTCCAGCGGCGTGCTGCGCGCCTCCAGTGGCTCGGGGCCTGCGGTGGCGATGACATAACGGATCCGGCCACCATTCTGGTACTGCAAGGGCCGGTTTAATTTACGATTGTACTCATCGGCCAGCCTGGCGGCGCGCACGTGCGGGGGCACGTTTCGTTCATATTCTTTCAGCGGACGCCGCAGCCGCTTTTTGTAGATCAGCTGATCGTCGAGTTCACCCGCCAGCAACAGCGCCACGGTTGTACGGATATAATCCTGCCACGGCTGACGGTGGAAGATACGGTGGTAGAGCTGCTGCTGGAACGCTTTTGCCAGCGGCGTCCAGTCTGTTCGCACCGACTCCAGCCCCTTAAAGACCATGCGCTCACCGGCGGCGTCACGGATCAGTCCGGCGTAGCGTTTCTTGCTGCCCTGTTCCGCGCCGCGAATGGTGGGCATCAGAAAACGGCAGAAGTGGTTTTCATACTCCAGTTCCAGTGTGCTGGTCAGCCCCTGCGTCTGCTGCAGATGGTCGCGCCACCAGGCGTTCACTTTCTGCACCAGCTGCTGACCAATCGCGGCGGCATCTTCTTCACTGTGCGCCGACTTCAGCCAGACAAAGGTGGAGTCGGTGTCGCCATAGATGACGTCGTAGCCTTCCGCCTCAATCAGCGTGCGGGTCTGCTGCATGATGGCGTGACCGCGCAGCGTAATAGAGGAGGCGAGCCGCGGATCAAAGAAGCGGCAGGCGCTGGTGCCCAGCACGCCATAAAAGGCGTTCATAATGATTTTCAGCGCCTGAGACAGCGGCTGATTATTCTGCTTTTTCGCCGCTTCGCGACCCAGCCAGATCTGTTCAACTATCGCAGGCAGGCAGTGGGTATGCCGCGAAAAACGCGCTTCACGGAAACCCTCAATCGAATCGGCATCATCAGGATGGGCCAGCCCTTCCACCAGACCCACCGGGTCAATCAGGAAGGTGCGGATAATCGACGGGTAGAGGCTTTTGTAATCCAGCACCAGCACTGAGTCATACAGGCCGGGGCGCGAATCCATCACATAACCGCCAGGACTGGCTTCCGGGGCCACATCACCCATGTTCGGGGCGACAAACCCGGCGCGATGCATCCGCGGAATATAGAGATGACCAAAGGCCGCTACCGAACCGCCGTGGCGATCCACCGCCAGTCCATTGACCGCCGCGCGTTCCAGCAGAAACGGCATAATCGCCGTTTTGTGAAAAATGCGCGTCACCAGTTCGCAGTCTTTCAGGTTGTAGCGCGCCAGCGCCGGTTTATCGTTGGCAAAGCGCCAGTTGATCTCCTCCATACGCTGCCAGGGATTATCAATCGCTTTCCCTTCTCCCAGCAGTTGCTGCGACACGGACTCGAGGCTGAATGAGGGAAAATCCCAGAACGCCGATTTCAGCGCGTCAATGCCATCAATAATCAACCGGCCACTGGCCTGAGCGAAAAATACGCCGGGTTTGAAGCCATGTTCACGCCACTCCAGCGCGGCCTGCTGGCGTCCCAGACGCAGCGGAATGCCGTAACGATCGGCATGCTTTTGCAATACCCGCAGGTCAAACTGCACGACGTTCCAGCCAATTAAGACATCCGGATCATGCTCTGCAAACCACTGGTTCAGCGCTTCAAGTAACTGCGGCCGGCTGTCGAGATAGATCAGCTCGAAATCCAGCGTGCTGGCATCACCGTTGGCCGGGCCGAGCATAAAGACCTGGCGCTGACCGCATCCCTCCAGCCCGATGCAGTAAAGCTCGCCATGCTGTGTGGTTTCAATGTCCAGCGAGACCCATTTCAGCGGCGGGCGATAGTCGGGATGGGGTTTGAGCCGTGCATTGACCACGCTGTTACCGCGCTGCTCGCCGTCAAACCAGACCGGCGCGGTAATAAAACGCTCCATCAGGTAGCGCTCCGGCGGACGGATATCGGCTTCATAGACCGGAATACCCTCTTCGCGCAGCCGTTTTTCAATGCGCTGTAGCTGGCGGTTCTGCTGGCAGTAGAGGCCAAAAACCGGGCGACGCCGAAAATCTTTCAGCGCCAGCGACTGAATCCGAAACTGACGTTCATCTTTCAGTAATTCGCTGACCTGCGCCTGAAATTCCTCAGGAATAAACGCGACGGACTCCTGCACCGGCAGCACCACGCGCTGCGCGCCCGCATCGGTCGCGAGCCAGAGGATAATTTCGGTGCCATGCGGGCTGTCGCGCCAGTGGCGGGTGAGCAGAAAACCTGCGCGGGGCATATTCAGATGTTCTCCGGACTCAGCATTTCAGGATGAGAAAACCGCTTCAGTATAACATGGATATTTATACAGTTCCCGCCACCCGCTTTTGTCAACATTGTCCTACAATTCTTGCCTTGACGCTGTGTGGCTGGCTCAGGACAATCCAGCCTTCTGCTTTTACTTAGGATGATTATGGAAGCCTGGATTCAACAACTGATTACGCAGTCCCTGGAGTGGGCGCTGTTTGCCGTTGCGCTGGTGACGTTTCTGGAGTCGCTGGCGCTGGTCGGGCTGTTGCTGCCAGGTACGGTGATGATGGCCAGTCTGGGCGCGCTGGTCGGCAGTGGCGAACTTGGCCTTTATCCGGCCTGGGCGGCGGGCTTTGCGGGCTGCCTGATTGGTGACTGGGTTTCCTACGGCATCGGCTGGAAATTTCAGGGGCCGCTGCATCGCTGGAAGTATCTGCAAAAGTATAAAGGCCTGCTGGATAAAACTGAGCACGCCCTGCATCAGCACAGCATGTTTACGATTCTGGTCGGACGCTTTGTTGGCCCCACGCGTCCGCTGATCCCGCTGGCGGCCGGTATGCTGGAGCTGCCGGTGCGTAAATTCCTGCCGCCGAACATTATCGGCTGCATTCTCTGGCCGCCGCTCTATCTGCTGCCCGGTATTCTGGCGGGTGTGGCGATCGATGTGCCCAAAGCCGCGCAGGGCGGCAGCTTTAAATGGCTGTTACTCGGCGCAGCACTGCTGATCTGGCTGGGTGTCTGGTTATGCTGGCGCTGGTGGCGCAGCGGCAAGAGTCGCGACTGGGCATCGGCCTGGCTGCCGCCTGAGCGCCTGCGCTGGGCAGGGCCGCTGGGGCTGGTGATTGCCGTCGCGGCTTTCGTCGGCATTCAGTTCCATCCGATGATGCCCATTTTCCGTCATCTGCTGTGGCAGGTTTTCTTCGCCTGAATCGCTTAACGACGCGGGATGCCAAGCACTTCGGCCTCCCGCGTGTCGCCCGACAGTAACTGTCGGGTCTCGCCATCCCAGTAAACCCGGCCATCCACAATCACCACGCTGCGCGGCGCAATCTGCTGGGCATCTTCCAGACTGTGCGACACCATCAGCAGCGTGATGCTGCGCGCTTCACACACCGAACGCACCAGTTGCAGCATCTCTCCGCGCAGCGCGGGATCCAGCGCAGAAAAAGGCTCATCCAGCAGCAGCACCGGACGGTCACGCAGCAGACAGCGTGCCAGCGCCACGCGCTGTCGCTGTCCGCCTGACAGCTCGCCCGGCAGGCGCGTCAGCAGATCGCCTAATCCCACCTGATCGGCCAGCGCTGCAAGCTGCTGGCGCTGCCCGGCGCTCAGCTTCAGTCCGGGGTGCAATCCCAGCGCCATGTTCTGCTGCACGCTGAGGTGCGGAAACAGGTTGTTCTCCTGAAACAGCATCGAAACCGGCCGTCTGGCCGGCACGCTGTGGGTGTGCTCCTGGCCGTCAATCATCAGGGTGCCCTGTTTCACCGGCAGGAAACCGGCAATCAGGCTCAGCAGGGTGCTTTTACCGGCCCCGCTGGGGCCGAGGATCGCGATGCGCTCGCCGCGGGTGGCTTTGAGACTAAAGCGCATCGGCAGATGCTGATAAAGGTACGTGAGGTTATTCAGTGTCAGCATGGCGGCCTGGTAATTTTTCCATCAGGGTGAACAGCAACAAACAGAGCAGCAGCAGCAGCAGCGCGGTCACTGCACCGTCAGCACCGCGATAGGCACCGATCTGTTGATAAAGGTAGAACGGCAGGGTACGGAAATCGGCAGTGCCAAACAGCGCCACCACGCCAAAATCACCGATCGACAGTACGCAGGCAAAGGCCAGCGCCTGAGCCAGCGGACGTTTCAGCGCCCGCAGTTCAATCAGCCGCAGCCGGTTCCAGCCGTGGATATCCAGCGAATCACAGAGTCTGCCGTAACGCTCCGCGACGTCACGCATCGGGTTCTCCAGCACTTTCAGCGCATAGGGAATGGCGATCAGCGCATTGGTGAAGATCACCAGCCCGTCCGCCGACGCCGGCAGACCAATGGTGGCGTTAAACAACAGGAAAAAGCCGGTGGCGAGCACGATACCTGGCATCGCCAGAATCAGCATGCCGCTGGTGTCGATAAGGGTTGCCGCCGCCGGGCGCTGACGCAGGCGCAGCTCGCGACTGCTCCACAGCAGCATCATGGTCAGCACCACACAGAGCAGACCGGCGCCGGTGGCGATGCGCAGTGAGGTAAACGTCGCCTGCCAGAGTGCAGGCTGCGCCAGCGCGCCGCGCAGTCCGCCGTGCAGACCATCGATGATGACCGCCGCCAGCGGGGGCAGCAGCAGGATCAGCGCCAGCAGGATCAGCAGCGCATCAACCAGCTGCGCCCCGCGCGAATCCTGCGGATCGCGCCAGCCGTTCAGCTGGCTGGTTCCGACGGGAATCGCTTTGCTGAAGCGCTGGCTGAGCAGCACCAGCGTCACGCAGCAGCCAAGCTGGATCAGCGCCAGCAGTGCAGCGCGCCCCGGATCGTAGTCATAACTCAGCGCCTGGAAAATCGCCAGCTCGATGGTCGTCGCCTGCGGGCCGCCGCCCAGCGAGAGCACGGTAGCAAAGCTGGCGAAACAGAGCATGAAGATCAGCGCGCCGGTCGGCAGCAGCTGACGCCGCAGCCATGGCCACTCCAGCAGACGAAAATGGTGCCAGCCGCGCAGGTCGAGCTGTGCCGCCAGCTGACGCTGTTCCGCCGGAATGCTCTCCAGCGCCTGCAGCATCAGGCGGGTCGCCAGCGGCAGGTTAAAGAAGACGTGCGCCAGCAAAATGCCCGACAGACCGTAGGGAGAGAAGTGGTAATCAATCCCTGCCAGCTGGCACAGCTGCGCCAGCCAGCCGACACGACCATAGACGGTGAGCAGACCAAATACCGCCACCAGCACCGGCAGTACCAGGGTCATGGCGCACAGACGCAGCAGCAGCTGACGGCCAGGGAAACGGCGTCGGTAGAGCGCGCGCGCCAGCGGTATCGCCGGCAGCAGCGACAACAGCGCGGAGAGCAGCGCCTGACCAAAAGAGAAGGCGATAACGTGATGCAGGTAATCATCCTGCAGCACGCTGCGCCAGTCATTCTCTGGCGCGGCGCTCCAGAGTGCACCGAAGGCCAGCAGCGCCACGCTGATTAACAGCAGCGTGGCGAGCGAACCGGGGATAAGCCAGCGCGGCATCAGCGGCTGACGGCGCGTTGCCACTGGCTGATCCAGCCTGAACGCTGGCTGGCAACCTCTTCCGGCGAGAACTGCAGGGCGGTGGCGGGCACAGTGAGCGCGCTAAAACCGGCAGGCAGCGGCGTGTCGATTACCGGGTACATCCAGTTACCGGTCGGGATAGTGCGCTGGAAGTCGGGTGACACCATAAACTTCATGAATTGCTGTGCCAGCGCCGGCTGTTTGCTGCTGGCTAACTGCGCGGCAACTTCAACCTGCAGATAGTGGCCCTCTGCAAACGGCGCGGCGGCATAGTTCTCTTTTTTCTCTTCGATGATGTGGTAAGCCGGTGAGGTGGTGTAGCTCAGCACCAGATCGCCTTCGCCCTTGAGGAACAGGCCATAGGCTTCACTCCAGCCTTTGGTCACCGTCACGGTTTTCTGCGCCAGCTTTTGCCACGCCTGCGGTGCCTGATCGCCATAGACTTTCTGCATCCACAACAGCAGACCTAAGCCGGGGGTGCTGGTACGGGGATCTTCGTAGATCACCCGCCACTTATCCGGGCTGTCGACCAGCTCTTTCAGGCTTTTTGGCGGATTCTTCAGCCGGGTTTTGTCATAGACAAACGCGAAGTAGCCATAATCAAACGGCACGAAGGTGGTGTTGTGCCAGCCGCCGGGCAGTTTTAATTTCGAGGCATCGACCTGACTTTCGGCAAACAGACCGGTTTTTTGCGCCGCCTGTACCAGATTGTTATCCAGCCCCAGTACCAGATCGGCTTTGCTGTTTTTTCCTTCCATGCGCACGCGGTTCAGCAGCGACACGCCATCTTCCAGCGTGACGAATTTCAGCTCGCAGTTGCACTGCGCCTCGAAGGCTTTTTTAACCGCCGGGCCAGGGCCCCAGTCAGCGGAGAAGGAGTCGTAGGTGTAGACCGTGAGAACCGGCTTAGCCGCCAGAACGGGGGCGGAGAGTAACAGCAGCACCGGCAGAACTTTGTTTAACACTTTGCGCTCCTTCAGGAGAATAGGGGATGAGTCGCAAAGGATCTGAGCACAGAGGCCTCCCAAATCCCTACGTCGGTATTAACCGAATCAGGTTCGACGGGTATCTCTCAGCTGCTTGCTGGTGGCAGGCGGCACCCCGTTGAGAACGTCACATTCTAGTCATTTCAGCGCCGGGGCGAAAGCCTCACAGCGCGGGTGGCGCGAACCAGGCGGATTTAAAATCAAACCAGCCCAGCGTATTCATCCGAACGCCGCGCATGCTGCGCTGACCTTCAAGCAGCAGCCAGTGGTGAAACAGCGGATGCAGACCCGCTTCTTCGACTAACTGTTTACTCCATTCGGCCAGCGGCAGCGTTTTCTCGCGCCAGCGGGCCGCATCGCTGTGCCAGTCGATCGGCAGACAGTGATGCAGCAACGGGATCTCATAAAGCTGCGCAAACAGAGAATAATTCAGCGGCAGGGTAAAGTTCACGCTGCCAAGCCAGATATCACTTTCCGCTTCGCCCTGATACCAGCTTTCGTAGCTGATCTCGCGGGTCTCCAGCGTGACGCCATGCTCTGCCAGCAGCGGACGCAGCGCGTTAGCGATGCCTTCATGCTCCACGTGCTGGCTGTACCAGGTCAGCGTCAGGTGGGTTAAGCCGGGCGGTTTTTCCACTGGCGTCAGGTCGCGCCGGTGATGCCAGCGCGGCAGCAGGCCATACGCCGGAAACCAGTAGCGCTGGTAGCCGACACCGGCGTGATTGAGCAGGGCGATAGGATTAAACAGGTAGCTGACCCATCGCCGGACCGCCTCGTTGCGTCCCTGCTCTGAACGCTGGTCGAACAGCAGATAGTAGCAGCCCTCTTCAAGACGGCTCTCCTCCTGAATCTCATCGGCTCCGTCGCCCTGCAGGCGGACACCGGCATAGACCAGCTCATCGCTGATGTCGGGCAGTACCCAGATAGAGACATCATCAATCAGCGCGCGAAAACCAAAATAGTCATCAAACGCTTCGATCTTCAGCTGACTCTCCTGATTGCGGATCACCCGGTAAGGACCGGTGCCAACGGGCTGGCGGGCAAAATCGTGCAGCGTCGGCCATTCGCGCGGCAGGATCATCGCACTGACGCTGCCCAGCAGCCAGGGCAATCCCTCGTCGGGCTGGCTTAAGCGGATATCCAGCGTCCAGGGCGCGGGCGAGTCGATCTGCTCGATATGGGAAAAGAGCGGATGAGGGCGCTGACGCTCAAGCGTGGCCAGCACATCCTCCATCTCCAGTTCTCTGCCGTGATGAAAGCGAATCGCCGGACGCAGAAAAAAGCGCCAGTGAAGCGGGGAAGTCTGCTGCCAGTGGTGCGCAATATCGGGCTCGATTTCCCCGTTTTCCTCATTTATCCGCGTCAGGCCGTTGAAAATCTGTCGCGCAATATGGGTTTCGGAGCGCCGCAGCGGCGAACCGGGCAGCAGATTGAGCAGCGGACGATAGTAGAGCACCCGCAGTATATGCTTGCCCTGACGGAAACTGCGGCCCAGATGCGCGGCGATCATCTGCCGTACCTGATTTTTATCGCCCACCAGCTGGACCAGCTGATCGATGCGATCCTGCTCCAGCAAATCCTCGGCACGTTGCTGCTGCAAAGCCAGTCCGGTATAGCAGAAGGTAAGCTGTGAACGCTTGCCGCGTCCGGCTTCCGCCTGCCAGATTAGCCAGCCCGCGGCCTGCATCCGGTTGAGCAGATTGCGCATATGGCGGCGCGAGCAGTGCAGCAGGTCAGCCAGTTCGCTAAGGGTAATCTCCTGCGTTTGCCCCTGACAGCTCTGCCACAGGCGAATGAACTGCTGCTTCAGACGTGATGAGGACATAAAAGAGGAACTCCCGATGAAAAGCGCTCTGTTTTTCTTGCCCTATTTTAAGAGCAAACTTTACGTTATGGGAAGAGCGGGAGGCATTCAGCACTGAATGGCGTTCGACCCTGACTTCGCTGTTCAGCGGAGTGCTTTTCTGAGTAGGGTGCATTTACACCGCCAGCAGATGATCTCTGCTGGCTTTTTTCATGTTGCGCGGTATCGTCTACCCTTCTTTTTTCCCCTCTGTTTGTTCTGTAAGGGATTTCGGTATGAAATCGCTGTTAACGCGGCAGCGCCGCATCAATCCGGTTTACCTCGCTTTTATGGTCGCCTCGTTCATGCTGGGCATCGCGGGCGCACTGCAGGCGCCGACGCTCAGCCTGTTTCTGACGCGCGAGGTGCAGGCGCGGCCCTTCTGGGTCGGACTGTTTTTCACCATCAATGCGGTGGCCGGTATCGTGGTGAGCATGCTGGTGGCAAAGCGTTCTGACAGCGTCGGCGATCGTCGTCATATCATTCTCTTTTGCTGCCTGATGGCGCTGGTCAATGCGCTGCTGTTTGCTTTTACCCGCCACTATCTGACCTTGCTGACGCTGGGCGTGCTGCTGTCGGCGCTGGCCAGCGTCTCGATGCCTCAGCTGTTTGCGCTGGCGCGGGAATATGCCGATCAGTCGGCGCGTGAAGCGGTGATGTTCAGTTCGGTGATGCGTGCACAGCTGTCGCTGGCGTGGGTGATTGGGCCGCCGCTCTCCTTCGCGCTGGCGCTGAACTACGGCTTTGTGACGCTATTTATGGTGGCCGCCGCGCTGTTTCTGATCTGTATCCTGCTGATCTGGTTCACCGTGCCGTCGGTGCCACGTTCGCAGCCCCTTATGCAAAGCGGCGGGCTGCCGCTAAGTGGCTGGCGCGATCGGGATGTGCGTTTACTGTTCCTGGCCTCAGTCGCGATGTGGACCTGCAACACTATGTATATCATCGATATGCCGCTCTATATCAGCACCACGCTGGGCCTGCCCGAGAAGCTGGCCGGTCTGTTAATGGGGACGGCGGCAGGGCTGGAGATCCCGGTGATGCTGCTGGCCGGACATTACGCGCGGCGTATCGGCAAGCGCCGGTTAATGCTGATCGCGGTGGCGGCTGGCGTACTGTTTTATCTGGGGCTGGTGCTGTTCAATTCCCGCACGTCGCTGATGGTGTTGCAGCTGTTTAACGCGGTGTTTGTCGGGATTATTGCTGGCATAGGGATGCTGTGGTTTCAGGATCTGATGCCAGGACGGCCTGGTGCAGCGACCACCATGTTCACCAACTCGATCTCGACCGGCATGATTCTGGCTGGGGTGATTCAGGGAACGCTGAGTGAGCGACTGGGACATGAGGCGGTTTACTGGCTGGCATTCGGGCTGGCTATTGTGGCGCTGGTGATGTCGGCACGGGTGCGCGACGTATAAAGAAGAAGGGCGACCGGATGTCGTAATGCCAGTCAGTTAAGCGACAGGTGATAACGCAGTCTGGTGCCGCTCAGGGGCTGGCGGTCCTCGCGCCGCTGCGCGGTTCCTTCACTTCATTCGCCTGCCTGACGGACCGTCGGGGATGGCACATCCTGTGCCGCCCCGCCTTTCGCCCGCGTCCTGCGGGCTCTCCTGGCAGACTCATTCTGTTCAGCGCTGCGGATTGCCTGCTCCTGATCGCCACCAGTCTGCTCTTAAGCTTCTGGTGCGTGCTGTTAAAAAGGGCACGAGAGTCGAGGCCTGAGCGCCTCTGCTGCTGAAAGGGCTATCCGCAGCGCTGAGGCGTGACGGTGGGCCAGAAGTCCACGCCGGGAAGCGTGGACAGGTCGGGGCCGGCCAGGGAGGGCCTATCCCCGAACGGTTCGTCGGCACGACGTCAAAGCCGAAGGTACCGCGTGAGCGGCGCGAGGACGGCCCGGCAGCAGCAGAGGTGCGCTGGCCCGCACTGCGGCTCGCTCGCCCGGAAAAAAAGCTGCCACGTTTGACCGTGACAGCCTTTACAAATCTAATCTTAACTGATCAGCATTACGACCTGATGTCGCCCTGCTTTAACTCAATCAGCGCAGGAAGGCGGGCTGATTCTGCTCATACTGCGAAATGGAGGCTTCGTGCTGCAGCGTCAGGCCGATGCTGTCCAGGCCGTTAATCATGCAGTGGCGGCGGAAGCTGTCGAGCTCGAACGAATAGACTTTATCGCCAGCGGTGACCGTCTGCGCCTCCAGGTCTACCGTAAAGCTGATGCCGGGCTGGGCCGCAACCAGTCTGAACAGCTCATCCACTTCCTCTTCGCTTAACTTCACCGGCAGCAGCTGGTTATTGAAGCTGTTGCCATAAAAGATATCCGCGAAGCTCGGCGCAATCACCACGTGAAAACCGAAATCGGTCAGCGCCCAGGGCGCATGTTCACGTGAAGAGCCGCAGCCAAAGTTTTCACGCGCCAGCAGGATGCTGGTGCCTTTGAACTCAGGCTTGTTCAGCACAAAGCCGGGCGTTGGCACGGTGCCCGCGTCATCTTCAAAGCGCCAGTCGTGGAACAGATGCTGTCCAAAACCGGTGCGGGTGACCTTCTGCAAAAACTGCTTGGGAATGATCGCGTCGGTATCGACGTTCGCGGCATCCAGCGGCGCAACAATGCCGGTGTGCTGAGTAAATTTATTCGCCATGACTTAAGCTCCTGTCGTCAGTTCACGGATGTCGGCAAAGTGGCCGGTTACGGCAGCCGCCGCGGCCATTGCCGGGCTGACCAGATGGGTACGTCCACCACGGCCCTGACGGCCTTCAAAGTTACGGTTGCTGGTTGACGCGCAACGCTCGCCCGGATTCAGGCGGTCATTGTTCATCGCCAGACACATTGAGCAGCCTGGCAGACGCCATTCAAAGCCCGCTTCAAGGAAGATTTTGTCCAGACCTTCCGCTTCGGCCTGCGCTTTCACCGGGCCGGAACCCGGCACCACCATGGCGACCACGCCAGGCGCGACTTTGCGGCCTTTGGCGATGGCGGCGGCGGCACGCAGATCTTCGATGCGTGAGTTGGTGCAGGAGCCGATAAACACTTTATCAATCGCCACATCAGTCAGTTTGATGCCTGGCTGCAGGTTCATGTAGGCCAGGGCTTTTTCGGCTGAGGCGCGCTCAACCGGATCGGCGAACGAGGCCGGATTTGGTATCACCTGATCAACGGCAATAACCTGACCCGGATTGGTGCCCCAGGTGACCTGCGGTGCAATCTCTTCAGCATGCAGCGTTACTACCGCATCATATTTCGCGCCTTCATCAGACTTCAGGGTGCGCCAGTAATCAACGGCCTGCTCCCATTTCTCACCCTGCGGCGAGAACTGACGACCTTTCAGATAGTTGAAGGTGGTCTCATCCGGTGCCACCAGGCCCGCTTTCGCACCCATCTCAATCGCCATGTTGCACAGGGTCATACGACCTTCCATGCTCAGCGCCTGAATCGCCGGACCGCAGAATTCGACCACATAGCCGGTTCCGCCTGCGCTGCCGGTTTTGCCGATGATCGCCAGCACGATATCTTTAGCCGTAATGCCGGTTGACGCCTGGCCCAGTACTTCAATCTTCATGGTTTTTGCCCGACCCTGTTTCAGGGTCTGGGTAGCAAACACATGTTCAACTTCAGAGGTGCCGATACCAAAGGCCAGCGAGCCAAACGCACCGTGCGTGGCGGTGTGCGAGTCGCCGCACACAATCGTCATGCCCGGCAGCGTCATGCCCTGCTCAGGACCGATAACGTGGACGATGCCCTGGAACGGATGATTCAGGTCATACAGCTGTACGCCAAACTCAGCGCAGTTCTTCATCAGCTCCTGCATCTGAATACGCGCCATCTCGCCCGACGCATTGATATCTTTGGTCTGGGTTGAGACGTTGTGATCCATGGTGGCAAAAGTTTTGCCCGGCTGACGGACTTTACGTCCGTGGGCGCGCAGACCATCAAAGGCCTGGGGCGAGGTCACCTCATGGATCAGATGGCGATCAATGTAGAGTAACGGTGTTTCTTCTGGCGTTTCGTGGACGACATGTGCATCAAATAACTTCTGGTATAAGGTTTTCATTTTTTTATTTTTCCTCGGCGATAAAGCGGGCAATGATGCTGCCCATCTCATCTGTGCTGACCGCTGGGCCATCACCGGCTAAATCTTTGGTGCGGTAGCCCTGTTCCAGCGCACGGCTGATGGCGCGTTCGATACTGTCGGCAGCCTCATCGGCATTCAGGCTGTAACGCAGCAGCAGCGACAGCGACAGGATCTGGGCGACCGGGTTGGCAATATTCTGACCGGCGATATCCGGCGCCGAGCCACCCGCGGGTTCGAACAGGCCAAAGCCCGCTTCATTCAGGCTGGCGGAAGGCAGCATCCCCATCGAGCCGGTGATCATGGCGCACTCATCAGAGAGAATATCGCCGAACAGGTTGGAGCAGAGCAGCACGTCAAACTGCGACGGGTCTTTGATCAACTGCATAGTGGCGTTGTCGATATAGATGTGGCTCAGCTGCACGTCCGGGTACTCTTTGGCCACTTCGTTGACGATTTCACGCCACATCACCGAGGTCTGCAGCACGTTGGCTTTATCAACCGAGGTGACTTTGTTACGGCGTTTGCGCGCCGATTCAAACGCGATGCGGGCGATGCGCTCAATTTCGAAACGGTGATAAACCTCGGTATCAAATGCACGCTCTTCCGGGCCGCTGCCTTCACGTCCTTTCGGCTGACCAAAGTAGATGCCGCCGGTCAGTTCACGCACGCACAGAATGTCGAAGCCTTTGGCAGCAATGTCGGCGCGCAGCGGGCAAAACGCCTCCAGTCCGCTGTAGAGTGCAGCCGGACGCAGGTTACTGAACAGCTTAAAATGTTTGCGCAGCGGCAGCAGCGCACCGCGCTCCGGCTGCGATGCCGGCGGTAAGTGCTCCCACTTCGGGCCGCCAACGGAACCAAACAGGATCGCGTCGGCCTGCTCGCAGCCTGCAACCGTTGCGGGTGGCAGGGGTTCGCCATGCTGATCGATAGCAATGCCGCCGACCGCATACTCCTGGGTGGTGATCTGCATATCAAAGCGCTGACGAATGGCATCCAGCACTTTCATAGCCTGCGCCATCACTTCCGGGCCGATACCATCACCGGGTAAAACTGCGATATGAGATGAGCTGGACATGGTTATACGGTTTCCTTCTGATCTTTAAATTTGCGCTGCAATTCTTGTTCAACCTGACGGGCACGCCAGATATTGTTCAGAGCGTTGACCATCGCTTTGGCGGAGGACTCCACAATATCGGTCGCCAGACCAATGCCGTGGAACTTGCGGCCGTTGTAGCTCACGACGATATCGACCTGACCCAGCGCATTCTCGCCGTGGCCTTTCGCGGTCAGCTTGTAGTTAACCAGCTCAGCGTCGAACTGGGTGATACGGTTAATCGCCTGGTAGACCGCGTCAACCGGGCCATTACCGGTGGCTGCATCCGATTTAGCGACATCGCCGCAGCCCAGATTGACAGAGGCGGTGGCGGTGATGCTGGAACCGGTCTGGACGTTAAATTCGTGCAGCTGGAAATGTTCCGGCTCTTCATTCTGCTTGTTGATGAAGGCCAGCGCTTCCAGGTCGTAATCGAAAACCTGCCCTTTTTTATCGGCCAGTTTCAGGAAGGCGTCATACAGCGTATCCAGATTGTAATCCTGCTCGGCATAGCCCATCTCTTCCATACGATGTTTTACCGCCGCGCGGCCAGAACGTGAGGTCAGGTTCAGCTGGATTTTGTGTAAGCCGATCGATTCCGGCGTCAGGATTTCATAGTTCTCGCGGTTCTTCAGCACGCCATCCTGATGGATACCCGAGGAGTGAGCGAAGGCGTTAGAGCCGACCACTGCCTTGTTCGCCGGGATCGGCATGTTGCAGATCTGGCTGACCATCTGGCTGGTACGGTAGATTTCCTGATGATTGATATTGGTATGCACGTTCATGATCTGCTGGCGGGTTTTAATCGCCATGATCACCTCTTCCAGCGCACAGTTACCGGCACGTTCACCCAGGCCATTCATCGTTCCTTCCACCTGACGCGCGCCCGCCTGTACGGCAGCCAGGGCGTTGCCGGTTGCCATACCCAGGTCATCGTGGGTGTGAACAGAGATAATTGCTTTGTCGATGTTAGGAACGCGATTCATCAGCTCGCCGATGATGTGGGCATACTCGCCTGGCAGGGTGTAGCCAACGGTATCCGGGATGTTGATGGTGGTGGCACCGGCGTTAATCGTGGCTTCTACCATCCGGCACAGGTCATCAATCGGGGTACGGCCGCCATCTTCGCAGGAGAACTCAACGTCGCTGGTGTAATTGCGCGCACGCTTCACCATATGCACCGCACGCTCAATCACTTCCGGCAGCGTGCTGCGCAGTTTGGTGGCGATGTGCATCGGTGAGGTAGCGATAAAGGTATGAATACGGAAGGCTTCGGCAACGCGCAGTGATTCGTACGCCGCATCAATATCTTTTTCCACACAGCGTGCCAGACCGCAAACCCGACTGTTTTTAATGGTGCGCGCAATGGTCTGCACAGACTCAAAGTCGCCCGGTGAGGAGACCGGGAAACCGACTTCCATCACATCCACGCCCATGCGCTCCAGCGCTAAAGCAATCTGCAATTTTTCTTTCACACTCAGGCTGGCCTGTAATGCCTGCTCACCGTCGCGCAGAGTGGTATCGAAAATAATGACTTGCTGGCTCATCGTAATCATCCTTATGCTTTTTCTGGCCTGGCAACGAGCATAAAAAAACCCGCGACAGGCGCGGGTTTTTAACTTTCAGCAGGTTTGAATCAGTGTTTGATTCCGCCCACAAGTCTACCGCGCAAGCTGAGTGCGTTTAGTAGTAGACCGAGAAGGCGAACAGAACGAAACATGGATTCAAACCTTATAAAATGTTGTGCTGTACATATTGGTACTGGAATCACTCAGGGATGTCAACCTTCAATGCAGGGGTATTCTTAGTGGTGCCAGAGGAAGATATCCTGTTATTTAACGGTCAGGCAGCGTAATGAACAGCGCCGTAGTGGCTGAGGAGGCAATCGACCCGGGAATGAGCACTGATTCTGCGGGTCTTTGATTTTATTGTGTTGAAAATTAAAGACTTTATCGGGAAGGTATCTCACGAGGATACAGGATATATCACCTGCTCTTTAGCATAATCGAATGCGTCTCAGCGATTTACTGGTTAATTACGCCAGAAAAGAAAAGTGTCAGGCGATTGTGGGCCAGGGCAGCCGGGTAATAAGTTTTCGTTATTTCTTAGATCACGCTGAAAATAATTTCTTAATCAGCATTTTCCTCTGCGGTTCTGCCGCGTAATTAGTTTAATCCGCGCAGCCAATTCTTATCGGGCAGAGCCTTTACGCCCCTGCCTTTTAATTTACGTGGGTTTGCGGTTTGCCTGCCCGGTTAACTGCGGTTATGGTAATCGACCTACTCTCAGAAAAATAAACTCAACAGATTTCTCTGTAACCGGACAGCGGCAGTTGTTTCCGCTGTCATGCATAAACATAAGATTTTGATTGGCAAAGCAGGCACCGGGGCTTTGTGGTACGCGCTAACGGGCGTATTAACAGAGCCGGGTCCGCAAGCCTGGAGGCAGAAGATGGAGATGTTGTCAGGAGCCGAAATGGTCGTCCGTTCGTTAATCGATCAGGGCGTTAAGCAGGTATTCGGTTATCCGGGTGGCGCAGTGTTGGATATCTATGATGCGCTGCAAACCGTCGGGGGTATCGATCACATTCTGGTGCGTCATGAGCAGGGTGCGGTGCACATGGCTGACGGCCTGGCGCGCGCCACCGGTGAAGTCGGCGTGGTGCTCGTCACCTCCGGACCCGGCGCAACCAATGCGATTACCGGTATCGCCACCGCCTATATGGACTCGATTCCGCTGGTGATCCTCTCGGGTCAGGTTCCCTCGTCGCTGATTGGCTATGACGCCTTTCAGGAGTGCGACATGGTCGGCATCTCTCGTCCGGTAGTGAAGCACAGCTTCCTGGTGAAAAGTACCGAAGAGATCCCAACCGTGTTGAAAAAGGCGTTCTGGCTGGCTTCCACCGGACGTCCGGGGCCGGTGGTGATCGATCTGCCGAAAGATATTCTGAATCCGGCCAATAAGTTGCCTTATCACTGGCCGGATACGGTGAGCATGCGCTCCTACAATCCGACCATTCAGGGCCATAAAGGTCAGATTAAGCGTGCGCTGACCACGTTGCTGGCCGCGAAGAAGCCGGTGATCTACGCTGGTGGTGGTGCCATTACCGCAGGCTGCGAAGCCGAACTGTTAAAGCTGGCCGAAAGCCTGAACATTCCGGTGACGACCTCGCTGATGGGCCTGGGCGCGTTCCCTGGCACTCATCGTCAGTGCGTTGGCATGCTCGGTATGCACGGCACGTACGAAGCCAACATGACCATGCACAACACCGACCTGATTTTTGGTATCGGTGTGCGCTTTGATGACCGCACCACCAACAACCTGGCGAAGTATTGTCCCAACGCCACGGTGATGCATATCGATATCGACCCGACCTCTATCTCTAAGACGGTGGCGGCGGATATCCCGATTGTCGGTGATGCGAAGCAGGTGCTGCAACAGATGCTGGAGTTACTGGCGCAAAGCGAAAGCCAGCGCGCTGAAAGCCTGCACGACTGGTGGCAGGAGATTGAGGGCTGGCGCAGTCGTCACTGCCTGGAATTTGATCGCACCAGCGACAAAATCAAGCCGCAGGCGGTGATTGAAACCATCAGCCGTCTGACCAAAGGCGATGCGTATGTGACCTCGGATGTGGGCCAGCACCAGATGTTTGCTGCGCTCTATTATCCTTTCGATAAACCGCGTCGCTGGATCAACTCCGGCGGTCTGGGCACCATGGGCTTTGGCCTGCCTGCTGCGCTGGGCGTGAAGATGGCGCTGCCGGATGAAACAGTCATCTGCGTTACCGGCGATGGCAGTATCCAGATGAACATTCAGGAGCTTTCCACCGCGCTGCAGTACGATCTGCCGGTGCTGGTGCTGAACCTGAACAACCGGGTGCTGGGCATGGTGAAGCAGTGGCAGGATATGATCTACTCCGGTCGTCACTCCCAGTCTTATATGGAGTCACTACCTGACTTCGTGCGTCTGGCGGAAGCCTACGGCCACGTCGGGATCGCGATTGAACATCCGGCTGAGCTGGAAGAGAAACTGGCGCTGGCGCTGGAAACCCTGGCGAAGGGACGTCTGGTATTCGTAGATGTCACCGTGGACGGTAGCGAGCATGTTTACCCGATGCAGATTCGCGGTGGCAGCATGGATGAGATGTGGTTGAGCAAAACGGAGAGGACATAATTATGCGTCGTATTTTATCAGTTCTGCTGGAGAACGAATCCGGCGCATTATCCCGTGTCGTCGGCCTGTTCTCGCAGCGCGGCTATAACATTGAGAGCCTGACCGTGGCACCAACGGATGATCCTACGCTGTCGCGGATGACCATTCAGACGGTGGGCGATCAGAAGGTGCTGGAGCAGATTGAAAAGCAGCTGCACAAGCTGGTGGATGTGCTCCGCGTCACCGAGCTGGGGCAGGGCGCCTATGTTGAGCGCGAAATCATGCTGGTGAAGATTCAGGCGAGCGGCTACGGACGTGAAGAGGTGAAGCGTAACGCCGAGATCTTCCGTGGTCAGATCATCGACGTAACGCCGACGCTGTACACGGTTCAGCTGGCAGGCACCAGTGACAAACTGGACGCCTTCCTGAATACCGTCCGCGATGTCGCCGAAATTGTTGAAGTGGCACGCTCCGGTATCGTCGGCGTTTCACGCGGCGATCGTATCATGCGTTAATCACGCAGCGTCATCATCAATCCTCACCTAACCCGGCGAAATGCCGGGTTTTTTTATTTTTTATGCGCCAGGCGAGTTACATTCAGAAAAGCGGTTGCTCCGCGCACTTTTCTGCTGTTAGATGATAGCCATGAGTTATCCATAGCTTAACTGCGGCTATTTCTGCCGTAAAAGCGGATTTGATGGTGGGGTTATCGTGAAACTGGATGAAATTGCGCGTTTGGCAGGCGTGTCGCGCACCACGGCCAGTTATGTGATCAATGGCAAAGCGCGGCAGTATCGTGTCAGCGACAAAACCGTTGAGAAAGTCATGGCGGTGGTACGTGAGCATAATTATCACCCTAATGCGGTGGCTGCCGGGCTGCGCGCCGGGCGTACGCGCTCTATTGGGTTAGTGATCCCCGATCTGGAAAATACCAGTTATACCCGTATTGCGAACTATCTTGAGCGGCAGGCCCGTCAGCGCGGCTATCAGCTGCTGATCGCCTGTTCTGAAGATCAGCCCGATAACGAGATGCGCTGCATTGAGCATCTGTTACAGCGCCAGGTCGATGCGATCATCGTCTCTACCTCGTTACCGCCAGAGCATCCCTTTTATCAGCGCTGGATCAACGATCCCCTGCCGATTATTGCGTTAGATCGCGCCCTGGATCGTGAACATTTCACCAGCGTAGTCGGTGCCGATCAGGACGATGCCCATATGCTGGCGGCTGAACTGCGTCAGCTTGAGGTCAAAAATGTGCTGTTCCTCGGTGCGTTACCCGAGCTGTCGGTAAGTTTCCTGCGCGAGCTGGGGTTCCGCGATGCATGGAAAGACGATCCCCGGCCGATTGACTATATCTACTGCAATAGCTTCGAACGCACAGCCGCCGCAGCACTGTTTGAACAATACCTTGAAGATCACCCGATGCCGGAGGCGCTTTTTACCACCTCATTTGGTCTGCTGCAGGGTGTGATGGATGTGACGCTGAAACGAGACGGACGGCTTCCGACCGAGCTGGCCATCGCCACCTTTGGCGACCACGAATTACTGGACTTTCTTGAGTGTCCGGTGCTGGCGGTGGGTCAGCGTCATCGCGACGTGGCAGAGCGCGTGCTGGAATTAGTTTTAGCCTCGCTGGATGAACCCAGAAAACCAAAACCCGGGTTAACCCGCATTCGCCGTAATTTATACCGCCGCGGACAATTAAGCCGAAAAGTTAAATGAGTCACGGGCAGTATTACGCTGCCCGCCCATTTTATTTAACGATTTAACTGATTAAATAAACAGGTCGACGTAAAAAAGCGTAAATTCTGCTCATCAAATCTAACAAAGCAGAAAGAGTTATTTTTATTATCTGCTTACAACTTCAACAAACTTACTTTCCCGTCTGGCCTGAAGCCGCTGGGCTTCCTTTCGGAAATCCCCTAAAATGCCGCCGCTGTCTCAGAAACCACGATTAATATTTAGCCCTTTACATTGTTTCATTTTTAGTCGTTTTTTCCCGGGTCGTTTTTTTTATTCAGGTATTCATCGGCTTAATTTTTACTTTCCCCTTTTATTCGTTTATATCGTCGCCAGAGATTAATTCTTCACTCTGTAAAGAGTGATATTCACCTGCCGCTCCGGCTTGACAAGGATTTCATGGGATCCTTAAACTCGTTTCGTGGTAAAAAGTGGGATAAAGTGGCGTAAATGGGTGATGAGGAGAAGAGACTGGCATGTTCCGCGGAGCAACGTTAGTCAATCTCGACAGCAAAGGGCGGCTCGCCGTACCCACGCGATATCGCGATTTGCTGATTGGGGAGTCTCAGGGGCAGATGGTCTGTACCATCGACCTCCACCAGCCATGCCTGTTGCTTTATACCCTGCCCGAATGGGAAATCATTGAAAAAAAGCTGGCACGCCTTTCCAGTATGAATCCACCTGAGCGCCGCGTGCAGCGTTTGCTGCTGGGGCATGCCAGTGAATGTCAGATGGATAATGCAGGCCGCCTGCTGCTGGCGAATACGCTTCGGCAGCACGCAAAATTAACCAAAGAAGTGATGCTGGTTGGACAGTTCAATAAGTTTGAGCTGTGGGATGAACAGACCTGGTATCAACAAGTCAGGGACGATATTGACGCAGAACAGTCGGCTCAGGAGCCTTTATCTGAGCGGTTGCAGGACTTGTCGCTATAGCTATGCAGGAAAATTTCAAACATACCACCGTGCTGTTGGATGAGGCGGTTAACGGCCTCAATATCAGGGAAGACGGTATTTACATCGACGGCACTTTTGGTCGTGGTGGCCATTCACGCCTGATTCTTTCGCAGCTGGGAGAGAAGGGAAAGCTGATCGCCATCGATCGTGATCCGCAAGCTATCGCCGCTGCCGCAGAGATCACCGACCCGCGTTTTTCAATTATTCATGGCCCTTTTTCCGCGCTGGCAGAGTATGTCTCTGAACGGGATCTGGTCGGAAAGATTGACGGCATTTTGCTGGACCTGGGGGTTTCATCACCGCAGCTGGATGACGCCGAACGTGGCTTCTCCTTTATGCGTGACGGACCGCTGGATATGCGAATGGACCCGTCGCGCGGGCACTCCGCCGCAGAATGGTTGCTGCACGCAGAAGAGGCGGATATCGCGTTTGTCCTGAAGACCTACGGTGAAGAGCGATTCGCCAAACGCATCGCCCGGGCCATTGTCGAGCGTAATCGTGAACAGCCGATGACCCGGACCCGGGAACTGGCTGAGGTGATCTCAATTGCCATGCCGGTAAAAGATAAGTTTAAGCATCCGGCCACGCGCAGCTTCCAGGCGATTCGTATCTGGATTAACAGCGAACTGGAAGAGATCGATATTGCCCTGAAAGGCGCTGTTGAAGTGCTGGCTCCGCAGGGTCGTCTCTCTGTTATCAGCTTCCATTCACTGGAAGATCGGCTGGTGAAGCGCTTTATGCGCGATCAGAGTCGCGGGCCGCAGGTGCCGCCTGGGATTCCCATGACTGAACATCAGCTGCGTGCCTTGGGTGGGCGTGAACTGAAGTTGCTCGGCAAAATGTCGCCGGGTGACGCTGAAGTCTCTGAAAACCCACGTGCGCGCAGCTCGGTATTACGTATCGCGGAGAAAACCGACGCATGATCGGTAATGAGCGTCACAGTCTGCCTGCCGTCATTGGCGGGGATCTGCTGCGAAAAGGCAAGATTCCGGTGCTGTTGCTGATCGCTGTGGTGGTTTCTGCCGTGCTGGTGGTGACTACCACCCATAAAACACGACTATTAACCGCGCAGCGCGAACAGCTGGTGCTGGAGCGTGACGCACTCGATATCGAGTGGCGCAACCTGATCCTGGAAGAGAATGCACTGGGCGATCACAGCCGTGTTGAACGCATCGCCACCGAGAAGCTGCAACTGCAGCACGTTGATCCTTCACAAGAAAATATCGTGGTGCAGAAATAAGGACCTCAGATAGCGAATGAGCGGCACAGGCAGAACGCTGAAATTGAAGAAACCGGAAGATAAAGCCAGCTTTGTAAGCTGGCGTTTTGCGTTGCTGTGCGGCTGTATTTTACTGGCGCTGGGTGGATTGCTGTCACGTGTGGCCTGGCTGCAGGTGATCAATCCTGGCAAGCTGGTAAAAGAGGGCGATCTGCGCTCGCTGCGTGTTCAGGCGGTGCCCACCTCACGCGGCATGATCAGCGATCGCGCCGGACGCCCGCTGGCAGTCAGCGTGCCGGTCAACGCTATCTGGGCCGATCCCAAAGAGCTGCACGCCGGTGGCGGCGTGACGCTGGACAGCCGCTGGAAGGCGCTTTCCGATGCGCTCTCTATTCCCCTTGATCAGCTGGCCGCCCGCGTGAATGCCAATCCCAAAGGCCGCTTTGTCTATCTGGCGCGCCAGGTCAATCCGGCTATCGGTGACTACGTTAAAAAACTCAAACTTCCCGGTATTCATCTGCGCGAAGAGTCGCGCCGTTACTATCCTGCCGGGCAGGTCACCTCCCATCTCATTGGCTTTACCAACATCGACGGGCAGGGCATTGAAGGCATCGAGAAGAGCTTTGATAAGTGGCTGACCGGTGCACCCGGCGAGCGGACGGTGCGCAAAGATCGGTACGGTCGGGTCATCGAGGATATCTCTTCGGTGGACAGCCGGGCCGCTCATAACCTGACGCTGAGCATTGATGAGCGGTTACAGGCGCTGGTTTACCGTGAACTGAATAACGCCGTTGCCTTTAACAAAGCGGAATCGGGTACGGCGGTGCTGGTGGATGTCAATACCGGTGAAGTGCTGGCGATGGCCAACAGCCCGGCTTACAACCCGAACAATCTCGGCAACACGCCAAAAGATCTGATGCGTAACCGCGCCATCACCGACATTTTCGAACCTGGCTCTACCGTGAAGCCGATGGTGGTGATGACGGCGTTGCAGCGTGGTGTGGTGAGAGAGAACAGCGTCCTGAATACCGTGCCGTACCGCGTCAATGGTCATGAGATCAAAGATGTGGCGCGCTACAACGAATTGACCCTGACAGGGGTTTTACAGAAGTCGAGTAACGTCGGTGTTTCACGTCTGGCGTTAGCGATGCCTTCCTCAGCGCTGGTAGAAACTTACGCGCGCTTTGGACTGGGCAAACCGACCAATTTGGGGCTGGTCGGGGAAAGCAGTGGCTTATACCCTAAAAAACAACGGTGGTCTGACATAGAGAGGGCCACCTTCTCTTTCGGCTACGGGCTAATGGTAACGCCGTTACAGTTAGCGCGAGTCTACGCAACGATTGGCAGCTATGGCATTAATCGCCCGCTGTCGATCACCAAAGTGGATCCGCCCGTCGCGGGACAACGCGTTTTCGATGAGTCACTGGTGAAAACCGTGATGCACATGATGGAAAGCGTGGCGCTGCCCGGTGGTGGTGGCGTCAAAGCGGCAATCAAGGGTTATCGCATTGCGATAAAAACCGGTACGGCGAAAAAGGTCGGGCCGGACGGACGCTACGTCAATAAATACATTGCCTACACCGCAGGCGTCGCGCCTGCCAGTCATCCCCGATTCGCGCTGGTGGTGGTGATCAACGATCCCCAGGCCGGCAAGTATTACGGCGGTGCGGTCTCTGCACCGGTATTTGGAGCCATCATGGGTGGCGTACTGCGTACCATGAACATCGAGCCGGACGCGTTACCGACCAATGACAAGAATGAGCTGGTGACTAACAGAAGTGAGGAATCAAGTGACAGATCGTAACCTGCGCGATTTACTCGGCCCCTGGGTGCCAGGCGCGCCGGCGCGCCCACTGCGTGACATGACACTGGATAGCCGCATTGCGGCTTCTGGCGATCTGTTTGTCGCTGTTGCAGGCCATCAGGTTGATGGACGCCGTTTCATTCCGCAGGCAATTGCGCAGGGCGTTGCCGCTGTGGTGGCGGAAGCTGAGGGTGAAGCGGTCGACGGCGAAATCCGTGAAATGCACGGCGTACCGGTTATCTATCTGGCGCAGCTGCATCAGCGCCTTTCGGCCCTGGCAGGCCGTTTTTATCAGCAGCCGGGCGCAAAACAGAAGCTGATTGGCGTCACCGGCACCAACGGTAAAACCACCACCACCCAGCTGCTGGCGCAGTGGGCGACGCTACTGGGTGAGACCAGCGCGGTGATGGGCACCGTCGGTAATGGGCTGGTAGGTCACTTAGCGGCGGCAGAAAATACCACGGGTTCAGCGGTTGATGTTCAGCATCTGCTGCACGATCTGGCTGAAAAAGGGGCGACCCTGACCGCAATGGAAATCTCGTCACACGGATTGGTTCAGCATCGTGTCGCTGCGCTGCCGTTTGCCGCGGCGGTCTTCACCAATCTCAGTCGCGATCACCTCGATTACCACGGTGATATGCAGAGCTATGAGTCAGCTAAATGGCTGCTCTTTTCTGAGCATCAGGTTGGGCAGGCGATTCTTAACGCGGATGACGAAGTCGGTCGTCGCTGGCTGGCGCGCTTACCTGATGCCGTTGCGGTCACCATGGAGGATAACCTCCAGCCGGGCTGCCACGGGCGCTGGCTTAAAGCCGATGCGGTGGATTACCACGATAACGGCGCACATATTCGTTTCAGCTCCAGCTGGGGCAACGGCGAAATCGACAGTCCGCTGATGGGTGCCTTCAACGTCAGCAATCTGATGCTGGCGCTGGCGACGCTGCTGTCACTGGATTATCCGCTGGCGACGCTAATCAGCGTTGCACCGCAGTTGCAGCCGGTCAACGGGCGTATGGAAGTGTTCAGCGCCGCAGGAAAACCGACGGTTGTCGTGGATTATGCCCACACCCCGGATGCGCTGGAAAAAGCGCTGGAAGCGGCACGTCTGCACTGCAAAGGAAAACTCTGGTGCCTGTTTGGCTGCGGCGGTGACCGTGACAAAGGCAAACGCCCGTTAATGGGCGCGATTGCTGAGCAATATGCGGATGTGGTGGTGATTACGGATGACAATCCGCGCAGCGAAGATCCGCAGGCGATTGTAAAAGATATTCTGACCGGTTTGCTGGACCCAGGCCGCGCCCGCGTGGTCTCTGGTCGTGCGCAGGCGGTCACTAACACCATTATGCAGGCGCAGCCCGACGATATCGTACTGGTGGCTGGCAAAGGCCATGAAGATTATCAGATCATTGGCAATCGCCGTCTCGACTACTCCGATCGTGCCACCGTTGCGGCACTGCTGGGAGGCGTTGCATGATTCCGGTTTCATTAAAAACCCTGGCAGAGATCACCGGCGGCACGCTGCATGGCAGCGATTTAACGCTGAGTGACGTGACCACCGATACCCGCAAAGTCACGGCGGGCAGCCTGTTTGTTGCGCTGGTGGGCGAACGCTTTGATGCGCACGACTTCGCCGGCGATGCCATTGCGAATGGCGCACAGGCGCTGCTGGTAAGTAAGCATTTACCTGTCGCTGTGCCACAGGTGGTGGTTGAAGATACCCGTCTCGCCTTTGGCAGGCTGGGCGCATGGGTTCGTCAGCAGTCGAACGCCCGTGTAGTGGCGCTGACCGGCTCCTCCGGCAAAACCTCGGTTAAAGAGATGACGGCGGCGATTCTGCGTGAGTGTGGCGAAACGCTCTACACCGCAGGCAATCTCAACAACGATTATGGCGTACCGATGACGCTGTTGCGACTGACCGCAGAACATCAGTATGCGGTCATCGAACTCGGTGCGAATCATCAGGGCGAAATCGCCTACACCACCGGACTGGTTCAACCGGAAAGCGCGCTGGTGAATAACCTGGCCGCGGCGCATCTGGAAGGCTTTGGTTCGCTGGCCGGTGTCGCTAAAGCCAAGGGCGAGATCTTCCAGGGCTTACCGGCTCACGGCATTGCGATTCTGAACGCAGAGAGCAATGACTGGCCCAACTGGCAGAGCACGCTGCAGGATAAAACCGTGTGGCGTTTCTCACCGCAGGCGGCAGAGTGTGAATTCTCCGCCCGTGATATCCGCATTGCTCAGGATGGTACTCATTTTGTGATGATAACGCCGCGTGGCGAAGCTGAGATCGTGCTGCCATTGCCGGGTCGGCATAACATCGCCAACGCCCTGGCGGCGGCGGCACTGGCTCTGTCAGTGGATGCACCGCTTAGCGCCGTTCAGCAGGGGCTGAAAAACCTGCAGTCGGTGCCAGGTCGCTTGTTCCCGGTTCGCCTCTCTGCGCATCAGCTGCTGCTGGATGACAGCTACAACGCTAACGTCGGTTCGATGACAGCAGCTGTTCAGGTCCTGTCAGAGATGCCGGGTTACCGGGTGCTGGTCACAGGTGATATGGCGGAACTGGGTGAAGAGACCGAAAGTTGTCATCGCGAAGTGGGGCAAGCGGCACGTGATGCAGGCATTGATCGCGTGCTGAGCACCGGAAAATTCAGCCATTTCATCAGTGAAAGCAGTGAAGTTGGCGAACATTTCAGCGATAAGACTGCGCTGACTGAACGTTTGCGTCAATTGTTGTCCGAACACTCAGAAATTACCGTCCTGATAAAAGGTTCACGTAGTGCCGCCATGGAGCAGGTAGTACAGAGCTTAAAGGAGAAAGGAACATGTTAGTTTGGCTGGCCGAGCATCTGGTCGCTTTTTATTCGGGATTTAACGTCTTTTCCTATCTGACGTTTCGCGCCATTGTCAGCCTGCTGACCGCGTTATTCATCTCTCTCTGGATGGGGCCGCGCCTGATCGCCTGGCTGCAGAAATTACAGATTGGCCAGGTCGTCCGTAACGATGGCCCGGAATCGCATTTCAGTAAGCGCGGCACGCCGACCATGGGCGGCATCATGATTCTGACCTCCATCACCATTTCGGTGCTGATGTGGGCATATCCGTCGAATCCTTATGTCTGGTGCGTGCTGTTCGTGTTAATCGGCTTTGGCATCATCGGCTTTGTCGATGACTACCGCAAAGTGGTACGCAAAGACACCAAAGGCCTGATCGCCCGCTGGAAATATTTCTGGATGTCGGTGATTTCGCTGGGCGTCGCGTTCGGGCTCTATGCGGCGGGTAAAGATACCCCCGCGACCCAACTGGTCGTGCCCTTTTTCAAAGACATCATGCCGCAGCTAGGTCTGTTTTATGTGCTGCTGGCTTACTTTGTGATTGTCGGAACGGGTAATGCGGTCAATCTGACCGATGGCCTGGATGGGCTGGCGATTATGCCAACCGTCTTTGTCGCCGCGGGCTTTGCGCTGGTTGCCTGGGCCACCGGTAACGTGAAGTTTGCTGAATATCTGCATATTCCCTATCTGCGTCACGCCGGTGAGCTGGTGATTGTCTGTACCGCCATTGTCGGGGCAGGGCTGGGCTTCCTGTGGTTCAACACCTATCCGGCTCAGGTCTTTATGGGCGACGTGGGTTCGCTGGCACTGGGCGGCGCGCTGGGCACCATTGCGGTGTTGCTGCGTCAGGAATTTTTACTGGTGATCATGGGTGGCGTGTTTGTGGTTGAAACGCTGTCGGTGATCCTGCAGGTGGGATCGTTTAAGTTGCGCGGCCAGCGTATTTTCCGCATGGCGCCGATCCATCACCACTATGAACTTAAGGGCTGGCCGGAACCGCGCGTCATTGTGCGCTTCTGGATTATTTCGCTAATGCTGGTGCTGATTGGCCTGGCCACGCTGAAGGTGCGTTAATCATGGCTGACTATCGGGGTAGAAAAGTCGTCATCATCGGGCTGGGCCTCACCGGGCTCTCCTGTGTTGATTTCTTTTTAGCGCAGGGCGTAACGCCTCGCGTGATGGACACCCGTGTCTCGCCGCCGGGGCTGGATAAATTGCCCGGGCAGGTTGAACGCCATCTGGGCGGCATCAACGGCGACTGGCTGCTGGCGGCCGATCTGATTGTTGCCAGCCCTGGCGTCGCGCTGGCGCATCCGATTCTCAGCGAAGCCGTCGAAGCCGGCATTGAAATTGTCGGTGACATTGAGCTCTTTTGCCGCGAGGCGCAGGCGCCGATCGTGGCGATCACCGGCTCCAACGGTAAAAGCACGGTGACTACGCTGGTGGGTGAAATGGCGAAAGCCGCAGGCTGGCAGGTGGGCGTCGGCGGCAATATTGGTCTTCCCGCGCTGAGTCTGCTGCAGTCACCGGCGCAACTCTATGTACTGGAACTCTCCAGTTTCCAACTGGAGACCACGCACAGTCTGAAAGCCGCGGCGGCAACCATACTTAACGTCAGCGAAGATCATATGGATCGCTATCCGCTGGGTATGCAGCAGTATCGCGCTGCTAAGCTGCGGGTCTATGAAAATGCACAGGTCTGCATCGTTAACGCCGATGATGCCCTGACGATGCCGGTACGCGGCGCGGACACCCGCTGCGTCAGCTTTGGTGTCGATTTCGGGGACTACCACCTTAACAAGCAGCAGGGCAGTATCTGGCTGCGGGTGAAAGGCGAGAAAGTTCTGAACACGGCTGAAATGAAGATGGTGGGACAGCACAACTACACCAATGCGCTGGCTGCGCTGGCGCTGGCCGATGCGGTGGGTCTGCCACGCGCCTCCAGTCTGGCCGCCTTAACGCACTTTAACGGTCTGGCGCATCGCTTCCAGCTGGTTCATGAGCATCAGGGCGTGCGCTGGATCAATGACTCCAAAGCCACCAACGTCGGCAGCACCGAAGCAGCGCTGAATGGCCTGCAGGTGAAGGGAACGCTGTGGCTGCTGATGGGCGGTGATGGCAAGTCGGCCGATTTTACGCCGCTGATCCCCTGGCTGCAGGGCGACAATGTGCGCCTTTACTGCTTTGGTCGCGATGGCGATGCGCTGGCGGCGCTGCGTCCGGAGATCGCCGTGCGCACTGAGACCATGCGCCAGGCGATGGAGCAGATTGCGCCGCAGGTTAAAGCAGGCGATATGGTTCTCCTGTCGCCAGCCTGTGCCAGCCTTGACCAGTTCCGAAACTTTGAGCAGCGCGGTGAGCAGTTCGCGCAACTGGCGAAGGAGCTGAGCTGATGCGTATTCCTGGCGCCGGACTGGCGGGATATTTCTCAGGACGCCTGAAAGACTGGGTCATGGGCGCACGCGAAAGTGATGACTCTTCGCTGGTGCTCTATGACCGCACACTGCTATGGCTGACGCTGGGCCTGGCGGTGATTGGTTTCGTGATGGTGACGTCGGCTTCAATGCCGGTGGGTCAGCGTCTGAATGACGATCTCTTTTATTTTGCCAAGCGCGATGCCTTCTACATCGTGCTGGCTGTATGTATGGCGCTGGTCACGCTGCGGGTGCCGATGGATTTCTGGCAGCGCTACAGCAACGTGATGCTGATGGTCACGGTCGCGATGCTGCTGATTGTTCTGGTAGTCGGTAGCTCGGTTAACGGTGCATCGCGCTGGATCGCGCTGGGTCCGCTGCGTATTCAGCCTGCAGAGCTGTCGAAGCTCTCTCTGTTCTGCTATCTCGCCAGTTATCTGGTGCGCAAAGTGGAAGAGGTGCGTAACAACTTCTGGGGTTTCTGTAAGCCGATGGGCGTGATGGTGGTGCTGGCCGTGTTACTGCTGGCGCAGCCGGATCTCGGTACGGTGGTTGTGCTGTTTGTGACGACTCTGGCGATGCTGTTCCTGGCGGGGGCCAAACTGTGGCAGTTTCTGGCAATCATCGGTTCCGGCATCTTTGCGGTGATCCTGCTGATCATTGCAGAACCCTACCGTATGCGCCGTGTGACCTCGTTCTGGAACCCGTGGGAAGATCCCTTTGGTAGTGGCTACCAGCTGACCCAGTCACTGATGGCATTTGGTCGCGGGGAATTCTGGGGCCAGGGGCTCGGTAACTCCGTGCAAAAGCTGGAATATCTGCCCGAAGCGCATACCGACTTTATTTTCGCCATCATCGGGGAAGAACTCGGCTACGTCGGTGTGGTAATGGCACTTTTAATGGTATTCTTCGTCGCTTTTCGTGCGATGTCGATTGGCCGTCGTGCTCTGGAACTGGATCAGCGTTTTTCCGGCTTTTTAGCCTGTTCAATCGGAGTCTGGTTTAGCTTCCAGGCGCTGGTTAACGTCGGTGCAGCAGCCGGTATGTTACCGACCAAAGGTCTGACCTTACCGCTGATCAGTTACGGTGGGTCAAGTCTGATCATTATGTCGACTGCCATCGTCTTTTTATTACGCATAGATTATGAAACGCGCCTGGCGAAAGCGCAGGCGTTTACCCGAGGTGGTCGATGAGCGGTAAGCGATTGATGGTGATGGCAGGCGGAACCGGCGGACATGTCTTTCCCGGTCTGGCTGTCGCCCATCATCTGATGGAACAGGGCTGGCAGGTCCGCTGGTTAGGCACTGCCGACCGTATGGAAGCCGATCTGGTGCCAAAGCACGGCATCGACATCGACTTCATCCGCATCAGCGGATTACGCGGTAAAGGCATGAAGGCGTTGCTGCTGGCACCGCTGCGCATCTTTAATGCATGGCGTCAGGCCCGTCGCATCATGAAAGCCTGGCAGCCGGATGTCGTGCTGGGCATGGGTGGCTACGTTTCCGGTCCTGGCGGCTTAGCGGCCTGGAGCTGCGGTATTCCGGTGGTGCTGCATGAGCAGAACGGTATTGCCGGGCTGACCAACAAATGGCTGGCGAAAATCGCTACGAAAGTATTGCAGGCGTTTCCGGGCGCGTTTCCGGCCGCCGATGTGGTGGGAAATCCGGTTCGCACTGATGTACTGGCACTGCCTTTACCCGCGCAACGTCTGGCAGATCGTCATGGCCCGATACGGGTGCTGGTGATCGGTGGCAGTCAGGGTGCGCGGATACTGAACCAGACGCTGCCGCAGGTTGCCGCGCTGGTGGGTGATGAGATCACCCTGTGGCATCAGACCGGTAAAGGGTCGTTGCCCGAAACAGAGAAAGCTTATCAGCAGGTCGGGCAGACGCAGCACAAGGTGAGCGAGTTTATTGATGACATGGCTGCCGCCTACGCCTGGGCTGATGTGGTGGTGTGCCGCTCCGGCGCGTTAACCGTGAGCGAAGTCGCTGCCGCTGGCTTACCGGCGATTTTCGTGCCATTTCAGCACAAAGATCGCCAGCAGTACTGGAACGCGCTGCCGCTGGAGAAAGCGGGCGCCGCCAGAATTTTTGAGCAGCCGCAATTTACTGCGGAGGCTGTAGCGGATCAGCTACGCCACTGGGATCGCGCAACACTGCTGACGATGGCTGAGCAGGCCCGTCAGGTGGCGATCCCCGATGCGACTGAACGGGTCGCTCAGGAAGTGGCTCGCGCCGCAAAGTAATCATTCCGGTCAGCGCGTCTGGCCTGTACCCGGACTGGGTACAAACTGAAATAGCAGGTAACTGAGAGCGATGAATACACAACAATTGGCAAAACTGCGTTCTATCGTGCCCGAGATGCGTCGCGTCCGGCACATCCACTTTGTCGGCATCGGCGGTGCTGGCATGGGCGGTATTGCCGAAGTGTTAGCAAATGAAGGCTACCATATCAGCGGTTCAGATCTGGCCCCTAACCCGGTGACGCAGAACCTGATTGCGCTGGGTGCCACCATTTATTTTAACCATCGCCCCGAAAACGTGACCGATGCCAGCGTGGTGGTGGTTTCCAGCGCCGTTTCGCAGGATAACCCCGAACTGGTGGCGGCACGTGAACAGCGTATCCCGGTGATCCGTCGCGCGGAGATGCTGGCTGAGCTGATGCGTTTTCGTCACGGCATCGCCGTTGCGGGTACCCATGGCAAAACGACCACCACGGCGATGGTGTCGAGTATTTATGCGGAAGCGGGTCTCGATCCGACTTTTGTTAACGGCGGACTGGTCAAAGCAGCAGGCACCCATGCCCGTCTGGGTCACAGCCGGTATCTGATTGCTGAAGCGGATGAGAGCGATGCGTCGTTCCTGCATCTGCAACCGATGGTGGCGATTGTGACCAACATCGAAGCTGACCATATGGACACCTATCAGGGCGATTTTGAGAACCTGAAGCAGACGTTTATTAACTTCCTGCACAACCTGCCGTTTTACGGCCGTGCGGTGATGTGTGTGGATGATGCGGTTATTCGTGACCTGATCCCACGCGTGGGACGCCATATCACCACGTACGGTTTCAGTGATGATGCTGACCTGCGCATTGAAAATTATGAACAGAGTGGCGCGCAGGGGCATTTCACCTTGATCCGTCAGGATAAAGCACCGCTGCAGATTACGCTGAACGCGCCGGGTCGCCACAACGCCCTGAATGCGGCAGCCGCCGTCGCCGTCGCCAGTGAAGAGGGCATTGAAGACAATGCTATCCTGGCTGCGCTGGAGAGTTTCCAGGGCACGGGCCGTCGCTTTGATCTGCTGGGTGAATTCCCGACAGAGCCGGTCAACGGACAGCCGGGCACCGCGATGCTGGTTGATGATTACGGTCATCATCCCACCGAAGTGGACGCGACAATTAAAGCCGCGCGCGCAGGCTGGCCGGATAAAAAACTGGTGATGGTGTTTCAGCCGCACCGTTACAGCCGAACCCGCGATCTGTTTGATGATTTCGCCAACGTACTGTCGCATGTGGATGTGTTGCTGATGCTGGATGTTTACTCTGCCGGTGAAACCGCTATTCCGGGTGCTGACAGCCGGTCGCTGTGCCGTGCGATTCGTAATCGCGGCAAGGTGGATCCGATTCTGGTGCCGGAACATGACGCGCTGCCAGAGATGCTGGCACCGCTGCTGTCAGGCAATGACCTGATTCTGGTGCAGGGAGCCGGTAACGTCGGCAAGGTTGCCCGCAAGCTGGCTGACACTAAGCTCCAGCCGGAACGCAAAGCGGAGGATCGTCATGGCGGATAAAGTTGCAGTATTAATGGGTGGCACCTCGGCAGAGCGCGAGGTTTCGCTGAACTCAGGTCAGGCCGTCCTCGCCGGATTACGGGAAATGGGCATTGATGCGCATGGCATCGATACCCGTGATGTCTCTGTGCTGACGCTGAAAGAGCAGGGCTTTACCAAAGCCTTTATCGCACTGCATGGCCGGGGCGGAGAAGATGGCACGCTGCAGGCGGTGCTGGAGTTCCTGCAACTGCCGTACACCGGCAGCGGCGTGATGGCATCGGCCGTGACCATGGATAAGCTGCGCACCAAGCTGCTGTGGCAGGGACGTGGTTTACCGTCAGGAAAGTTTGTCTGGCTGACGCGTCAGCAGTTTGATGCCGGTCTGGACGCAGAAAACAACGCGGCAATTGCGGCGCTTGGCCTGCCACTATTTGTGAAGCCAGCCTGTGAAGGCTCCAGCGTGGGCATCAGTCGGGTTAACGATCTGAGCGCGCTGCCGGCGGCTCTGGACATGGCGTTTAAGCACGACAATGACGTGCTGGTCGAAGCGTTTCTTAGCGGCGCGGAGTACACCGTCGCGATTGTGGGCGATCGTATTCTGCCCTCGATTGAAATAAAGAGCGCCAGCGAGTTCTATGACTATGAAGCTAAATACATTTCTGACGATACTCAGTACGTCTGTCCGGCCGATTTAAGCGCTGAACGTGAAGCGGAATTACAGCAGCTGGTACTGGCGGCCTGGCGTGCGCTGGGATGTCGCGGCTGGGGACGGGTTGATGTAATGACCGATGGGGAAGGGCGCTTTCAGTTACTGGAAGCCAATACCTCACCGGGCATGACCAGCCACAGTCTGGTACCAATGGCAGCGAAACAGGCGGGCATGAGCTTCCCGCAGCTGGTTGCCCATATTCTGGAGCTGGCCGACTGATATGTCACAGGCGGCGATGAGAGTTCGAAACCGTGAACCGCAGGAGCGTATTCGCACTGGACGCAGTAACGGTGCCCGACTGTTCGGCATTATTTTTCTGCTGATCGTCATCGGGATTATGGTTGCCGGCGGGCTGGTGGTACTGAAGTGGATGAACGATGCGTCCCGGCTGCCATTGTCAAAACTGGTGGTGACAGGACAGACGCACTACACCACACACGATGATATTCGTCAGGCGATTTTGTCGCTGGGTCCGCCTGGTACGTTTATGTCTCAGGACGTGGACATCCTGCAGCAGCAGATTGAGCGGCTGCCCTGGATTAAGCAGGTCAGCGTACGTAAGCAGTGGCCGGACGAACTGAAGATCCACCTTGTGGAGTACACACCGGTGGCGCGCTGGAACGATTTGCACATGGTGGATGCTGAGGGTGTCTCCTTCAGCGTACCCGCCAGTCATGTCGGCAAAGAGACAATGCCGATGTTGTACGGGCCGGAAGGGAGTGAGAAAGAGGTCCTGGCGGGCTATCACAGCATGGATGATGTGCTGAAAGCCCGGAAGTTTACTCTGAAGGTGGCGTCGATGACGGCGCGGCGTTCATGGCAGCTGGTCACCAGCGACGATGTTCGTATCGAACTGGGCCGCAGCGACACCATGAAACGACTGAATCGCTTTATTGAGCTCTACCCGGTGCTGCAACAGCAAGGTCAGAACGAGAGCAAACGTATCAGCTACGTGGATTTACGATACGACTCTGGCGCTTCTGTTGGCTGGACACCGATCGTGATGGAGCCACAGGACAGTAATCAGCAACAGAACCAGGCACAGGCTAAACAACAATGATCAAGGCAACGGACAGAAAACTGGTAGTTGGACTCGAAATCGGCACTGCGAAGGTTGCCGCCCTGGTTGGGGAAGTTCTGCCCGATGGTATGGTCAACATTATTGGGGTGGGCAGCTGCCCTTCCCGCGGTATGGATAAAGGTGGCGTAAACGACCTTGAGTCGGTGGTGAAATGCGTTCAGCGCGCCATCGATCAGGCTGAGCTGATGGCAGATTGCCAGATCTCCTCCGTCTACCTTGCTTTATCGGGCAAACATATTAGTTGTCAGAACGAAATCGGGATGGTTCCGATTTCCGAAGAGGAAGTGACTCAGGATGATGTAGAGAACGTCGTACATACCGCCAAATCGGTGAGAGTACGTGACGAGCATCGCATCCTGCACGTCATTCCTCAGGAATACGCCATCGACTATCAGGAAGGGATTAAAAATCCGGTCGGGCTTTCCGGCGTGCGTATGCAGGCGAAAGTGCATCTGATCACCTGCCACAACGATATGGCGAAGAACATCGTTAAAGCCGTTGAACGTTGCGGGCTGAAAGTGGATCAGCTGATTTTTGCCGGTCTCGCCTCCAGTTTTGCCGTTCTGACTGAAGACGAACGTGAGCTGGGCGTGTGTGTTGTCGATATTGGTGGCGGTACAATGGACATAGCCGTATATACCGGCGGCGCTTTACGGCACACTAAGGTTATTCCGTATGCAGGCAACGTCGTTACCAGCGACATCGCCTATGCGTTTGGCACACCACCAACGGATGCTGAGGCGATTAAAGTGCGCCATGGTTGCGCGCTGGGCTCGATTGTCGGCAAAGACGAGAACGTTGAGGTGCCGAGTGTGGGCGGACGTCCACCACGTAGCCTGCAACGTCAGACGCTGGCTGAAGTGATTGAGCCGCGTTACACCGAACTTTTGAATCTGGTCAATGACGAGATTCTGCAGTTACAGGAACAACTGCGTCAGCAGGGCGTGAAGCATCACTTAGCCGCAGGCATTGTCCTGACCGGTGGTGCAGCGCAAATCGAAGGACTGGCGGCCTGTGCGCAACGCGTATTCCATACGCAGGTGCGTATCGGACAGCCGCTGAATATTACCGGCCTGACTGACTATGCGCAGGAATCGTACTACTCCACTGCCGTGGGACTGTTGCATTACGGCAAAGAGTCGCACATGAACGGTGATGCAGAGACCGAAAAACGGGTCTCAGTAGGTAACTGGTTCAAGCGTATTAACAGTTGGTTAAAAAAAGAGTTTTAATTTTTGTGAAAGGGGATCATGCTGTTTTCTTTAGTGATCTCCAGGCGACAGGCACATAACGGAGAGAAATCATGTTTGAACCTATGGAATTAACCAACGACGCGGTGATTAAAGTCATCGGCGTCGGTGGCGGCGGCGGTAACGCCGTAGAGCACATGGTACGCGAGCGTATCGAAGGTGTGGAATTCTTTGCTGTGAATACCGACGCGCAAGCGCTGCGTAAAACAGCTGTCGGCCAGACCATTCAGATCGGTAATAACATTACCAAAGGTCTGGGTGCGGGTGCGAACCCGGAAGTGGGCCGTAACTCTGCAGAAGAAGATCGCGAAGCACTGCGTTCTGCGCTGGAAGGGGCAGACATGGTCTTCATCGCAGCAGGTATGGGCGGCGGTACCGGTACCGGTGCAGCGCCTGTCGTGGCTGAAGTGGCTAAGGAGCTGGGTATCCTGACGGTGGCGGTTGTCACCAAGCCGTTCAACTTCGAAGGCAAAAAGCGCATGGCGTTTGCCGAGCAGGGGATCGCCGAACTCTCTAAGCATGTCGATTCACTGATCACCATTCCAAACGACAAGCTGCTGAAAGTGCTGGGCCGTGGTATCTCTCTGCTGGATGCGTTTGGTGCAGCTAATGACGTGCTGAAAGGCGCCGTTCAGGGTATCGCTGAGCTGATCACCCGTCCTGGCCTGATGAACGTCGACTTTGCTGACGTGCGTACCGTCATGTCCGAAATGGGCTATGCGATGATGGGTTCAGGCGTCGCGTGCGGTGAAGATCGTGCGGAAGAAGCGGCTGAAATGGCGATCTCCAGCCCACTGCTGGAAGATATCGACCTTTCTGGTGCGCGTGGCGTGCTGGTCAACATTACGGCGGGCTTCGACCTGCGTCTGGATGAGTTCGAGACCGTGGGTAACACTATCCGCGCCTTCGCCTCTGACAACGCGACCGTCGTGATCGGTACTTCACTGGATCCGGAAATGAATGACGAACTGCGCGTCACCGTGGTGGCAACCGGTATCGGCATGGACAAGCGTCCTGAAATCACCCTGGTAACCAACAAGCCAGCCAGTCAGCCAGTGATGGATCATCGCTATCAGCAGCACGGTATGTCACCGCTGCCGCAGGAGCAGAAACCTGCTGCCAAAGTCGTTAACGACCAGGCTGCGCAGTCGAACAAAGAGCCCGATTATCTTGATATTCCGGCCTTTTTACGTAAGCAGGCCGATTAGGATTAACCCTATAATTGGGATTCTCCGCTCTTTGTGCTAAAGTCTCTGTCCGCTGGTAAAGTATACTGGCGGTCGGACAGGTGATATTGCGAGATAATACGATGATCAAACAAAGGACATTAAAACGTATTGTTCAGGCGACTGGTGTCGGTTTACATACCGGCAAAAAAGTCACCCTGACATTACGCCCTGCGTCGGCTAATACCGGGGTCATCTATCGTCGCACCGACTTGAATCCACCGGTAGATTTTCCGGCTGATGCAAAATACGTGCGCGACACCATGCTGAGTACCTGCCTGGTGAATGATGAAGGCGTGCGTATTTCAACGGTTGAACACCTCAATGCCGCCCTGGCGGGTCTGGGTATCGACAACATTATTGTTGAAGTCGATGCGCCAGAAATCCCGATCATGGATGGCAGCGCAGCACCGTTTATCTATCTGCTGATGGATGCGGGCATCGAGCAGCTCAACAGCGCGAAGAAATTTGTGCGTGTTAAGCAGACCGTGCGTGTGGAAGAGGGTGACAAATGGGCCGAGATCAAACCGTTTAACGGCTTCTCGCTTGATTTCACCATCGACTTCAAACACCCGGCTATCGATTCCAGCTCACAGCGTTATGCGATGAACTTCTCTGCTGACGCCTTTGTTCGTCAAATCAGCCGGGCGCGTACATTTGGCTTTATGCGTGAAATCGAATATCTGCAGTCTAAAGGCCTGTGCCTGGGCGGTAGCTTAGATTGTGCGATAGGTCTGGATGATTTCCGCGTACTGAATGAAGAAGGCCTGCGTTTTGAGGACGAGTTTGTGCGTCACAAAATGCTGGACGCGATTGGCGACTTGTTTATGTGTGGTCACAACATCATTGGCGCATTCACTGCGTTCAAATCGGGCCACGCGCTGAACAACAAGCTGCTGCAAGCGGTTCTGGCTAAGCAGGAAGCCTGGGAATGGGCAACCTTCGAAGACGAAGCTGAACTGCCGCTGGCATTCAAAGCACCGAATCTGGTTCTGGCTTAATTACCCCGGAACGTGAAACGGCTGGTTATGCTGACACCCTCTCCGGTCAGCGGCGCCAGCCGTTTTTTATTGCCTCTTATCACACGCCTGATGACTGCGACCTCGCTCGCAAAGCGTTGTCTGTTCTGCTGATTTGCTGAACAATCACACGTGTTTTCTCTCGCCATCACTTTAATCCCAGGTGTGGATGCCCCACATTAATGATACTATCTGTGGCGCTTTTACAGGCCGAAATCCGTTGCGGCTCGCGGCGGGTACCAGAATACAAGAGCGCAACAGAGCATGCGCGATGGAAAGGTTGTGATTGGGATTCTTCTGCGCTGGCGACAATTAGGTAGACGCTACTTCTGGCCTCATCTCCTGTTAGGGATGGTAGCGGCCAGCTTTGGCCTGCCAGCCTGTGCGCAAAGCTCCGAACTCAACGCGTCGTCTGAATCTCCGGCCAGCAGTCTCTTTCTTGGCAGTGCCACACGCTTTGATCACCTGATCCGGCTGCAGGAAGCGTCCCGACGCCCGAGCTTCAGCGTGGATTACTGGCATCAGCACGCCATCCGCACCGTTATTCGTCATCTCTCTTTCACGCTGGCGCCCCAGGCGCAGGCGGAGCAACAGACATTACCGCTGGCGGCACAAAAGCTGGCGCTGATCGACTCACTGCATAGTTTACTGACATCACATTCTGCGCTGCACACTGCACCGCAGCAGATCTCTACGCCGCCTCTTTTCACGGCCGTTACCCGTTCATGGGTAGAGTGGCATGCCAGCGTGCATGGCATTCGCGCCGGACCCGCCCGATTGTTCTGCTAATATTTTTGGTTTTATTCACTCTGTTTAGATTTCGCAGTCCGGAATGCTCCGGCTGAATTGAGAATATATTTATTATGTTAAGCAAAATATTAACCAAGGTTTTTGGTAGCAGTAACGATCGTACCCTGCGTCGTATGCGTAAAGTGGTGGACGTCATCAATAAGATGGAGCCCGATTTTGAGAAGCTCTCTGATGATGAACTGAAAGCTAAAACGGATCTGTTCCGCGAACGCCTGAAAAAAGGTGAATCGCTGGAAAGCCTGATCCCGGAAGCGTTCGCAACCGTGCGTGAAGCGAGTAAACGCGTGTTCGGGATGCGTCACTTCGACGTGCAGCTGATCGGCGGCATGGTGCTGAACGATCGCTGCATCGCTGAGATGCGAACCGGTGAAGGTAAAACGCTGACCGCAACGCTGCCAGCCTATCTGAATGCGCTGTCCGGCAAAGGCGTTCACGTGGTTACCGTCAACGACTATCTGGCACAGCGTGATGCGGAAAACAACCGTCCGCTGTTTGAGTTCCTGGGTTTAACCATTGGTATCAACATGTCGGGCCTGCCGGCGGTGGCAAAGCGTGAAGCTTACGCAGCGGACATCACCTACGGCACCAACAACGAATATGGCTTCGACTACCTGCGCGACAACATGGCTTTCAGCCCGGAAGAGCGTGTACAGCGTAAACTGCACTATGCGCTAGTGGATGAGGTCGACTCCATCCTGATCGATGAAGCGCGTACGCCGCTGATCATCTCTGGTCCGGCAGAAGACAGTTCTGAGCTTTACACCAAAGTGAACAAGATCATCCCTCATCTGGTGCGCCAGGATAAAGAAGATACCGAAACCCATCAGGGTGAAGGCGACTTCTGGGTCGATGAAAAAGCGCGTCAGGCTCACATGTCTGAGCGCGGTCTGGTCAAAGTGGAAGAGCTGCTGGTCAGCGAGGGCATCATGGAAGCGGGCGAGTCACTCTACTCTCCGACCAACATCATGCTGATGCACCACGTCACTGCGGCGCTGCGTGCGCACGCACTCTTTACCCGCGATGTTGATTACATCGTGAAAGATGGCGAAGTGGTGATTGTTGATGAACACACCGGCCGTACCATGCAGGGTCGTCGCTGGTCTGATGGTCTGCATCAGGCGATTGAAGCGAAAGAAGGCGTTGAGATCCAGAACGAGAACCAGACGCTGGCCTCTATCACCTTCCAGAACTACTTCCGTATTTACGAGAAGCTGGCCGGTATGACCGGTACCGCTGATACCGAAGCATTTGAATTCAGCTCCATTTATAAGCTCGACACCATTGTCGTGCCGACTAACCGTCCGATGGTGCGTAAAGATCTGGCTGACCTGGTCTACATGACCGAGAAAGAGAAGATCGATGCCATTATCGAAGATATCCGTGAGCGCACCGCCAATGGTCAGCCGGTGCTGGTGGGAACCATCTCGATTGAGAAATCAGAAGTGGTCTCTAACGAACTGACCCGTGCCGGTATCAAACATAACGTTCTGAACGCCAAATTCCACGCCCGCGAAGCGGATATAGTTGCGCAGGCCGGTCAGCCGGGTGCGGTCACTATCGCCACCAACATGGCCGGACGTGGTACAGATATTATGCTGGGCGGCAGCTGGCACGCTGAAGTGGCCGAACTGGAAGAGCCAACTGAAGCGCAAATCGAAGAGATTAAAGCGGCATGGCAGATTCGTCATGATGCGGTTCTGGCGTCAGGTGGTTTACACATCGTCGGTACTGAGCGTCACGAATCGCGTCGTATCGACAACCAGCTGCGTGGTCGTGCAGGTCGTCAGGGTGACGCCGGTTCTTCTCGCTTCTACCTGTCGATGGAAGATGCGCTGATGCGTATTTTTGCCTCAGACCGCGTCTCGAATATGATGCGTAAACTGGGCATGAAGCCAGGCGAAGCGATTGAGCATCCGTGGGTCACCAAAGCGATTGCCAATGCCCAGCGCAAAGTTGAAAGCCGTAACTTCGATATTCGTAAGCAGCTGCTGGAATATGATGATGTGGCTAATGACCAGCGTCGCGCGATCTACAGTCAGCGTAATGAGCTGCTGGATGTGTCTGACGTTAGCGAAACCATCAACAGTATTCGCCACGACGTCTACAAAGTCACCATCGATACTTACATTCCGCCGCAGTCGCTGGAGGAGATGTGGGACGTGCCAGGCCTGGAAGAGCGTCTGCGCACTGACTTCGATCTGAACCTGCCGATTGCAGAGTGGCTGGATAAAGAGCCCGATCTGCATGAAGAAGTGCTGCGTGAGCGCATCATGACCCATGCTATGGAAAGCTACGCTGAGAAAGAAGAGATCGTTGGCGCAGAGATGATGCGCAACTTCGAAAAAGGCGTGATGCTTCAGACGCTGGATTCGCTGTGGAAAGAGCATCTGGCCGCGATGGACTATCTGCGTCAGGGCATCCATCTGCGCGGCTATGCGCAGAAAGATCCGAAGCAGGAGTACAAGCGTGAATCCTTCGCCATGTTTGCCGCGATGCTTGAATCACTGAAATATGAAGTGATCAGTACGCTGAGCAAAGTCCAGGTGCGCATGCCAGAAGAAGTTGAAGCGATGGAGCAACAACGTCGCGAAGAAGCTGAACGTCTGGCACAGCAACAGCAGCTGAGCCATGTTGAAGAGGATCTGCTGGCAGCAGCAGAGCCTGTGGCGGAGCAGAGTGGTGAACGCAAAGTCGGCCGCAACGATCCCTGCCCATGTGGTTCCGGTAAAAAGTACAAGCAGTGTCATGGCCGTATCGCCTGAGACTGAATGCTAATAAAAAAGGAGCCGCTGGCTCCTTTTTTTATGTTCTCTGCCACCTAGGCAACAGCGACTCCGCTGAGCTAAAGCGGTTAACATCCGCTACGGCATGCTCTAAAATCAGGCTTCATTCACCCATTACTACCGGATAGTCTCCATGAAGCACCTGCAGGTTGCAGTTGGCATCATTCGCAATGCCAGTAAACAAATTTTCCTTGCCCAGCGCGCGGCGACCTCTTACATGGCGAACAAGTGGGAGTTTCCTGGCGGTAAGATTGAAGCGGGCGAAAGCGCCGAACAGGGATTGATAAGGGAACTTCAGGAAGAGACCGGGATTGAGGTCACCGAGGCACGCCCGATTGGTCATGCAGACCACAGTTATGACGATCTGCGCGTGACGCTGCATTTCTTTCTGGTCGAAGGGTGGAAAGGAGAGCCGTGGGGCAAAGAGGGTCAGCCGCAGCGTTGGGTTGATCAGCATGCATTGGTCGCGGAAGAGTTTCCGCCCGCGAATCATCAGCTGATTGCGCGTCTGATCGCCGGCGAACTCTGAGCGGATGGGGCAGCGTGCCCCATCCGGTTCGGCTATCAGCGATCTTCTTCACTCCAGTTGTCACTGTCGTTCATATCGTCGCGGCTGGGAATGCGTTTCTCTTCTGCGGCCCACTCACCTAAATCAATGAGCTGGCAGCGCTTACTGCAAAAGGGGCGCCACGGGCTGAGTTCATCCCAGATCACATCTTTGCCGCACTGCGGACAGGCAACGGTCATCACTTCTTGCTGCATTTTTACCTCTAACAACAGGCCAGTTGAAAATTAAGGCGGGCCGGAACTTCACCACGCTCACTATCAAGCGGCATAAAACGAATGGCGTAGCGGCTTTTATGTCCGGACACCTGTGGATAGAGCGCATCCTCCAGCGACAACTGCAGTCGCAACAGATCGGCGCCTTCGGCATTATCCTGATAAAAACCATTAAGGCTGGTCTGCACATGAAACGCGCCGGACTGGCGGATCAGATCCAGTATCATCGCCAGCGCATGATGCAGTGGCTCCAGCGTCAGCATCCAGGCTTCGACCTGCGCATCGCGTGCTTCCTGCGGCAGATGGAGCCAGATGTGCAGGCCCGGCAAATCAAAGCTGCAGCATCCACCAGGGATGCTCAGGCGCTGCCGCACCAGGGCAATCAGACGGTCCTCGCGGAGTTGCTGGCCCATACGTGGGGCATTCATTAACTGCGTCGACTGAATTTTGAGTTTATCGCGCAGGGCATTAACCAGCGTCATATCAACACCTGGCACATCAGCCCATGCACGTAACTTTTGCTGCTGACGCTCCAGCTCTTTTAACAATTCAGTACGCATATCGCCACGCTCAAAAATGTCGAGCAGCTCGCTAATCAGGCGAAAAAAGGTCAGCGCATTAACGGTTTTATCCAGTGGGACAATTTCATCTAACTGATTGATCAAAAACTCAACCCGTAACCAGGTTCGCATTTTTTCATTCAGTGGGTGTTCAAACAGAACGGGTGTGCTCATGGTATTAATCCTGTTTCGTTGCCGCCAGCCTGAGATAGCGCTGATGGAGTTCGGCAACCTGCGGCAAGGCGTCGTCGGGCTCGCCACTGTTATCAATAATGTCATCGGCACAGGCGAGGCGCTGCTGGCGCGTCGCCTGTGCGGCAAGAATGCGTTTCGCCTGCGCGACGGAAAGATGATCACGCTGCCGGGTGCGCGCTAACTGCGTTGCCTCATCGACATCCACCACCAGTACCCGATCAGCCTGGTGCTGTAACTGATTTTCCACCAGTAGCGGCACCACCCAGAGCACATAAGGTGTGGTGGCTTCGGCGATCAATTGACGCGTCCGGGCATTAATCAGTGGATGCAGCAGCGCGTTTAACCAGCTTTTTTCTTCCGGCTGCTGAAAAATAATGTCGCGAAGCCGGCTACGATCAAGCTTCCCCTCATCAGTCACTATCGACGTGCCATAGCGCGCCTGAATGGCCTGCAAAGCGGGTGTGCCGGGTTCGACAACTTCACGTGCTATCAGGTCAGCATCAATAATTTCCACGCCAGACGCTGCGAATGCCTGGGCAATCGTACTTTTACCACTGCCGATCCCCCCTGTAAGCGCGACGATATAGGGCATGTTTCTCACCTGACTTCTCTTTTCGACAGGGCTTCAGGGTAATGATCTGTATAAAAAACGCAAAAATGCGCGTCAGATCACACCGATAAAGCACAATTAAATTTAACGGATTGTAGCGTAAATAAAGTGAAATTCGCAGTCTTGTCGCGCAGCGAGAGGCGCGTATCATAACGTCACTGGAGCTGTGCTTACTTCGTGAACGACGATTCATTGCCACTTACCAGGACACTGTTTATGCGTATTGAAGAAGATTTAAAACTGGGCTTTAAAGATGTCTTAATCCGCCCCAAACGCTCCACGCTGCAAAGTCGCTCACAGGTTGAGCTGGAACGCAGCTTTACCTTCAGACATTCGGGCCTGAGCTGGAGCGGCGTACCGATTATCGCCGCCAACATGGATACCGTCGGCACATTTTCAATGGCTGAGGCGCTGGCCAGCTTCAATATCCTTACAGCAGTCCATAAGCATTACAGCGTAGATGAGTGGCGCGCGTTTATTCAGCGCGTCCCCGCGACGGTATTGAAACATGTGATGGTTTCAACCGGCACCTCGGAGGCCGATCTCAATAAACTGGTCGCGATTATGGCGCTGTCAGACGATCTGCAGTTTATCTGTATCGACGTGGCCAACGGTTACTCTCAGCATTTTGTTGATTTTCTGCAGCGCGCCCGTGAAACCTTCCCGGCTAAAACCATCTGCGCCGGTAACGTGGTAACGGGCGAAATGGTGGAAGAGCTGATTCTCTCTGGCGCGGATATCGTTAAGGTCGGCATTGGCCCGGGTTCGGTCTGTACAACCCGGGTGAAAACCGGCGTGGGCTATCCGCAGCTTTCCGCTGTCATTGAATGTGCCGATGCGGCGCATGGCTTAAGCGGACAGATTGTCAGTGATGGCGGCTGTTCAGTGCCTGGCGATATTGCGAAAGCGTTTGGCGGCGGTGCCGACTTCGTGATGCTGGGTGGCATGCTGGCGGCACATGATGAGTGTGAAGGGCAGGTGGTCGAAGAGAATGGCGAAAGCTTTATGCTGTTTTACGGCATGAGTTCCGAATCGGCGATGAAGCGTCACGTTGGCGGTGTGGCGCAATATCGCGCAGCAGAAGGTAAAACGGTGAAGCTGCCATTACGTGGCCCGGTTGCTGACACCGCGCGCGATATCCTGGGTGGACTGCGTTCCGCCTGCACTTATGTGGGGGCGGAGCGGCTGAAAGAGCTGACCAAGCGCACCACCTTTATTCGGGTTAATGAGCAGGAAAACCGCGTTTTCAACCGATAGTTATCCGGGGCGCAGCCTGCGCCCCTTAATGCATCGCATCACCCAGCCCGAACACCGGCAGATACATCGCAATCACCAGCGTGCCGACAATGCCGCCAATCACCACCATCATCATCGGTTCCAGCGAAGCAGCCAGTGTGTCAGCGCGCTCACGGGTTTCTGCCTCATGCCATTCCGCCAGACGAGCCAGCATTAAATCCAGCGCGCCCGCCTCTTCGCCGACGCGAACCAGCTGACCGCATAATGGTGTGAACAGCGGATGATGCATCAGCGCCTGATGCAGAGGATTCCCCTGAGCAATGTGCTGCTGCAGTCCGGCCATTGCTTCCCGCCATAGCAATGATGAGAGCGTCACTTCAACGGCAGCCAGTCCCTGTAGCAAAGTTAACCCGGCGCGCTGTGTCAGATTCAGAATGGTGTAGATCTGCGTCAGCTGTGTGCCACGCCATAACCCGGAAAGCAGCGGGATGCGCAGGAAAATCGCCTGCTCACGGCGCTGCCAGCCCGCAGAGCGTCGTCGTAACTGATGCCACGCCACCAGCATCAGCGATACGCCGATGGCTAACACAGCTCCCCACTCCTGAAGCGCGGCAGATAACTGCATTACCGCTGCCGTAAAGGCGGGCAGGGGGGCATCAAAGGAGTCATAAACGGCAACGAACTCTGGCAGAACGAACAGGAGCATGCCGCAGGTGACCGCAATCGCCACCAGCAGAATGAACAGAGGATAACGCAGCGCCTTCGCCACCTGATGCCATAACTGCTGTTGCCGGATCTGCTGCCGGGCCAGCTCACTGCAACAGGTATCCAGCTGACCGGTCAGTTCGCCCACCTCCATCAGGGCCGGATAGAGTGCCGGAAAAATCTGCGGCCATTCACGTAAAGCCTGCGAAAAAGGGGCACCGCTGAGTACCCGATGATGCAGGGCGAGCATCAGAGCACGCCAGCCTGCATGCGGATGGCCCTCAGCCAGTAAAGCCAGACTCTCTGCCAGCGGCAGTCCCGCTTTGAGTAGGGTTGCCAGCTGACGAATCAGATCGGTTTTGTGCTGCCACTTCCACTCCCTCTGACGCCACACTTTTTCTCGTTTCCAGCTCACCGGCAGAAGATCGCGCTGCGCCAGCATCAGCAGCAGGTTATCACTGTCGATAGCCAGTAGCTGGCCACTGACTAACTGGCCCTGGCTATCGACCGCCTGCCAGCGAAATAAAGACGCATCAGCCATCGTCCAGCCCAATCACCCGTTGCATCTCTTCCAGCGAGGTATCGCCCCGGCTTACCGCTTCCAGGCCAGAAACCAGCAGGGTGCGTAATCCCTGCTGTTTCGCCAGGCTGAGCAAATTCTCCAGCGGCATTTCGGCGGCGATCGCATTTTGCAGCCTGGCATTGATCGGCAGCAGTTCAAACAGCGCCAGCCGGCCAAAATAGCCGGAAAAACAGTGGTCGCAGCCGGGAGCTCGCCAGGTTTGCAAGGTACCGGGCCAGAGTTCCGCAGGATAGTGCGCCACCGCCTGAGCGGGCTGACGGCAGTGGGGACAGAGGCGTCGAACCAGGCGCTGAGCAACAATCAGTTTCAGCGCCGACCCCAGAAGATAACCGGGAATACCCATCTGTCGTAGCCGGGTCAGGGTCTCGGCGGTGGAGTTGGTGTGCAGCGTTGACAGCACCAGATGTCCGGTCTGTGCCGCTTTAACCGCAATCTCCGCCGTTTCAGCATCGCGGATCTCTCCTACCATGATTACATCTGGATCCTGTCTCAGCAGCGCCCGCAGCACGCGGTTAAAATCGAGGCCATTTTTAGCATGGATCTGCGTCTGATTAACGCCGGGCAGGGGGATCTCAATCGGATCTTCAACGCTGCACAGATTTTTTTCCGGCGTATTCAGGGCACTGAGTCCGCTATAGAGCGTAAACGTCTTGCCGCTGCCGGTAGGCCCGGTGACCAGAATCAGCCCCTGCGGCTGCGCCAGCGCGGCGCAGAACAGGCGCAACTGCGCGGCGGGTAAGCCGAGCTTATCCAGCGACAGCGCCGCGCTTTCACTCTGCAACAGCCGGACCACCGCTTTCTCACCACCGTAGATGGGTAAGGTGGCCAGGCGAAAAGAGGCGGGTTTACCGGCGATCTCCAGACTGAACTGACCATCCTGCGGTAACCGGCGTTCGGCGATATCCAGTCCGCCGAGGATCTTCAGTCGCGCCAGCAGCGCAGCAGGCTGGGTGGCGGGCAGGGAAGATAGAGGGTGCAATACACCATCGATACGCAGACGCACACGCAGGCCATCACGGCCGGGTTCGATATGGACATCGGAGGCGCGACGCTCCAGCGCCTGACGCAGGATCAGCTGTGTCGCTTCGATCGCTGATTCTGCTGGTGCCTCTTCGCGCGCCACCAGCGGTGTGTCAGCGTGCTGAAGCTGGTCGAGCCGGGCCTGCGGCCAGCATTCAATCTCAATCTGACACTGGCTGGCAAAATGGAGGGCTTCAGCCAGCCCTGGCGGCACGCTCTCCGCGACGGCAACACGCAGCTGGCTGGCATCATGGTGCAAAACCAGGGCGCGATAGCGCTGACATAATGCCGCGATCGCCTCATCAGGCTTGCTCATCGCTGGCTCCTTTATCCGCAAAGCGGAACTGCTGCAGGCAATTGTCACGCAGGCTATTGTTGCTGCTGGTACAGCTGCGTTGCCAGCTGATGCCGCCCTCGTTGCTGTCCCAGAGCGGCAGCATTTCAACGCTCAGGCCATTCAGGCTCTCCTGGCCGGTCAGCGTAATGACCCCGTTGGTCACGCTCAGTCCCGAGACATAGCGCGATCCCCTGGCAGCAGGAATACCCGCTTCTCCGGCCTGGCACTGCGTCGGGCCGCCGCGCTCCATGGCGCAAAGCTCAACAGCAGTTTTATAGGGCACCATGGTTTGCAGCATGTCAGTAAGGGCAGCACGCTGCAGATAATTTTGATAAGCGGGCAGGCCGATAGCACTTAAGATTGCCACAATACCCACCACAATCATCAGTTCAACCAGCGTAAATCCACGTTGATAATTCATCACATCGTCTCCGTATTAAGAAGGCGACAGGTTAAAAATCGGGGGCAGTAAAAGACAGGCAGAGATGGGCAAACTGGAAAGCGTGATGTGAACAGATTTCAGACTTACAGCGCAGTCGAAACTGCGCCGGAAGCAGGGTCGCAAAATCGCCGTGTTGAGTGACGGCGAGGCAGGCTATTTTTGTTTAAAGCGCATCGAGAGATCCAGCGCCCGCACATGTTTGGTCAGCGCGCCAACCGAAACATAGTCCACGCCGGTCAGGGCGATCTGTGGCAGGGTAGTTTCGGTGACGTTACCGGAGACCTCCAGCAACGCCCGACCCTGATTAAGTTCGACGGCGGCACGCATCGCTTCCAGGCTGAAGTTATCCAGCATCACGATATCGGCTTCCGCTTCCAGCGCCTGACGTAACTCCTCCAGCGATTCCACCTCAACTTCAACCGGCACATCGGGCTGCAACCATTGCGCTCTTTCTACTGCCTGCCGAATCGAACCGCTGGCAATAATATGGTTCTCTTTGATGAGATAAGCGTCAGAGAGGCCCAGCCGATGATTACTGCCACCGCCGCACAACACGGCATATTTCAGCGCAGTCCGCAGTCCGGGCAGGGTTTTACGCGTGTCCAGCAGTTGCGTCTGGCTTCCCGCCAGCAGCGCGACATAGCGGCTGACTTCGGTAGCAACGCCTGAGAGCGTCTGCACAAAATTAAGCGCCGTTCGCTCGGCGGTCAGCAGCAGCCGGGCAGGCCCCTCGATTTCAAACAGCAGCTGGTCAGCCTCGATCTGATCACCATCTTCGACATGCCAGATCAGGGTCGCGTGTGAGCCGAGCTGAATGAACACCTCTTCAACCCAGCGTTTACCACAGAAAACACCGGCTTCGCGGGTGATGACCTGCGCATCGGCCTGGGTATCGGCGGGTAACAGCTGCGCGGTGATATCGCGGTCAGCGTCGATCTCGCCCCCGAGATCCTCTTTTAACGCCAGCGCAACGCTATCCGGAATGTCACTTTCAATGCGTTTAATCAGCGCCTGACGACGGCTGTCGGGATCATAACCACGGGATGACATAGGCGTTTTACTCCTGAAAGGGGAAATGACAGAGGCGGTCACAATAGCCTGAACCGCCATTCGGTTCCAGCAACTGATAGTATTTTGTTTAGTATCCTTAACACGCAGTGCGTGAATGTCATCAGACCGGCACACTAAGAAGCAAGAATCCTTTATTATTCATGCTATTCTCAGCCAGGTGAAATAAGGAAAACCGCTATGAAAATCAAACAGGGCTGGCTGACCCGCGTGCGTCATGTGCCGTCGCCGCATTGCAACGAACGCCCTGATAATGAGGCACCTTCACTGCTGGTGATCCACAATATCAGCCTGCCACCCGGTGAATTTGGCGGGCCATGGATCGATAAACTGTTCACCGGCACCTTACCGCCCGATGCCCATCCCTATTTTGCGGATATCGCCGCGCTGAAAGTGGCGGCACACTGCCTGATTCGCCGTGACGGGGAGATCGTGCAGTATGTCCCCTTTGATAAACGCGCCTGGCATGCAGGCATTTCGCAGTTCGAAGGACGTGAGAACTGCAACGACTTCTCCATAGGCATCGAACTGGAAGGAACAGACAGTGAGCCTTATAGCGAGGCGCAATATCGGGCCTTGCAGCAGGTGACGCAATTACTGCTGCAACACTATCCGTTAACGCCTGCACGTATCACGGGGCACAGTGACATCGCACCGGTACGCAAAACCGATCCCGGACCTGCTTTTGACTGGGACTACTACAAACAGCTGTTAACGCAGCAAAAATCCTGATTTTTGCGGAGTCAGTATGACGTTGTTTACCTTGTTGTTGGTTTTAGGCTGGGAGCGCCTGTTTAAACTGGGCGAGCACTGGCAGCTCGAACACCGGCTGGAGCCGATCTTTCGCCAGCGCCACCATTTCTCAATGATGCGCACTCTGCTGATGACCGTGCTGGCGATGGCGCTGACCGCGCTGGTGATCTGGAGTCTGAAAGGGCTGCTGTTTGGCGTGCTGCAGCTGCTCTTCTGGATTGTTGCCGGACTGCTCTGTATCGGTGCCGGGTCGGTGCGACAGCACTACCACAGCTACCTGAAAGCGGCCAGTCATGATGACGACGCTGCGCATCAGGCGATGGCGGCTGAACTGACGCTGATTCATGGCGTGCCGGTGGAATGCAGCGAGCGCGAGTTCCTGCGTGAGCTGCAGAATGCCCTGATCTGGATAAACTTCCGTTTCTACCTTGCGCCAATGTTCTGGCTGGTGGTAGGCGGTCCGTGGGGGCCGGTGCTGCTGGTGGGTTACGCTTTTCTGCGGGCCTGGCAAGGCTGGCTGGCAAAGCATGGAACACCGATGACGCGTTCACAATCTGGCGTGGATGCCATTCTGCATCTTCTCGACTGGATCCCGGCGCGGCTGGCGGGTGTGGCTTACGCCCTGCTGGGTCATGGCGAGAAAGCGCTGCCCGCCTGGTTTGCTTCGCTGACCGATCGGCATCGTTCTCAGTATCAGGTGCTGACGACCCTGGCGCAGTTCTCACTGTCACGCGATCCGCACACCGATAAAGTCGAAACGCCACGGGTTGCCGTGGCGTTAGCGAAACGTACCTCACTGGTACTGGTGGTCGCTGTCGCGTTGCTGACGATTTACGGCACGCTGGTGTAATCGGCAGGCGGCACGCCGAAATCAGGCGTGCCATCTTCCCGCCAGCTGAAATATTTCAGTCGGGTATGGCGGTTCGGATCCCATAACGGATCGCCTTCAATTTCAGTGTAGTTACGCGCGTGGTACACCAGCACGTCGCGTCCCGCCTCATCCTGGGTAAAACTGTTGTGACCCGGCCCATACTGATGGTTGTCCCAGCTGGAGACAAATACCGGCCGTGCAGACTTTTGCCATGCGGCGACATCAAGCGGATCGGCATCAGCAGCAATCGACAGTATTCCCAGACAGTAATTCTCATCGGTGGCGCTGGCAGAGTAGGTCACAAACAGCCGATCCCCGTGACGGATAACCGCCGGTCCTTCATTAACGCTAAAGCCTGCGCACTCCCACTCATATTCCGGCCGGCTCAGCATCACCGGCGTGCCTTTCAGCGTCCAGGGATTAAGCAGCTCAGCCAGATAGAGGTTAGAGTTGCCGGGAATCAATGGATCTTTCTGCGCCCAGAGATACCAGTTTTTACCCTGATGCATGAAGTGGGTGGCATCCAGTGAGAAGCTGTCGAACTGGCTGAAGACCCGGCGGCAGGGCTGCCAATCGCCCTGCAGCGGATCTTCCGCCTCACACACCAGCGCATACATCCGGTGCTGAAACAGTCCCTCTTTGATTTCACGCGTCGGTGCTGCCGCGAAATAGATGACCCACTGTCCGTCAATGTAGTGCAGCTCAGGTGCCCAGATTAACTCGCTAAAGGGGCCGCTCTCGGGCTTGCGCCAGACGACTACCGGCTCGGCGCTGCGCAGGCCAGCCAGCGTCGTGGCGCGACGGATCTCCAGCCGGTCATACTCTGGCACCGATGCTACAAAGTAATAGAACTGTTCATGGCGCAGGATAAAGGGGTCGGCACGCTGCTCGATAAAAGGATTCGGCAAGATTGCGGTCATTTAACATCTCCGGTTGGCGTGACAACACCGTCGCGCAGGCGAACGGTGTGTAACTCATGGAAGTTTTCGCGGCGCAGCGCGAGATCCTGCTGGATGGTAATCATCATTTTGCGGTCGACCTTCATCAGTCGTACCACACCGGCGGTAATCAGATAGCCGACACCCGGAATAATGGTGAACAGCAGCATGATGCCGTTAATCGCCTCAGGTGACTGCTGCTTAGCACCTGCATTGTAGCCATAGATCGACAGCAGAAAGCCGACCATCGCACCGGCAACCGCCAGTCCCACCTTGAGGAAGAACAGGTTGCCGGAGAAGCTGATGCCGGTGATGCGTTTGCCGGTTTTCCATTCGCCGTAGTCATCCACATCGGCCATCAGTGACCAGTGCAGCGGAGAGGGGATCTGATGCAGGATATTCAGCACAAAGTAGGCGATCACGACCATCACGGTGGCGTGGGGATCGATCCAGTAGAAACCGCTGGAGAAGAGTGCCAGCGCGATATTGGTCCAGAAGAAGACTTTGAGTTTGCACCAGCGATCGGTGAGCAATTTCGCCAGCGTGCTGCCGACCATCATGCCAATCACACCCAGGCTGATAAACAGCGTGGCGAAGTGCGTCGACTGGCCCATGACCCAGGTCACGTAATACATGGTGGCCGCCATACGGATGAAGCCGGGACAGACGTTACAGAAGGTCAGCAGCAGAATGCGTACCCACTGGTCATTCTTCCAGACGTCACGCAGATCTTTTTTCAGGTCATCATTGCTCGGCACGGCAGGGCGGATACGTTCACGTACCGTGGCAAAGCAGAACAGAAACATCGCCAGGCCAATGGTTGCCAGTACCGCCATCGCCATCTGGTAGCCGCGCGCTTTGTCTTCGCCACCGAACCACTCTGCCATCGGCAGCAGTGACAGAGAGAGTATCAGCGTGGCGATGCCGACCATGACAAAGCGATAAGACTGGCAGGAGACGCGCTCACCAGGATCGTTGGTAATCACGCCGCCCAGAGAGCAGTAAGGGATGTTAATCGCCGTGTAGGTCAGCGACATCAGGAAGTAGGTGACGAAGGCCCAGATCACCTTGTTGTGGTAGGTCCAGTCTGGCGTGGTGAACATCATTACGCTGAAGACGACATAAGGCACGGAAACCCACAGCAGCCAGGGACGAAAACGGCCCCAGCGGCTCTGGGTGCGATCGGCGATCGCGCCCATAATCGGATCGGTTACCGCATCGAGCACTCTGACCGAGAGCAGCAGGGTCCCCACCAGCGCCGGGGCCAGGCCGAAAACGTCGGTATAGAAGTAGTTCAGGAACAGCATGATGGCACCGCCAATCATGTTGCATCCGGCATCGCCCATGCCATATCCCAGTTTTTCCCGAAACGGGAGGGCTGTACCTTTCATGGTTTTCTCCTGCGCATCCAGTGTGAACAGGAATTATTGGCAGGAAATCAGCGAGATGAACGGGAGTAATTCGTTATGAAGATGGACAAAACAGTTGCGGGGAGAGAAGTGTGAACTGGATCGGGGCAGTTGAGACGGACAGAGAGGCGCGGGTGACGTGCTGCAACCCCGCAGGAGGTCGCAGCACGTGGTAAAGCATCAGGCTTTCTGTGTCTGGTTCTTGATAAAGTAACCCACGCCCAGAATGACCAGCCAGACCGGAATCAGCCAGACAGAGATCGCCATGCCCGGCGTGGTCGCCATCAGTACCAGAATCGCCGCCAGGAAAATCAGGCAAATCCAGTTACCGGCCGGATAGAGCAGCGCTTTAAAGCGGGTGGTTACGCCCTGCTTATCTTTCTTACGACGGAACTTAAGGTGCGCCAGGCTGATCATCGCCCAGTTGATCACCAGCGCAGAGACGACCAGCGACATCAGCAGGCCAAACGCTTCACCCGGCATCAGATAGTTGATCAGCACACACAGCGCAGTGGCGACAGCAGAGACCAGAATCGTTAATACCGGCACACCGCGACGGTCGACCTTCAGCAGCGCTTTCGGCGCATTACCCTGCTGTGCCAGACCAAACAGCATACGGCTGTTACAGTAAACGCAGCTGTTATAGACCGATAGCGCCGCTGTCAGGATGACCACGTTGAGCGCATTCGCTACCATGGCATCGCCCAGCTCGTGGAAGATAAAGACAAACGGGCTGACTTCTGACGTGACACGCGTCCACGGCATCAGTGACAGCAGCACCGCCAGCGAACCAATATAGAAAATCAGAATACGCCACAGCACCTGGTTGGTCGCTTTTGGAATGCTCACTTCCGGGTTATCGGCTTCAGCGGCGGTGATACCCACCAGCTCCAGGCCACCAAAGGAGAACATGATAATCGCCATGACCATCACCAGACCGCCGATGCCATGCGGGAAAAATCCGCCCTGTTCCCACAGGTTGCGCACGGTAGCCTGCGGACCCGCGTGACCGCTGAACAGCAACCAGCCTCCGAACAGGATCATGCCAATCACCGCAACCACTTTAACGATGGCGAACCAGAACTCCATCTCACCAAACACTTTCACGTTGGTCAGGTTGATAGCGTTAATCATCACGAAGAAGATGGCAGCCGAAGCCCAGGTCGGAAAGTCTGGCCACCAGAACTGGACATATTTGCCAACGGCGGTGAGTTCCGCCATGGCGACCAGCACATAGAGCACCCAGTAGTTCCAGCCCGAGGCGAAGCCTGCAAAGTTGCCCCAGTATTTATACGCGAAGTGGCTGAAGCTGCCGGCGACCGGCTCTTCCACGACCATTTCACCTAACTGACGCATGATTAAAAAGGCAATAAAACCGGCAATTGCATAGCCCAGAATTACGGCCGGTCCGGCGGATTCAATGACCGATGCACTGCCCAGAAACAGGCCGGTTCCCACTGCACCACCCAGCGCGATGAGCTGAATATGGCGGTTCTTGAGACCACGTTTCAGCGCTTCGCCTTGCTGTTGTTCCATACAAACCTCGTGATGTTTTTATTCTTCGTTCGCAGCGCAGGACGCTGTAATGAAGTAGTTACAATAACGTATTGATTATTTTACGGTATCTGGCGTGCTGAATAGTGCCATCTGCTACCCTGGCGACAAGAATAGTGATAAGCGAATCGCTTTGCACCTGCTTTCGCCTTTCGTGCTGAGAGTTGACTGAAAAAACGCCGTCCTGGTCACGTCTGCCCACAGCAACTTCTGCCATGAAATTCCGTTAATGACGAATAGCTTTCACTTATGTCTGCCGCTGCGCTAACGCGCTAAGCGGGTGTAAGGTTTGGTAAAAGTGAAATTATTTAACATTTGCGGTAACGCGAATTTTTCATTTTTTTAACCGCAAGTTAGCGCCAGCACAGGCTTTGGGAGCAGGTGAATGTCGCAGACACCATATAGACACAAGGTGAATACTTTGTTACTTTACCGGCACCTCTTTACAATTGGTATTACCAATTTACTCCGGACGATTGGCTTGATAAGAAGGGATGATGGCTTACAGTAAGATTCGCCAACCTAAGCTCTCCGACGCTATCGAGCAACAGCTCGAATCGCTGATTATGGAAGGGACCCTGCGTCCGGGAGAGAAGCTGCTGCCTGAGCGCGAACTCGCCAAACAATTCGATGTCTCACGTCCGTCTCTCCGCGAAGCGATCCAGCGCTTAGAAGCCAAAGGATTATTGCTGCGCCGACAGGGTGGCGGAACGTTCGTGCAGGAGAATCTCTGGCAAAGCTTAAGCGATCCACTCGTTGAGCTTCTCGCCGACCATCCGGAATCACAGTTTGATCTGCTGGAAACGCGCCATGCCTTAGAAGGCATCGCCGCCTATTACGCGGCGCTGCGCGGCACAGAGGAAGACCTGCTGCGCATTCGCGACTGCCATGTGAATATCCAGCAGGCGCAGGACAGCGGCGATTTAGACGCCGAAGCGGACGCAGTGATGCAGTATCAGATCGCTGTCACAGAAGCGGCCCATAATGTTGTGCTTTTACATTTGCTACGCTCAATGGGCCCTATGCTGGAACAAAACGTTCGCCAGAATTTCGAATTGCTCTACTCGCGCCGGGAAATGCTGGCAAAAGTGAGCGGTCACCGCGCCAGAATCTTTGAGGCGATTGTGGCTCGTGAGCCAGAAAAAGCGCGCGAGGCTTCACACCGTCACCTGGCGTTCATAGAGGAAATCTTGCTGGACAGAAGTCGGGAGCAGAGCCGTCGAGAACGCTCCCTGCGTCGTTTACAGCAACGTAAGGAATAACGTGCGACAAAGATCGTACTGACATCAGACGAGCCTGCCTGCATCTGCTTTAACAGGCTCCCGATTATTCAACGTATTAGACACAGATAAGGAACACACCCATGTCAGAACGTTTACACAATGACGTGGATCCGATTGAAACTCGTGACTGGCTACAGGCGATCGAATCGGTCATCCGTGAAGAAGGTGTTGAACGTGCACAGTATCTGATTGATCAGGTACTGGGTGCAGCCCGCAAAGGCGGCGTAAACGTGGCTGCAGGATCTTCTGCAATCAGCAACTACATCAACTCTATTGCCGTTGAAGATGAACCCGATTATCCGGGCAATACCTCTCTTGAACGTCGTATCCGTTCCGCAATTCGCTGGAACGCCATCATGTCGGTGCTGCGCGCATCGAAGAAAGATCTGGAACTCGGCGGCCACATGTCCTCCTTCCAGTCTTCTGCGACGATTTATGAAGTGTGCTTCAACCACTTCTTCCGCGCGCGCAGTGAGAAGGATGGCGGCGATCTGGTCTATTTCCAGGGCCACATCTCTCCCGGCATCTATGCCCGTGCGTTCCTTGAAGGTCGTCTGACCGAAGACCAGATGAATAACTTCCGTCAGGAAGTTGACGGTAAAGGCCTCTCTTCTTATCCGCACCCGAAATTAATGCCGGAATTCTGGCAGTTCCCGACCGTATCAATGGGTCTGGGTCCGCTGTCGGCTATCTACCAGGCGAAGTTCCTGAAGTATCTGGAACACCGTGGCCTGAAAGATACCTCTGCTCAGACCGTTTACGCCTTCCTGGGTGACGGTGAGATGGATGAGCCAGAATCCAAAGGCGCGATCACCATCGCGACCCGTGAAAAACTGGATAACCTGGTCTTCATCATCAACTGCAACCTGCAGCGTCTGGATGGCCCGGTGACCGGTAATGGCAAGATCATCAACGAGCTGGAAGGCATCTTTGCCGGCGCTGGCTGGGAAGTGATCAAGGTCATCTGGGGCGGTCGCTGGGATGAGCTGCTGCGCAAAGATACCAGCGGCAAGCTGATTCAGCTGATGAACGAAACCGTCGACGGCGATTACCAGACCTTCAAATCCCGTGATGGTGCCTATGTGCGTGAGCACTTCTTTGGTAAATATCCGGAAACCGCCGCGCTGGTTAAAGATCTGTCCGATGATGAAATCTGGGCATTGAACCGTGGCGGCCACGATCCGAAGAAAATCTACGCGGCACTGAAAAAAGCGCAGGACACCAAAGGCAAGCCAGTATTGATCCTGGCGCATACCATCAAAGGTTATGGTATGGGCGACACCGCGGAAGGCAAAAACATTGCCCACCAGGTGAAGAAGATGAACATGGATGGCGTGCGCTATATCCGTGATCGCTTCAACGTGCCAGTTGCAGATGACAAAATTGAATCACTGCCGTACGTGACCTTTGAAAAGGGCTCTGAAGAGCACACGTATCTGCACGGTCAGCGTGAGAAGTTAGGCGGCTACCTGCCAACACGTCAGCCGAAGTTCACTGAAAAGCTGGAAATGCCAGCACTCGAAGAGTTCAGTGCGCTGCTGGATGAGCAGAACAAAGAGATCTCAACCACCATCGCCTTTGTACGTGCCCTGAACGTGATGCTGAAGAACAAGTCGATCAAAGATCGCCTGGTTCCGATCCTCGCCGATGAAGCGCGCACCTTTGGTATGGAAGGTCTGTTCCGTCAGATTGGTATCTACAGCCCGAACGGTCAGCAGTACACCCCACAGGACCGCGAGCAGGTTGCTTACTACAAAGAAGACGAGAAAGGCCAGATTCTGCAGGAAGGGATCAACGAGCTGGGCGCAGGTTCATCCTGGCTGGCTGCGGCGACCTCTTACAGCACCAACAACCTGCCGATGATCCCGTTCTACATCTATTACTCGATGTTCGGCTTCCAGCGTATCGGCGATCTGATGTGGCTGGCGGGCGACCAACAGGCGCGCGGCTTCCTGGTCGGCGGCACCTCAGGTCGTACTACCCTGAACGGCGAAGGTTTGCAGCATGAAGATGGTCACAGCCACATTCAGTCGCTGACTATCCCGAACTGTATCTCCTACGATCCTTCTTACGCCTATGAAGTGGCTGTCATCATGCATGACGGTCTGGTGCGTATGTATGGCGAAGCGCAGGAGAACGTTTACTACTACATCACCACGCTGAACGAAAACTACCATATGCCAGCAATGCCCGCTGGTGCAGAAGAGGGTATCCGTAAGGGTATCTACAAACTGGAAACGGTAGACGGCAGCAAAGGCAAAGTGCAGCTGCTGGGTTCAGGTTCTATCCTGCGTCATGTGCGTGAAGCTGCGCAGATCCTGGCGAAAGATTACGGTATCGGCTCTGATGTCTACAGCGTCACCTCGTTCACTGAACTGGCACGTGATGGCCAGGATTGTGAGCGCTGGAACATGCTGCATCCGACAGAAGAAGCGCGCGTACCTTACATCGCTCAGGTGATGAACGACGCACCTGCTGTCGCCTCAACCGACTACATGAAACTGTTCGCTGAGCAGGTTCGTAGCTATGTCCCGGCCAGCGATTATCGCGTACTGGGTACCGATGGCTTTGGTCGCTCTGACAGCCGTGAGAACCTGCGTCATCACTTTGAAGTTGATGCATCTTATGTGGTGGTTGCCGCGCTGGGTGAGCTGGCTAAACGCGGCGAGATCGAGAAGAAAGTGGTGGCCGATGCGATCACCCGATTCAATATCGATGCCGATAAAGTTAACCCGCGTCTGGCTTAAGAGGTAATAGAGTAATGGCTATCGAAATTAAGGTACCGGATATCGGGTCTGACGAAGTTGAAGTCACCGAGATTCTGGTGAAAGTTGGCGACAAGGTGGAAGCCGAGCAGTCGCTGATCACCGTGGAAGGCGACAAAGCCTCAATGGAAGTGCCGTCGCCGCAGGCTGGCGTAGTGAAAGAGATCAAAATCTCTACCGGTGACAAAGTTGAAACCGGCTCACTGATCATGGTGTTTGATGCTGAAGGCGCTGCGGAAGCAGCACCTGCCGCCGCCGAAGAGAAAAAAGCGGACGCGGCGCCAGCGCCAGCCGCTGCTGCGGCCACGGCCAGCAAAGAAGTGGCTGTGCCGGATATCGGCGGTGACGAAGTTGAAGTCACTGAGATTCTGGTTAAGGTTGGCGACAAAGTCGAAGCCGAGCAGTCACTGATTGTGGTGGAAGGCGATAAAGCGTCGATGGAAGTCCCGGCTCCGTTCGCGGGTGTGGTCAAAGAGATCACTATTTCCACCGGCGACAAGGTCAGCACCGGTTCAGCCATCATGGTCTTTGAAGCAGAAGGCGCAGCACCGGCCTCTGACGCGAAGCCAGAAGTGAAAGAAGAAGCGGCATCGGCACCTGCCGCGGCTGCAGGCGCCAAAGACGTTAACGTTCCGGATATCGGCGGTGATGAAGTTGAAGTTACCGAGATACTGGTCAAAGTCGGCGACAAAGTTGAAGCTGAGCAGTCACTGATTGTGGTTGAAGGCGACAAAGCCTCTATGGAAGTGCCTGCGCCGTTTGCAGGTACCGTCAAAGAGCTGAAAGTGGCGACCGGCGATAAAGTCAGCACCGGCTCACTGATCATGGTGTTCGAAGTCGAAGGTGCTGCTCCGGCTGCCCCTGCGGCCGCGAAACAGGAAGCCGCACCGGCCCCTGCTGCCAAATCTGAAGCTAAAGCCGCGGCACCTGCTCCAGCTAAAGCGGATAGCAAAGGTGAGTTCGCAGAGAACGACGCTTACGTTCACGCTACCCCGGTGATCCGTCGCCTGGCGCGCGAGTTCGGTGTTAACCTGGCAAAAGTCAAAGGCACCGGCCGTAAAGGTCGCATTCTGAAAGAAGACGTGCAGACTTACGTGAAAGAGGCCGTGAAACGCGCTGAAGCAGCACCAGCTGCAGCCAGCGGCGGCGGTCTGCCAGGCATGCTGCCATGGCCGAAAGTTGATTTCAGTAAATTTGGCGAAATCGAAGAAGTGGAACTGGGTCGTATCCAGAAAATTTCTGGCGCGAACCTGAGCCGTAACTGGGTAATGATCCCGCACGTTACGCATTTCGACAAAACCGATATCACCGATCTGGAAGCCTTCCGTAAGCAGCAGAATGCTGAAGCAGAGAAGCGTAAGCTGGATGTGAAGTACACCCCGGTGGTGTTCATCATGAAAGCGGTCGCGGCGGCGCTTGAGCAGATGCCACGCTTCAACAGCTCGCTGTCTGAAGATGCGCAGAAACTGACGCTGAAAAAATATATCAACATCGGTGTGGCGGTTGATACACCAAATGGCCTGGTGGTTCCGGTCTTCAAAGACGTGAACAAGAAAGGCATCACCGAGCTGTCGCGTGAACTGATGGCGATTTCGAAGAAAGCGCGTGACGGTAAGCTGACAGCGGGCGACATGCAGGGCGGATGTTTCACCATCTCCAGCCTGGGCGGCCTGGGCACCACGCACTTCGCGCCGATCGTGAACGCGCCGGAAGTGGCTATCCTGGGTGTCTCTAAATCGGCGATGGAGCCGGTGTGGAACGGTAAAGAGTTTACTCCGCGTCTGATGATGCCGATTTCTCTCTCCTTCGACCACCGCGTAATCGACGGTGCTGATGGTGCACGATTCATCACCATCATCGGCAATATGTTGTCTGACATTCGTCGTTTAGTTATGTAAATGTAAAGAAGGCCGGCGGAAGCCGGCCTTCCTGTAACGATTCGTCGCGCCGCGGTTGGCAGTTTGTTAACAATTCTGTAAACTCTTGCGGTGAAAGTCCCGGTGGAACAAGGGCATTATAAGAAAGTCTGACCCGCCGGATATCAATTAAGAGGTCATGATGAGTACAGAGATTAAAACCCAGGTCGTAGTACTTGGGGCAGGTCCTGCAGGTTACTCTGCAGCCTTCCGTTGTGCGGATTTAGGTCTGGAAACCGTACTGGTAGAGCGTTACAGCACCCTGGGTGGTGTTTGTCTGAACGTCGGTTGTATCCCATCTAAAGCGCTGCTGCACGTTGCTAAAGTGATTGAAGAGGCGAAAGCCCTTGAAGAGCACGGCATTGTGTTTGGCCAGCCATCTACTGATATCAACAAGATTCGCAGCTGGAAAGAGAAGGTTATCAACCAGTTGACTGGCGGCCTGTCAGGAATGGCAAAAGGTCGTAAAGTCACCGTGGTTAACGGCCTCGGCAAATTCACCGGTGCTAACACCCTGGTGGTTGAAGGAGAAGGCGGCGCGACCACCATCAACTTCGATAATGCCATTATCGCTGCGGGTTCACGTCCAATCGAACTGCCATTCATTCCACATGAAGATCCACGCGTCTGGGACTCTACCGATGCGCTGGAACTGAAAGAAGTGCCGAAGCGCTTGCTGGTCATGGGCGGCGGCATCATCGGTCTGGAAATGGCGACGGTTTATCATGCGCTGGGTTCAGAGATTGATGTGGTTGAGATGTTCGACCAGGTTATCCCGGCTGCGGATAAAGACGTGGTGAAAGTCTTTACCAAGAAAATCAGTAAGAAATTTAACCTGATGCTGGAAACCAAAGTGACCGCCGTTGAAGCAAAAGACGATGGCATTTACGTTTCAATGGAAGGTAAAAAAGCACCAGGCGAAGCGCAGCGTTACGACGCGGTGCTGGTGGCGATCGGCCGTGTGCCGAACGGTAAAGGTCTGGATGCCGGTAAAGCGGGCGTGGAAGTGGACGATCGCGGCTTCATTCGCGTCGACAAGCAGATGCGTACCAACGTGCCACACATCTATGCTATCGGCGACATCGTCGGTCAGCCAATGCTGGCGCATAAAGGCGTGCACGAAGGCCACGTGGCGGCAGAAGTGATCTCCGGTCTGAAGCACTACTTCGATCCGAAAGTGATCCCTTCAATTGCCTATACTGAGCCAGAAGTTGCCTGGGTCGGTCTGACCGAGAAAGAAGCGAAAGAGAAGGGCATCAGCTACGAGACCTCCACCTTCCCGTGGGCAGCCTCAGGCCGTGCTATCGCTTCTGATTGTGCAGACGGTATGACCAAACTGATTTTCGACAAAGAGACGCACCGGATTATTGGTGGCGCGATTGTCGGTACTAACGGCGGCGAGCTGTTAGGCGAAATCGGTCTGGCGATTGAGATGGGTTGTGATGCGGAAGATATTGCGCTGACCATCCACGCTCACCCGACCCTGCATGAGTCAGTCGGTCTGGCGGCAGAAATCTTCGAAGGCAGCATCACCGATCTGCCTAACGCGAAAGCGAAGAAGAAATAACTTTCTGCTACTAAAGAAGAAAGCTCCCGTTATGGGGGCTTTTTTTTCGCCTGGATTCTGGTGCTGTATGGCAAGAATCGATTTGGGTTAAGACTAAAGGTAACCCCAATAACCCTGAAAACGTTGCCTGTGAGAGTTATTAGAGTTATCGTGCTTTCATCGGGACGCGACAGGACACAGGGATGGATAGCAGCACGTTAATTTCCGAAATGAAGGCTGATGGCTGGGTTCTGACAGGGATAAACGGTAGCCATCACCATTTCACACATCCGACAAAACCGGGGCTGGTTACAGTACCCCATCCTAAAAAAGACTTACCGATCGGTACGGTAAAGAGCATCAGGAAACAAGCGAGAATTTAATCCCGCTTGCCCGTAGAGGTATGAATATGTTTTATCCAATCGCGATTGAAGCGGGTGATCACGAACACGCATACGGCGTAATCGTTCCCGATTTACCAGGGTGTTTCTCTGCCGGGGATACTCTTGATGAAGCCATTAAAAACGCCAAAGAGGCTATCACAGGGCATATCGAATTATGTGTAGAACTCGGTCAAGAGATCCCTGCCGTGTCCACCATTGAGACTCTGGCCACGAATCCTGAATATCAGGGTTATATCTGGGCATTGGTTGATGTAGATGTCATTCGCTTGCTGGGCGGCTCTGAAAAAATCAATGTCACTTTACCCAGGTCGTTAATTGATCGGATTGATCGTTGTGTGGCTTCACACCCCGAATACAAAAGTCGCTCGGGCTTTCTGGCTCAGGTAGCGCTTGAGCGTATTACTGCTCCGATTAACAGGCCTCAAAAGTAAGTCCGCGTGATAGCTAAATTTATTGGTGGCAGAGGAATCAAAAGGCACCGTTTATGAGTTTTTACCCCTTAAGCCGTTGCCATGATCTTTCTCCCGTATGGTCAGGTTGATGTCTTTGATGATGCTTTTATCCAGATTGATAAAACCGGCGTAAGAATGCATATTCCGGTGAATCTGGATGGACTGCAGCTGATTCTCTTCCTGACTCTTACAAATCAGTGAGTTACTGATCTTTAAATACGTGAATTTAGTGGTGATTTTTTTATGAGGGTAAAATCATCATATTTTACAGCCACATACATTAAGAGTGTTCCCCGCGCTAGCGGGGATAAACCGCATTGATGATGGAGGTGGCCAGACATCTGGCCTGTAATCCCCTACGAATGTGAATATCAGAGTCAGGCCCGATGAAAAAAAAGAACAGCACTCCCACACCTCACGATGCCACTTTCCGGCAGTTTCTCTCACAGCCGGACATTGCCCGCGACTTCATGGAACTGCATCTGCCCGCCGAACTGCACGCTATATGCGACCTCAGCACCCTGAAACTTGAATCCGGTTCGTTCGTTGAAGACGATCTTCGCCAGTATTTCAGCGATATCCTCTACAGCCTGAAGACCAGTAACGGGGATGGGTACATACACGTCCTGGTTGAGCATCAGTCTACGCCGGACAGGCATATGGCATTCAGGCTGATGCGATACGCTGTGGCGGCTATGCACCGCCACCTTGAAGCGGGCCATAAGCAGCTGCCGCTGGTTATACCGGTACTGTTCTATACCGGCAAACGCAGCCCTTATCCGTATTCAACACGCTGGCTCGACGAATTTGAAGACCCTTCGCTGGCGGAAAACCTCTATGGCAGCGCCTTTCCACTGGTGGATGTCACGGTGATCCCGGATGAGGAAATCATGGGGCACCGCAGCATGGCGGCGCTGACGCTGTTACAGAAGCACATTCATCAGCGTGACATCGCGACTCTCACCGATCGGCTGGCCACGTTACTGATGGCTGATTATCTTTCTTCACCCCAGGTAACAGCGCTGATACACTATTTACTGCAGGCAGGCGAGTCGGCTGACTCCGAAGCCTTCGTGCGCGAACTGGCACAGCGAGTGCCGCAACACGGAGACGCACTTATGACCATCGCACAGCAGCTGGAGCAGAAGGGCATCGAGAAAGGTATTCAGCTTGGTGAACAGCGTGGAATCGAGAAAGGCCGAAATGAAGGCAAAGTCGAAGTTGCCCGCACTATGCTGCAGAACGGCATTGACCGTAACACCGTCATGAAAATGACCGGTCTCTCAGAAGATGAACTTTCACAGATCCGTCACTGATTTTGATGTCAGAAAACGGCTCGGCAACGTAAAGCCCTGCACTACAGGGCTTAACAAATTTAATGAAACGCAGGCGCTGCTCATCAGTCAGTGCGCTGACACAGTCTCCTAGGTTAACTGACTATAATTACGAGCGTGCTTTTCTGCCATTCCCGAAACTCATCACAAAGCAATTCGACTGTTATGACAAAATTACCGGGGCTCCTGGCTTAAACATCAGGATAGGTGGAGTTCCTGGGAGGTAGCGAAGAGGGCTGCAGATCAGCAGGGCATAACCTTCCTGGATGCTAAAATTCAGGGTTCGGCTAAGGTCTGGCTTATCCCTTTCACTGTTTCCAGTACACCCGGTAAACACAATATGGGATGCTGGACGGTGGCACTCTGACAGTCAAATTCTCAGAAGATTAGGCAGCAAGCTAACCTTCATCTAACCACGCATCTCCCATGCAGCCACTCGTTCAATAAACATCTGTGCCAGGGCAGTAATGGCGCTGTTGCCGGGCAGTCTTTCTTCATTGATATACATCACCAGCGAACTACTGCGTCGGCGGCCCTGTAACAGCGGCAGGGGACGGAGCTCACCGCTCTCTAACAGCGCGGCGATATTCTGTTCCGGCAGCCAGCCATAACCTAACTGATGCTGGACCGCTTCAATGGCTGCCGACAGCGTCGTGAAGGACCAGTTCTCCGCCTGATCGCCATTGACCTCCGACTGCTGCTGTTGCTGACGATCCAGAATGGTAATGCAGGGCCAGCGTGCCAGCGTAGCAGCACTAAGCGGGGCGGATTCGCGGTGCAGCGGGTGGTCGCGATGGGCGACGGCGACGAAATCGACACTCATCAGGCTTTCGCCTGCTAACGGCGTGTCGCCATATTGTGCCACCAGCCAGAGATCAGCCTGATTTTCCGCCAGTCTGTCAGGCGTTTCGCTTCGGACGATTTCGCTAAACCAGATGCGGACATGCGGATAGCGTTGCTGAAAGGTCTGAAGCACATCGAATAGCAAGGGTTTGGGCAGAGTCGCATCGACCATCAGATCGATGCGCGAACGCTCGCCGCGTTGCAGTGCACTGGCCTGCGCCTCAAGCGCGCCGAATCCCTCCAGCAGCGGACGCACCTGTGCCAGCAACTGATGTCCCTCTGCACTCAGGACAGCGCGGCGGCCCTCCTGCTGAAGCAGGGTCAAACCCAGCCGCTGCTGTAACAGGCTCAGCTGATAACTCAGTGAGGACTGGCTGCGATTGTTCTTCTCCGCTGCCAGCGCAAAACTCCCCTCATTCACTACTGCTTCGAGCAGATACCACTGTTCGAGTGTTGTCTTGTACATGCTCACTCATCTAAAAATTAAATTATTTAGTGCTAAAAATAGCGTTATTCATCGGTTTTGTAACGAGCAATAATCTCCTCAAGGAAAACAAATGAGGAATTAACCATGAGCACTTTCGATAAACATGACCTGTCTGGCATCGTCGGCAAACATCTGGTTTACACTTATGACAACGGCTGGAATTACGAGCTCTACATTAAAAATGCCAGCACCATCGACTATCGCATTCACAGCGGTATGGTCGGTAATCGCTGGGTTAAAAATCAGCATGTCTATGTCGTCCGTCTGGCGCAGGATGTCTATAAAGTTTCCTGGACTGAACCAACCGGTACCGATGTCAGCCTGGCCGTTAATCTGGCTGATAAAATTTTCCACGGCACCATCTTCTTCCCGCGCTGGGTAATGAATAATCCGGAAAAAACCGTCTGCTTCCAGAATGATCATCTGGAAGAGATGGCAAAATTCCGCGAAGCGGGTCCGGCTTATCCAACCGAAGTGATTGATGAGTTCGCGACGCTGACCGTAATCCGTGATGTGGGTGAAAATAACGAAAGCGTGATCGACTGTCCGCCTGACCAGTTGCCCGCCAATTTTCCGGAAAATCTGAAAAATTAAACATGCACAGAAGAGGTCATGACGACCTCTTCTGAATAGCAGTTTCTGTCTTGTAGCTTCTGACGTGTAACTTGCGAGAATGAAAAAGAGATTTACCGACCAGGGTTTTATCAGTAGTAATCAGCAGGACGAATTCGGTTTCAGTTGCATCAGGCTGATTTCCGGCCTGGTGTTGTTATCCTCCTGAGCTCACCTCCGCTGTACCCCATAAACACGCCGGCTTCTATTCCTGCCAGTTATCTATTTCCCTGAATCACTTCGCTAAAGCCACGGCAAAACTGACATAAACCTGCAGCCATTTGTGTGGAATGCGGTACGCTGCAGAGAGACCCATTCAGCCGACTCAGCTGGCTGATGCAGGGAGTTGAGCGGGCAGAATGGCCGTAGTGGATTATGTTGTATTTTTGTAAACAGATTAACAAACAGACGAAATACTGCTATTCTGCCCTCCGCGAAACCGGGCACCTCAACCTGGACGAGAAAGGGAAGATTGTTCTCCATAAGTGAGCAAGGTGGTCGGAAAGCCCTACATAATGAGAGCGAGGATAACGTCGTGCTAGAAGAATACCGTAAGCACGTTGCCGAGCGTGCTGCCCAGGGAATTGTACCTAAGCCTTTAGAGGCTTCCCAAATGGCCGCGCTGGTTGAACTGCTAAAAAATCCACCTGCGGGTGAAGAAGAATTTTTGATCGATTTATTGGTCAACCGCGTCCCACCTGGCGTCGATGAAGCGGCGTATGTCAAAGCCGGTTTCCTGGCGGCTGTCGCCAAAGGCGAAGCAACCTCTCCTCTGATATCTTCTGAAAAAGCGGTTGAACTGCTTGGCACCATGCAGGGCGGTTACAATATTCATCCGCTGATTGAGGCGCTGGACGATAGCAAACTGGCTCCGATTGCCGCGAAAGCCCTTTCACACACGCTGCTGATGTTCGACAACTTCTATGATGTCGAAGAGAAAGCGAAAGCGGGTAATGAATACGCGAAGCAGGTGATGCAATCCTGGGCAGATGCGGAATGGTATCTGTCACGGCCTGAACTGGCAGAGAAGATCACGGTTACAGTGTTTAAAGTCACTGGCGAAACCAACACCGACGATCTCTCTCCGGCCCAGGATGCCTGGTCACGTCCAGACATTCCTCTGCACGCCCTGGCGATGCTGAAAAATGCCCGTGAAGGCATTGAGCCTGATGACGCGGGCAATATCGGCCCGATCAAACAGATTGAAGCTCTGAAGACCAAAGGCTTCCCGCTGGCGTATGTCGGTGATGTTGTCGGAACTGGTTCTTCACGTAAATCCGCCACCAACTCGGTGCTGTGGTTTATGGGCGACGACATCCCGAACGTGCCAAATAAAAAAGGCGGCGGCGTGGTGCTGGGCAGCAAAATTGCACCCATCTTCTTCAACACCATGGAAGATGCGGGCGCACTGCCCATTGAAGTAGACGTAAACAACCTGAACATGGGCGATGTGATCGACATCTATCCATTCAAAGGCGAAGTCCGCAACCACGAAACCAATGAACTGCTGGCCAGCTTCGAGCTCAAAACCGAAGTAGTGATTGACGAAGTGCGCGCCGGTGGCCGTATTCCACTGATCATCGGTCGCGGTCTGACCACCAAAGCGCGCGAGTCGCTGGGTCTGCCGCACAGCACCGTATTCCGTCAGGCAAAAGATGTCGCGGAGAGCACCCGTGGTTTCTCGCTGGCGCAGAAAATGGTTGGCCGCGCCTGTGGTGTAACCGGCGTTCGTCCGGGTGCCTATTGCGAACCTAAGATGACCTCGGTTGGCTCGCAGGATACCACCGGCCCGATGACCCGTGACGAGCTGAAAGATCTGGCTTGCCTGGGCTTCTCTACCGATCTGGTGATGCAGTCGTTCTGTCACACCGCCGCGTATCCTAAGCCGGTGGATGTGAGCACGCACCATACACTGCCAGACTTCATCATGAACCGCGGTGGTGTGTCACTGCGTCCGGGTGACGGCATCATCCACAGCTGGCTGAACCGTATGCTGCTGCCGGATACCGTCGGTACCGGTGGTGACTCGCACACCCGTTTCCCTATCGGCATCTCTTTCCCGGCGGGTTCAGGCCTGGTGGCGTTTGCCGCCGCGACTGGCGTAATGCCGCTCGACATGCCGGAATCGGTTCTGGTGCGCTTCAAAGGTAAGATGGAGCCGGGCATTACCCTGCGCGATCTGGTTCACGCCATTCCGCTGTATGCCATCAAACAGGGTCTGCTGACCGTTGAGAAGAAAGGTAAGAAAAACATCTTCTCTGGTCGCATCCTGGAGATTGAAGGTCTGCCGGATCTGAAAGTCGAGCAGGCGTTTGAGCTGTCCGATGCGTCAGCAGAACGTTCCGCTGCGGGCTGTACCATCAAGCTGGATAAAGCGCCGATTATCGAATACCTCAGCTCTAACATCGTGCTGCTGAAGTGGATGATCGCAGAAGGCTACGGCGATCGTCGTACGCTGGAGCGTCGCATTGAAGGTATGGAGAAATGGCTGGCCGATCCTCAGTTGCTTGAGCCGGATGCCGATGCTGAATATGCCGCCGTGATCGAAATCGATCTGGCTGAAATCAAAGAGCCAATCCTCTGTGCGCCAAACGATCCGGACGATGCACGTCTGCTCTCTGACGTTCAGGGTGAGAAGATCGACGAAGTGTTTATCGGCTCATGCATGACCAACATTGGTCACTTCCGTGCTGCGGGTAAACTGCTGGATAGCCACAAAGGCCAGCTGCCAACCCGTCTGTGGGTGGCACCGCCAACCAAGATGGATGCGGCACAGCTGACCGAAGAGGGCTACTACAGCGTATTCGGCAAAAGCGGTGCGCGTATCGAGATCCCGGGCTGTTCACTCTGCATGGGTAACCAGGCACGTGTTGCAGATGGTTCGACGGTGGTTTCGACTTCGACCCGTAACTTCCCGAACCGTCTGGGTAACGGCGCTAACGTCTACCTGGCGTCAGCGGAGCTGGCTGCGGTCGCGTCTCTGCTTGGCAAACTGCCAACGCCGGATGAGTATCAGCAATTCATGGCGCAGGTCGATAAAACGGCCAGCGACACGTATCGCTATCTCAACTTCGACCAGCTGACGCAGTACACCGACAAAGCTGATGGTGTGATTTTCCAGACCGCGGTCTGATTCTTCACCTTGCAGGCATGAATAAGGGGCGATGATTCGCCCCTTTTTTTCGTCTCAGCATGGGGTAGAGAGACGATCAAAAGCTGGCTTTCGGCAGACAGCCTGTAATAATGCGCGACGTGTCACACTTTGCCGCGAGAGCAGCACGGACACTTACCAGGTGAGACGACGACGTTGAGAGGAACGGGCGATGGAATATGAATTTTTACGCGATGTGACCGGACAGATTAAGGTTCGCATGTCGATGGATCATGAAGCGGTCGGCCACTGGTTCAACGAAGAGGTCAAAAACGATCCGGGATTGCTGGATGAAGTTGAAGCCGCCATTGAAGATGTCAAAGGCAGCGTACGTCAGTGGCAGCGGATCGGCAGCGAGTACACCATTCTGCTGGATGAAGAGGAGGTGATGATCCGCGCCAACCTGCTGGCTCTGGAAGATGACGGTATGGAAGAGGGGATGAACTACTATGACGAAGAGAGCCTCTCGTTCTGCGGCATTGAAGATTTTCAGCTGGTGATCGCTGCTTATCGCCAGTTTATGAACCAGTACGGCAAACCCGTACGGTAAGACAGTAAGGCAATCCTTTACGGTTATAAGGCCGGGCGAACTCAGCAGCCCGGCCTGTTAACTAACTCAGCGATGCACCGCCACACATTACCAGCTGCTGGCCGGTGATCGCCGCCGCCGCAGGGGAGAGCAGGAAATCGACCAGCCCGGCCACTTCCTGCGGCTGAATATAGCGGCCAATGGGAGGCAGACGGGGCGGTGAACTGGCACGGCCCGGCTGTTGCAGCATCGGCGTTTCGGTGGCGCCTGGCGCCACAATATTGGCGGTAATGCCGCGCGGAGCGAGTTCCGCCGCCCAGCTGCGCACCATACCGATCATCGCCGATTTGGTGGCGACATACTGACTGCGGCCCGCCGCACCGCCTGATGTCCGGCTGCCCAGCAGCACAATTCTGCCGCCCACACGCATCCGCGGTGCAAAATGATTCGCCAGCTGCTCAGCAGCGGCAACGTGCAGTTGCCATAAGCGTGCGCTGGCGTTCAGATCCAGCTCCCCAAGCGGCGCGGCCTGCATCATACCGGCTGCATGGATTACCGCCTGCGGCACCGGTAGCGCGTCCAGTAAAGTCTGCAGTGCCGCGCTGTCGCTGATATCGATTTGATGGCTCTGCCAGCCCGCTTCTGCCCGGCTTATCGCCGAGCGACTCAGGCCGATAACCTGCCAGCCCTCATCGAGTAAACGGTCAGCAATCGCCTGACCGATGCCGGAGCTGGCCCCGGTCACCAGCGCCATCCGTTCAATCACGCATCACCTCCCTTCACCCATGACTCCGCGACCCGCACATACTTAATCGCCTGACGATACCAGGTGTAGGCGATATGCAGTTCGCCATCCAGGCCTTGTTTAATGCTGGGATAGGAAAACTCACGGTTTAATTTCTGCTGGGAGTTATTGGTCATGCAGTAGCCATCGCCCTCGTCCAGATTGCGCTGCAGCGGCCAGCTTTTACCGCCATCCGTTGAGATAGCTAGCGTCATCGGCGCACGTGGCGTACCCCAGAAAGCGGTGCGACCACTGTGCATCACCGGCTCAGCGGCGACGGCAACATCACTTTCCTCTTCATCATCTTCAATTTCGTCATACAGCGACAACCGGCGTTCGCTGGCACCTTCGGCGCTCATGGCATTGAACACCAGCGCCAGATGACCATTGCGCAGCGTCGTGACCTGAATTGAGGAGTTATTGTTGGGCAGCGACAACGGCTGTGGCGCGCTCCAGCTTTCACCCTGATCAAGTGAGCGGCTCTGATAGATGTGGTCGGCCCAGCGGCTGCGGTAGAGCGCCAGCAGCGAGCCATCATCCAGCAGGGTAACGTTCATATGAACGCAGCCGGTGCTGTCAGGCACGCTGACGTCACGCCAGCTCTGGCCTTTATCTTCTGAGATTTTTACCGCGCTCACGTCATAGCTGCCGACCCACTTTTCGCCGGGCTGGGTCAGACAGTAAAACACCGGCAGCAACCAGTTACCGTTGGGCAGCACCACAATCGGCTGGCGAATAAAGGTGCCAGGCTTATCCAGCAGCGTTTTGATCTCCCCCCAGCTCTGGCCCAGATCGTGAGACTGGCGATAGCGCACAATTGCGGTGTCCTGATTGCCCGATTTCTGCGCCGTCCACAGCAGCCACAGCACCTGGTCGGGATCGAGAAACAGCACCGGATTCTGTTCTGAACGGCCCGGATCGTCAGAGAGTTTTTGGGCTTCACTCCAGCGATCGCTGCCTTTTCGCAGCCGTGAACACCAGACAGAGATATCGGCAATCCCTTCCTGCGTGCCGCCAAACCAGACGCAAAGCAGATCGCCATTGGGCAGCGGCAGCAGGTTAGCCGCGTGGTTTTGCGGGCAGGAGGAGGGCAGCATCGCAACCTGCTGCGCGCTATCCTGCGGGTGAGGCGCAAGCAGGCCGGTGCGTTCTGCGGTGACGGTTTCCTGAGTCATTTTAGGCTCCACTATTTTGTGCATTGTGTTGCGATTGAGGCTGAGACTGGCGTGATGGGATACAGCGGTCAATCACCATAATAATTGCCGGGGTGATCAGCGCCACGTACATATTGTCGATACCAAACGGGTTACCCATCAGGAACCAGACGGAAGTGACAACGCAGGCGCCAATCAGACCGGCATTGGCGCCGCGTGTGCTCTTAAACCACGGCAGGTAGAACGCCATGATCGCCACAACAGTAATCGACAGACGAATCGCACGGGTAAAGAACGAGAGCTTCAGCACTTCCGGGAAGAACAGAACAAACAGCAGCGGGAAGAAGCCGATGCCAATCGAGATCCAGCGTGTCATTTTAAATTCGCGCTCTGGGGTCGGGTTACGATAAGGCACGTAAAAGTCTTTCACCACCAGCGAGGCGATGGCCAGCGCCACGGTACCGACGCTGACGAAAATCGAGGCCACCAGCGAGGTGGTGACAATGCCCGCCAGCCACGGTGACATATCCTGCAGAAACACCGGCAGCGCATAGAGGCTCTTGATATCCGGGTGAGCAAACTTCGCTGCCACGCCAATCAGCGCCATCGCCAGACCGATCGGCAGGCAGAAGAAGAAGGCGACCCAGGTGGCGCGCTTCGCTGACTTCACATCTTTGGTGGAGGAGATCGCCTGGATCACAAACTGGGTACAGAAGATCGAACCCACGGTCCCGATCAGCCAGGCCACAATGGTACTGGCACTGACGTGACCATCCCATGTCCAGTAGAACGCCGGCATTTTCTCCATCATCGGGGCGACGCCGCCGGTCATCTTCAGCGCCACATAGAGGATAATCAGGATCCCCATATACTTGATGGCGCTGTGCAGCAGCGTGACCCAGGCCACGCCTTTCATGCCGCCAAACGCAAAGTAGAAGGTGCTGACCACCGCAGTGATAAAGGCAGCCTGAGTCAAGTCGATCTTGAGTACGGTAGAGATTGCCGCCGCGCCGCTGATGTAGTTACCGACGTTCACCAGCAACAGCGCATAGATCATGATCAGCGAGATAATATTTTTGGTCGAACTGCCATATTTCTCGGCGATAGCACCGGAGATAGTGATCTTTCCGGTGTTGTAGATGCGTTTGACCAGTATCAGGCCAAACAGCGGGAAGCCAATTGCCGCGCCAATCACCGACCATGAGGCGGCGAAGCCATCTTCAAAGGCCGCCTGCGCGGTGCCGATGGTGGATTTTGCCCCGATATATTCAGACATCAGCATAATGCCGACGATAAAAGCAGGCATGGCGCGCGAGCCTTCCATAAAGTCGCCGCTGGTTTTACTGCGCAGCCGCCAGGTGAGCCAGGTGGTGAACAGGATATAGGCGACCACCATGCCGACGATCAGTAAGGTGCTCTCAGTTGAAAATGCTTTCATCATGACCTCGATTGTTCTGGCAGATGGCGACCATCAGGTTCGTTCTCATCTGACCGGTAGGGTGCAAAGGTGATGGACGTTATTGCAGGTAGTGGTTCACGATTTGACGGATCTGCTGCTGCTCTTCGGCGCTGAACTGCACCGCATAGCGGCTTTCACCCACCTCAAAGCCCTGCAGGCTGACCGCTTTTTTCACGGCGGCCGGTGAGAAACCGATGCTGTACAGTGCGGTGCGCAGGCCGGTGACGTTCTCCTGTGCCTGATGCGAACCGGCAATATCGCCCGCATGGAAGCGCGCCCAGATGGCGTTAATCGCCTCCGGTGCCACGTTTGCCAGCCCGGAAATTGAGGCGGAGCAGCCATCCACGAAACCCTGGTGGATCAGCGAGTCCGGGCCGTTCAGCACAGCAAAGTCCTGGCAGTCGGCGGTAGCCTGCAGAAAGCCGCTCAGACTTTCATAGCTGCCTGCTGAATCTTTAATGCCGATGATGTTCGGATGCGCGGCCAGCGTACGAACGGTCTCTGGCTGCAAGGTATTGCCGGTACGCGCCGGGATGTTGTAGAGGAACAGCGGCACCGTAAGCGCATCAGCCACGCGCTGATAGTGGTCGATCAGCTCCTGCTGCTTAAGCGGAACAAACCACGGGGTGATCGCGGAAACAGCATCTACGCCAAGGCGGGCAATCTGTTTGCCGAGCCGGATAGTTTCACGGGTCGAAATCTCCCCGATATGCGCCACCACAGACGCCCGGCCGTTAACTTCATCGACGCAGGTGGTGGTAACCGCGATCTTCTCCTGCTCGTTCAGCACAAAGAATTCGCCGTTGGTTCCGCCACAGAAGATGCCGTTACCGGCGTTGATCTGGCGTCTGACCTGTTCGCGCTGCCTCTCCGGATCAAAGGCACCTTCCCGGTCAAAAGTGGTGACGATGGCGGTCAGTACGCCGTTTATTTTCTTATTCATGACAATCCTCATTACGCCTGGCAGGAAGGGAAAAGCGTCAGGTAGACGGCGCGCACATCGTCGGCGGTGACCGCCATCGGCACGTTGTTCATCAGACGCTGGACGTCGAGCGCGGCTTCCACTAACCAGGGCAGGTGATCCGGGCTGATGCCCAGTGCTTCCAGGCTGGCAGGCAGCTGCAGCCGCGCCACCAGCGCGGTGAAGTAGTCGACCAGCGCGTGTGATTTCGCTTCATCGCTTAAACGGACGTCGGCGTCGGGCAGCAGATCATAGGCCTGAGCGAATTTGCTCACCGCCGCCGGACGGACAAAGCGCATGCAGGGAGCCAGCAGGATGGCGTTGGCAACGCCGTGTGGCAGATGATATCTGCCCCCGAGCGGGTAAGAGAGGGCATGCACCAGATGTGTCCCGGCATGGGCAATCGATGCACCGCCATAATAAGAGGCCCAGAGCATCTCCAGGCGTGCCTGCAAATTTTCTGGCTCGCGCAGGGTGGTTTCGAGATTAGCGAACAGTTTCTTCATCCCAATCAGCGCATAGTTGTCGCTGACCGGGTTGGCGACATTGGCGGTAAAGCACTCAATCAGATGGCAGAGGGCGTCAATACCGGTTGAAGAGGCAATATGTGGCGGCATGCTGGTGGTCAGTTCCGGCACCAGGGCCACCACATCGGGCAGCATCACCGGTGAAATAATGCCGACTTTGGTCTCTTTCTCCGGGATCGCCAGGATCGCATTGGGCGTCGCCTCAGAACCCGTGCCTGCGGTGGTAGGGATCAGTATTGAACGGGTACGACGCTGCGGTTTTTCGCCTGCCAGCAGGGCGTCCAGCGAAGGCGCGGCGTCGATGCACAGCACTGAGAGTAGCTTCGCCACATCCAGCACGCTGCCGCCGCCGATGCCAATCACCATATCGACATGGGGCCGGGAGAGCGTCGCGATAATCGCTGCCACATCATGCTGGCTTGGTTCAGGCGGGACGCTGTTGACCACGCTGATACCCGGAATCTGATCCCGAAGTTGACCCATCAGCGCCTGCACTGCCGGAATAGCCTCAATGTTCCGGTCAGTGACCACGACTGCTGTCGATATCCCCTTCAGCAGATAGCGCATGTCGTTTAACGCCTGATAACCGCTAATCACCGTGCTGTTAATGTTCATTTCATACCCTTATTTCTGTCCTGTCTGAGCGGATGATTAATCTTGCTCAGCGCAATGCGAAGTCAGTCACTCTCTGTGGCTAATTTTATAAGGCATATCGATTTCGATTAATTTGAACTTGCTCACATATAATCAATCATGATTGAATATAATCAAATGCAGCGGCAATCGCCTGACAGGAGTGAGGATGGGCTCATCATTATGGAAAACCCCGGTGCTGGTCATCGCCGATGACTTTACCGGTGCCAACGATGCGGGTAGCGGACTGGCACAGGCTGGCGCCCGCGTACATGTGCTGTTTGGCACTGAGGCGCCGTTGCCAGAGGACGCTGCGGATGTGCTGGTTATCAGCACCGACAGTCGGGCAGTCAGCGCCAGCCAGGCCGCAGAGCGCGTGGCTCAGGTGGTGCAGCACTTCGCCGCACAGCTTCAGCAGGGCTGGCTGTTTAAAAAGATCGACTCCACGCTGCGCGGCAACGTCGGTGCTGAAACCGCGGCTGCGCTGCGAGCCAGCGGCAAAAGGCTGGCGCTGGTTGCGCCGGCCGTGCCACGACTGGGCCGCACCACACGCGAAGGTAAAGTGTGGGTCAATCAGCGGTTACTGACAGACACCGAATTTGCCAGCGATCCTAAAACCCCGATCCTCAGCGCCCGCGTAGTCGATCAGATGCAGATCGACGGCACGGAGATCGATCTCCCGACGCTGCGCAGCGATCGGCTTGATGCGGTGTTAGCGGCGGCGCACGGCGTGGTGGTGGTGGATGCCGAAAATGAAGCCGATCTGGCGCGACTGATAATCGCTGCGGCGCGGCTGACAGAGAAGCCGCTGCTGGTGGGAGCAGCCGGGTTAAGCGATGCGCTGGGCGCAGCGCTCTCTGTTCGCCCGTCGCGGCCCGTGCTGGCGGTAGTGGGATCGATGAGCAGCAGCGCGCAGCAGCAGATCGCCACGCTGCTTAACCAGCGGGCAGTTGAGATCGTGGATGTCGATATCCGTCAGCTGTTTCAGCAGCCCGCCTGGCCTGACCGGGATCGCTGGATCGAACAGGCTGCCGGCGCACTGCGTGCCGGTCGCCATACGGTGATCCGCACCTGCCAGCATGAATCCCAGCGTCACGACATTGAGCATCTCAGCCAGCAGCACAGCGTGACCCGCCAGCAGCTGGGCGAAGCGATCAGTCTGTTGCTGGGCGAAATGACTCACAGCCTGTGCCGGACACAGCTGCCGCATGCGCTCTATCTGTCGGGAGGCGACGTGGCGATTGCCGTTGCCCAGGCACTGGGGGCCAGCGGCTTTAAAATTCAGGGTCTGGTGGCGGGCTGTGTGCCGCACGGGGTTCTGCTTAACAGTGAATTTACTCTGCCGGTGATGACCAAAGCGGGTGGCTTTGGTGATGAAAATACCCTGGTAGCAGCCATTGGTTTTATTGAGGAGAAGTCGAGTGAGTAAAATTATTGCGATCACCATGGGCGATCCAGCGGGCATCAGCCCGGAAATCATCATTAAGTCACTCTCTGAAGGTGAGCTGAATGGCATCCCTGCGGTGGTGATTGGCTGTGCCAGTACGCTGCGCCGCATTATGGCGATGAACATTACGCCACAGGCCGAGCTGCGGGTGCTGGACCGGGTTCAGGATGCGCGATTTGCGCCCGGCATCATCAACGTCATCGATGAGCCCCTGGCCGATCCCGACGCGCTGAAACCTGGCGTGGTGCAGAAAGAGGCGGGAGATCTGGCCTGGCGTTGCGTGAAGCGTGCTACAAAGCTGGCACTGGCGGGCGACGTGCATGCCATTGCCACCGCGCCGCTGAACAAAGAGGCGCTGCATGCGGCGGGCCATCTCTATCCTGGTCACACTGAACTGCTGGCGCATCTTACCGGGACCAAAGATTACGCCATGGTCCTCTACACCGATAAGCTGAAAGTGATTCATGTCACGACCCACATTGCGCTGCGTAAGTTCCTCGATACGCTGAACCAGACGCGCATCAAAACCGTGATTGGTATGGCGGACACTTTCCTGCGTCGTGTCGGTTACAGCGCCCCACGTATCGCCGTGGCGGGCGTTAATCCGCACGCTGGTGAGAACGGCCTGTTTGGCGATGAGGAGATCACCACCGTGGCACCCGCTATTGAGGCGATGAAAGCGCAGGGGATTGATGTCTACGGGCCTTGTCCGCCGGACACGGTGTTCCTGCAGTGCCAGGATGGACGGTATGACATGGTGGTCGCGATGTACCACGATCAGGGGCATATTCCGCTTAAACTGCTGGGCTTTTATGATGGCGTTAACATCACCGCAGGCCTGCCGTTTATCCGCACCTCTGCTGACCATGGCACCGCATTTGATATCGCCTGGACAGGTAAAGCGAAGTCTGACAGCATGGCGATCTCTATTAAACTCGCGATGCAGCTCGCATAGGGATATATGAAGGGACAGAGCCGTCTTGACCAGATTATGGATTACCTGAAAAGCCATAATCTGGTGACTGTTGAGCAACTGGTCAGTGCGATTTCCGCCTCACCCGCCACGATTCGCCGTGATTTGATTAAGCTGGATAAAGAGGGCGTGATCAGCCGCAGTCATGGCGGCGTTACCCTGAATCGTTTTATTCCTGCCCAGCCGACCACGCTGGAGAAGATGCAGCGTAACCTGGCCGAGAAGCAGGCGATTGCAGAATGTGCCGCCAGCTTTGTCCGGGCGGGCGATGCGGTCGTGCTGGATGCGGGCACCACTATGCTGGAGCTGGCGCGGCAGCTCACGCATCTGCCGCTGCGGGTCATCACTGCCGATCTGCACATTGCACTGTTTTTGTCTGAGTTTAAGCAGATCGAAGTGACGATTATCGGCGGACGTATCGACGACTCCAGTCAGTCCTGTGTGGGCGAACATGGACGGCGGCTGCTGCGCAGCATCAATCCCGATATCGCCTTTGTCAGCTGTAACTCCTGGAGCCTTGAGCGCGGCATTACCACGCCGACGGAGGAGAAAGCGGGGCTGAAACACGATCTTCTGGCCAATGCGGCTCGTCGGGTCTTGCTGGCGGACAGCAGTAAATATGGCTCCTGGTCGTTATTCTGCGCTTCTCCGGTGGATGACCTGACCGATGTGGTGACCGACAGCCGGTTAGATGAGGCTGTCTGCCGCACGCTGCGCGAGCGCGGGATTACGCTGGCGCTGACCTCCGCCTGAACAGAACGCGCCGTGTTGCTCTGACCTGATCAGCAGGACGAGAACAGCACCGCGCGTTTATCTTTAACTCTCGCCGTTAACGCGTGCCCTTATCGCGCGTAGGTATCATTCTCTTCGCACGTAATCGCGGGGGCGTCCACCGAAACCCGCTCAAACCTCATTCCGGCGGTTGCCGTGATGAAAAAGCAGGGGGAACAAGGAGGGCAGACGCGCAGGTTATGAGCTATAACGCTGCGCGCCTGATAATCAGAGGGTCTTCAGGCCCACTGAGGGGATATTTCTGCCGTAGTAGATCTCGCGCATCTCTTTCCAGAGCAGATCGGTAATGCGCTTGTGCTCCTGCGGAGTGAGATCTTCCGGGCGGGTGTTAAACAGGTAGTGTTTAAGGTCGAACTCTTTCAGCAACATCTTGGTATGGAAGATGTTTTCCTGATAGACATTCACATCCACCATGTCATACATCGCTTTCATATCTTCAGACATGAAGTTCTGAATCGAATTGATCTCGTGATCGATGAAGTGCTTCATCCCTTTCACGTCACGGGTAAAACCGCGCACCCGGTAATCGACGGTGACAATATCTGACTCCAGCTGGTGGATCAGATAGTTCAGCGCTTTTAGTGGCGAAATGACGCCACAGGTGGAGACTTCAATGTCCGCACGGAAGGTGCACAGGCCGCCTGCCGGATGGCTCTCCGGATAGGTGTGCACGCAGATATGACTTTTATCGAGATGAGCCACCACCGAGTTGGGCAGCGGACCGGGGTGCTCTGAGTTATCGATATCTTTCGGATCGATCGGCTCTTCGCTGACCAGAATCGTGACGCTGGCCCCCTGCGGCTCATAATCCTGGCGCGCAATGTTGAGCACGTTAGCCCCGATAATAGAGCAGGTCTCAGTCAGAATTTCCGTCAGACGGTTAGCGTTATATTGTTCGTCAATGTAGGCGATGTAACCATCGCGTTCAGCTTCAGTATTCGCATAGCAAATATCGTAAATACAAAAACTCAGGCTTTTCGTCAGGTTGTTGAAGCCATGTAGTTTTAGCTTTTGCAATTTCGTTCACCCCCTTAGAAATGCACTATCAGCACGCGGCGGATAACGCATTTAACAGATATTGCGGCAGGGCAAAGCTGCCGGTATGGATTGCTGGCGTGTAATAACGGCAGGTCAGGCCAGCGGCCTCGAAACGCGCCTTTAAGGTCGCGGTGTCGAGCTGGCGCAGCGCCGGATTATCACTCGCCCAGGCAAAGGTCATAATGCCGCCGTAGTAGGTCGGAATCGCCGCCTGATAGAAACTGACGTCCGCAAAGTAATGTCCCAGCTTACGATGGCTGTTAACGGCCTCATCCTGCTGCAGGAAGCAGACGCCATTCTGCGCCACAAAGATGCCATTTTCATTAAGGGCCGCTTTGCACCCGGCATAAAATTCCGAGGTAAACAGACTCTCGCCCGGACCAATCGGATCGGTGCAGTCGGAGATAATGACATCAAACTTTTCCTGCGTCTGATTAACGAAGTTCACCCCGTCATCAATCACCAGCGTAAAGCGCGGATCGTCATAGGCACCCGCGCTGTGGTTCGGCAGATACTGGCGACAAAAGGTCACCACGCCCGCATCGATCTCCACCATGGTAATCTTTTCGATCCCGGGATGACGTGACACTTCACGCAGCATTGCGCCGTCACCGCCACCGATAATCAGAACGCTCTTCGCCGCGCCGTGCGCCAGCAGCGGAACGTGGGTCATCATTTCATGGTAGATAAATTCGTCGCGTTCGGTGGTCTGAACGACGCCGTCCAGCGCCATTACGCGGCCCATCGCGGCATTTTCGAAAATGATTAAATCCTGATGCGCAGTCTTCTCACGGTACAGCTCTTTATCAACCGTGAAATACTGGCCAAAACCGGCATGAAGGGTTTCATACCACGTTTCATTGTGGGCCATGGTGCTCTCCTCTGATGACATCGCCATGAAGATGGGCGGCATATGATAGCTAACACTGACCGTGGTTGCACGGTCAATGTCCGGCTGCAGAGGGAAGAATCGTTACCTGACGTAGGCCAGCAGGCTCAGCGAATCGCGGGCCAGTGACTTGCACTTTTTATCGTTGGTGATGGCGATGCCGCTGAGATCGCGATAGCTATCTTCACCCAGCGCTTTCATGTTGTAGTTGCTGTAGTTGCTTAAATCCCAGCGGTTCTGCTGAGCAAAAAAGACCAGCGCTTTGCGAATCTGCGCGTCCGGTAAATCCTGATAGCCACAATCATTTTTCAGATAGACGAAAACCGCCGTCAGATCGGCCAGATCTTCCGCTTCGGATTCGCTCAGGGCAAAACTGGTGGAGGAGAAGCCAAGGAGTCCCGTCAGCAGCAGGATCCTGATACTTTGCTTCATAGTCGTTCTCTTCAATGGATATTGTTAATGACGTTAGCACAGTTGCTCTCAGGTTTTCGATTAATTTGCCGCTGTGGGCTGCTGCACCGCCTTTTTTCGTCAGATTCGCACGGGTAAGACTTGACCTTCCCATAAGGTCAGGGTTTAGGCTGTGCGCTCTGATGCCACAAGGATGATCACCATGCAACGTCGCCATTTCCTGAAACTCACTGCCGCACTGAGTGCAGCCGGAGCATTACCGCTCTGGAGCCGTTCGCTGATGGCAGCCACCCGTCCGCTGCTGCCGATTCCGTCTCTGCTGGAACCCGATGCCAGGGGCAGCTACAGCCTCACCGCGATGCAGGGTACCACCCAGTGGAACGGCAAAGCGGTGCCGACCTGGGGCTATAACGGCAGCCTGCTGGGGCCGGTGCTGAAGATGCAGAGTGGCAAACCGGTGACGGTGAACATTCATAACCGGCTCAGCGAAGCGACCACACTGCACTGGCACGGGCTGGAAATCCCCGGTGCAGTGGATGGCGGCCCGCAGGCGGTGATTGCGCCTGGCGGCTCGCGTCAGGTCTCTTTTACGCCCGATCAACCCGCCGCAACCTGCTGGTATCACCCGCATCTGCATGGCAAAACCGGGCATCAGGTGGCTCAGGGGCTGGCGGGACTGATCCTGCTGGAAGATAAAGAGAGCGGAACGCTGCGATTGCCCTCGCAGTGGGGTGTGGATGATGTGCCGCTGATTTTTCAGGATAAGCAACTGACCAAAGATGGCAGCCGCATTGATTATCAGCTCGACGTGATGCGCGCCGCGGTGGGCTGGTTTGGCGACATGATGCTGACCAACGGCGTGCACTATCCACAGCATGCGGTGCCGCGTGGCTGGCTGCGTCTGCGCCTGCTCAACGGTTGCAATGCCCGTTCGCTGCATGTTGCCGCCAGTGATAAACGTCCTCTCTACGTGATCGCCAGCGATGGTGGCCTGCTGGCCGAGCCGGTAAAGCTCGACTCGCTGCCGCTCCTGCCGGGCGAGCGTTTTGAGGTGATGATCGATACTTCTGACGGTAAGAGCTTCGATCTGGTGACGCTGCCGACAGAGCAGATGGGCATGACGCTGCCGCCGTTTGACCAGCCGCTGCCGCTGGTGCAGATCCTGCCGCTGCGGGTGATGGCCAGCGCCACGCTGCCGGATCAGCTGGCGACGCTGCCAGCGCTACCCTCAACAGACGGCCTGACGACACGCTGGCTGCAGCTGATGATGGACCCGCAGCTGGACCAGCAGGGCATGCAGGCGCTGATGCAGCGCTACGGCGAGAAAGCGATGGGCAAGGGCGGTCATCACGCGATGCCGGAAAAAACGGCTGCCGAGCCGATGCCACCAATGGAAAATATGGCAAGCATGGATCACAGCATGCACGGCAATACACCGCCCGCTGGTTACGATTTCCGCAACGGCAATAAGATTAATGGCCAGGCCTTTGATATGACGAAGCCGTCGTTTGCGGTGAAGCTGGGTGATTACGAGAAGTGGACGATTTCAGGTGAAGGCGACGCGATGCTGCACCCGTTCCACATTCACGGCACCCAGTTTCGTATTCTTTCAGAAAACGGCAAACCGCCAGCCCCGCACCGGCAGGGCTGGAAGGATATGGTGAATGTCGACGGCTGGCGCAGCGAAGTGCTGGTACGCTTCAACTATGTCGCCGCCGCAGAACACGCTTACATGGCCCATTGCCATCTGCTGGAGCATGAAGACACCGGCATGATGCTGGGCTTTACCGTCAGCTGATTACGCCTGATCCAGCGCCAGCTTCACATCTTCAATCAGGTCGCCGGCGTTTTCGATGCCAATCGACAGCCGCACCGTGGCGTCAGTGATCCCAATACGCTGACGCACTGCCTGCGGCACGCCGGAGTGGGTGGTGCTGCCAGGATGGCTGGCCAGCGACTCGGTACCGCCCAGGCTTACCGCCTGCTTAAACAGCGACAGCGCATTAAGAAAACGGAACGCAGCGGGCTGATCGCCGACGATATCAAATGAGAAGGTCGAACCGGCACCGCTGCACTGCTCGCGATAGGTTTTCCCTTCGGCGCTCTCCGCATCCAGATAGGGCAGCCAGTGCAGCTTCGCCACTTTCGGGTGATCGCGCAGAAACGCCGCGACCGCTTCCGCATTCTGCCAGGCTTTCTCCATGCGTAGCGACAGCGTTTCCAGCGAGCGGCTGAGCATCCAGCTGGAGTGTGGATCCAGCTGCGTGCCGATTGCGCTGCGCAGGGCGCGCACTTTCGCCATCAGCGCTTTACTGCCCATCGCCGCGCCTGCAATCAGGTCAGAGTGACCGCCAACATACTTGGTCAGCGAGTAGAGCGACAGATCAGCGCCCAGCGTCAGCGGCTGCTGGAACAGCGGGCCGAGCAGCGTGTTGTCACAGGCGATAATCGGTCGTGAACCCTGCTGCTGATCAATCTCATCAGCGATACGCGCCATCAGACGGATATTGACCAGGCTGTTGGTGGGATTCGCTGGCGTTTCAATCAGGATCACCGCTACCCGGCCCTGGGCCATCGCCTGCTGAGCGGCTTCACGCACTTTGACTTCATCATTGCCGTCGCTGAAACCCACCGCTTTGATGTCCAGATTGTGCAGCGTCTTGCTAAGCAGGGTTTCGGTGCCGCCATACAGCGGCTGGGAATGCAGGATCACCTCGCCCGGACGGGCAAACGTCAGCAGGGCAGTGGAGATGGCGGCCATACCGGAAGAGAAGAGCGAACAGCTCTCCGCCTGCTCATAGACCGCCAGCCGATCTTCTACAATTTCGCTGTTAGGGTGGTTAAAGCGGGAATAGACCAGCCCACCCGATTTGCCTTCCGGCGGCTCACGTCGGCCAGAGACGTAATCAAAGAAATCCCGTCCCTCTTCGGCGCTGTCAAAGACAAAGGTTGATGTCAGAAACACCGGCGGCTTCACCGCACCCTCAGAGAGGCGGGGATCATAGCCATAGTTCAGCATCTGGGTTTCAGGGTGCAGCGGCCTGTCGCCGATATGCGTTTTTTTGCTTGAAGATGAAGTCATTGTGATCTCCGGCCAGCGGCGCGAGTAGGGTAACGATCTGTTGGATAAAGGCTACCATGCAGCGAATCATGCTGGTAAATGCCAGAATGTTCTAAGGTAATGCGCATTTCAGCGAGCCGCAGGCGGCGGGTAATAATTTTCGCGACGTAATCGTTTGCTTATGGGGCCGCGCAGCCGTCGCTGCTGCGTCTGTGATAGACTCCGGGGCTTTTCTGACGTAACCGGGCTGAACGCAATGAAACACACTGTTGAAGTGATGATCCCTGAACAGGCAATCGCCACGCGCATCGCTGAACTGGGCAAAGAGATTAACGACCACTACCGCGACAGCGGCAGCGATATGGTGCTGGTGGGGCTGCTGCGCGGCTCCTTTATGTTCATGGCTGATCTCTGTCGCGCCATCGATGTGCCGCATGAAGTCGACTTTATGACGGCTTCCAGTTACGGCAGCGGGATGTCCAGCACGCGTGATGTGAAAATCCTGAAAGATCTGGATGAAGACATTCGTGGCAAGGATGTGCTGATCGTCGAAGATATCATCGACTCCGGCAACACCCTGAGCAAAGTGCGTGAGATTCTGCAGCTGCGTCAGCCAAAATCCCTGGCGATCTGTACGCTGCTGGATAAGCCAGAGCGCCGTGAAGTCGAAGTGAACGTCGAATATGTCGGCTTTGCGATTCCGGATGAGTTCGTGGTGGGCTTTGGTATCGACTATGCTCAGCACTATCGCCATCTGCCTTATATTGGCAAAGTGGTGCCGCTGGAATCCTGATACCGCTCTACCGCACATTCTTCCAAGGCCTGCACCTGTTGCCTGGTGTAGGCTATGCCGCGCTTTGCGCTGCGATCGGCTCAGGCCTCGCCGTTCTTCCGCAGATTAGCAATGCCGTGGCGGTAGCGCTGTTCGAGGATCTCCCGGCTGTTTGCCGTCACATCAAGGTTACGCAGACAGCCGTCCTGAATGCCGTATACCCAGCCGTGCAGGGAGACATCCTTTCCGCGTTTCCAGGCAGATTGCAGTACGGTGGAGTGCCCCAGGTTATAGACTTGTTCAATAACGTTGATTTCGCACAGTTTGTCCAGGCGCTTATCCGGCGGGAGTTCCCCCAGCAACACGCTATGCTTGTACCAGAGGTCGCGGATGTGCAGCAGCCAGTTGTCGATTAATCCCAGTTCCGGGTTATCCATCGCCGCCTGCACGCCGCCGCAGCCGTAATGGCCGCAGACGATAACGTGTTCCACTTCCAGCACTTCGATAGCGTACTGCACCACGGACAGACAGTTCAGGTCGGTGTGGATTACCAGATTGGCCACGTTGCGGTGAACGAAGAGTTCGCCGGGTTCGAGCCCGGTCAGACGTTCGGCAGGAACCCGGCTGTCAGAACAGCCAATCCACAGGAAGCGCGGTTTTTGTGCCTGGGCGAGCCGCTCAAAAAAGCTGGGATCTTCTTCAACCAGTAATTTTGACCATTCGCGGTTGTTTCTGATCAGGGTGTTGATGTCTGTCATGGTGTTGAGCGACCGGTTACTGCGCAGAGTGCGCGCGCGTACTATATGACAGGGCCTGATAAATTTAAACGGCATTGCAATGCCATCAAAACAGGGTATGGATGCAGAATGACTTATGCACTGGAACTTTCCCGGCTGACCAAGACCTATCCCGGCGGCGTGCAGGCGCTGAAGGGCATCGATCTTAACGTTGAAGCGGGTGACTTTTATGCGCTGCTGGGGCCAAACGGTGCCGGTAAATCGACCACCATCGGAATTATCAGTTCGCTGGTTAACAAATCCGAGGGCAGCGTGCGGGTGTTTGGCTACGATCTCGAAAAAGATGTGGTGAATGCCAAGCGCCAGCTCGGCCTGGTGCCGCAGGAGTTTAACTTCAACCCGTTTGAGACGGTGATGCAAATCGTTGTTAATCAGGCGGGTTACTATGGCGTTGAGCGTCGTGAAGCCAATGAGCGGGCAGAAAAGTATCTGAAGCAGCTCGATCTGTGGGGAAAACGCGCTGAACGTGCACGCATGCTTTCCGGCGGGATGAAGCGTCGCCTGATGATCGCCCGTGCGCTGATGCATGAGCCTAAGCTGCTGATTCTGGATGAACCCACCGCTGGCGTGGATATCGAACTGCGACGCTCGATGTGGGTGTTCCTGAAAGATCTCAATGCCAAAGGCACGACCATTATTCTCACTACCCACTATCTGGAAGAGGCGGAGATGCTGTGCCGCAACATCGGCATCATCCAGAGCGGTGAGCTGGTGGAGAACACCTCAATGAAAGGGCTGCTCTCCAAGCTCAAATCAGAAACCTTTATCCTGGATCTGGCACCCCGCAGTCCGCTGCCCACGCTGGAAGGGTTCCAGTACCGGCTGACCGATACCTCAACGCTCGAAGTGGAAGTGCTGCGTGAGCAGGGGCTCAACAGCGTCTTCAGCCAGCTTAGCGCGCAGGGTGTGCAGGTGCTGAGTATGCGCAATAAAGCCAACCGTCTTGAAGAGCTGTTTGTGGGTCTGACGACGCAGGGAAAAACAGGAGCAAAAGCATGACACATCTCTACTGGGTGGCGCTGAAGAGCATCTGGGCCAAAGAGGTTAACCGTTTCGCCCGCATCTGGATCCAGACGCTGGTGCCGCCGGTCATCACCATGACGCTCTATTTCATCATTTTTGGCAACCTGATCGGGTCGCGCATCGGTGAGATGCACGGCTTCAGCTATATGCAGTTCATCGTGCCGGGATTGATCATGATGGCGGTCATCACTAACGCCTATGCCAACGTGGCGTCGTCGTTCTTCAGCGCCAAGTTCCAGCGCAATATTGAAGAGCTGCTGGTCGCGCCGGTGCCGACCCACATCATTATTGCCGGTTATGTTGGCGGCGGGGTGGCGCGTGGTGTCTGCGTGGGTATTCTGGTGACGGCCATCTCGCTGTTCTTTGTGCCGTTCCACGTGCATTCCTGGACGATGGTAGCGGTCACGCTGCTGCTGACCGCGATTCTGTTTTCACTGGCAGGTCTGCTGAACGCTGTCTTTGCGCGCACCTTTGACGATATCAGCCTGATCCCGACCTTTGTGCTGACGCCACTGACTTATCTGGGCGGCGTATTCTATTCACTGAGTTTGCTGCCGCCGATCTGGCAGGCTGTCTCTAAACTCAATCCAATCGTTTATATGATTAGCGGATTCCGTTATGGCTTCCTCGGCATTAATGATGTGCCGCTGGTGTTTACCCTCTCGGTGCTGGTGGCCTTTATTCTGGTGTTCTACTGGCTGGTCTATGCGCTGATACAGCGCGGGCGCGGATTACGCACCTGACGTTAAGCTGAATGGTAAGGGCCACGCTGCGATAAGGGCGTGGCTTTTTTTTGGGTGGAGAGCAAATCACGCTGACTACGGTTCTGCCTGGCCTTAAAAATCACCTTAAAACCCGCCTCATTCGTTATATTTTGCCTCTGAAGCCGCCCGACGCCTCGCTTACATCCTTACTCACAAAAAATAACCCTAAGTATTATCTGATAATACTCTGACATCTTTCGCTATCTGAATGATTCTTAACTATTAAATATTTTTTAAGAATAGCCTTAAAGTCTGGCTGTTGTTTATTTGATTATGAATTATCAGAATAGCGCCGGAATAAGGTTATTCCTCTGCTCAGGGACGAATGAGTAGGCTAAGAGTCTTCTTAATAAGAAAAATGGCAACCGAATCAGGGCCAGTTTTTAATCAAAGGCAGGAAAAGATGAATCGTATAACGTGGATCGATAATCTGCGGGGATTGAGTATTCTCGCAATCATTTTTTTGCACAGCACTATTGCCGTACATAATAACGCCGGACATTTTACCGCCTTCAGCGGCCTGTTAAATGAGATGCTGGCACCTGTAAGGCTGGGGCTGATGTTCTTTGTTTCAGGTTTATTTGTCGATGCCGGGTTAAGAAAAGGCCTGGGTCCTTTTTTTAATAACAAGGTGCGCAGTATTCTCTATCCATTTGTGGTCTGGGTTGCCGTCTACGGCGGGTTGAAAATCCTGTTCAGCTCGATGGCTAATACGCCGCAATCACCGATGAATATTATTCTCTCCCACCTGACCGGTGGCGGTGATATGACCTGGTTCCTGCATTCGCTGTTTCTCTTCTTTATTGTGATTATCTTTGCCCGTCACTTGCCGTTCCTGCTGGTGTTTGCCATCTGTATGACGCTGAGCTGGGCGCTGCCAGCGATTGAGGCGGATGGCGTGTTTGCCAGCTTCGACAATACCCACATCAATAAATCGCTTTATCTGTTTGTATTCTTCTATCTCGGCGATTACGTCGTGAGAAAGCAGGTGGATATCGCAGAGAAAGTGCAGCATGGCCCGACGCTGTTAATCTCGGTAATTAGTTTTGTGCTGCTCTCCTGCCTGAATATCTTTGTACTGGAACGTCATTCCCAGGCGTTATTGTCACCGCTGGCACTATTATCGGTTCCGTTCTTTGTCTGGATTGCGCTGAAACTGAAGTCTGAACTGGTCTACTACATAGGCGTCAATTCTATCGTCTTCTACCTGTCGCATTATCTGGCGATTCAGTTCTTCAGTAAGATTGTGAAGTTTGAAAGCCCGTCTGCCTGGGTAAATGACCTGAAGTTTATTTCGGCATTCCTGGTGGCGCTGGCGTTACCGTGGACATTATGTCTGATGAGAAAACGCGGCTGGTTTAATTTCCTCTTTACGATGAAAAAGTCATCGAAGCCGATGACAACCAAACCGGTTTAATTACTGCAGCAGAAATAAAAAGGGCCGCCCGTTTTACCGGCGGCCCTTTTTTAATCAGGTTGTAATCAGGCAATCTGCACCGGCAGCGCTTTCGCCAGACGCTTCATCTGGTTGTCACCTTCAAAATAGGCGACCTTAGGCTGCCACTGACGCGCTTCGGCATCGTCTACCTGCACATAGGAGCAGATAATTAAAATATCGCCTTCGCAGGCACAGCGGGCGGACGCACCGTTGACCGAGATGATTTTCGAGCCACGCTCAGCCGCGATAGCGTAGGTGGAAAAGCGCTGACCGTTGGTGACGTTATAAATATCGATCGCTTCATATTGCAGAATGCCGGAAGCATCCAGGAAATCCTGATCGATAGCGCAGGAACCTTCATAATTGAGGTCCGCCTGCGTCACCTTCACGCGGTGCAATTTGCCTTGCAGAACTGTGCGAATCATAGCCAGAAACCTTGTCAGAGAAATAAAATAACCTGCAGCGGGATTAATTACTGCGTCAGGTCAACGGTTTGATTATCAATCAGGCGGGCCTTGCCCAGCCAGGCGGCCATCAGCACCACCGCGCGCTGGCTGTCCACCGTCAGCGGTTGCAGCGTTTCCGCATCACAGATCGCCAGGCCATCAGGGCGTAATCCCTGCGCCAGCAGTGCCTCACTGGCTGCCTCAATGATCTCGTCAATATGACGCTCGCCATTCTCCAGCTGCGTCGCCATCTGATGCATCACCTGGCTCAGGACCGGTGCCAGCTTACGCTCATCTGCCGTCAGGTAGCCGTTGCGCGAACTCAGCGCCAGGCCATCTTTAGCGCGCACCGTAGGCACACCAACAATCTCAATGTCGAAGCCCATATCGGCCACCATCTTACGAATGATAGCCAGCTGCTGAAAATCCTTTTCACCGAAACAGGCAATATCGGGCTGTACCAGATTAAACAGTTTGCTGACGATAGTGGCCACACCGCGAAAATGACCTGGACGTGTGGCCCCTTCCAGCAGGGAAGAGAGCACCGGCACCTCAACAAAGGTCTGATTCTGCGCGCCCTGCGGATAGACTTCAGCAGGTGAGGGGGCGAAGACCACGTCAACCTGGTGGCGATTCAGCTTTTCACAATCTTCCTGCAGCGTGCGCGGGTAGCGCGCTAAATCATCGGCGCGATCGAACTGCATCGGATTGACAAAGATCGAGACAATCACGATGTCGCCGCGCGCCCGTGCTTCATCCACCAGCGTCAGGTGACCTTCATGCAGGTTGCCCATGGTCGGCACCAGCGCAATGCGTTTACCCTGCTGGCGCCAGCGTCGGACTTCCTGGCGCAGCATCAGCAGCGTTTCAATGATCAACACGGTGACTCTCCTGGATTACTGGAAACTGTGCTCTGCCGCCGGATAGGTTCCGGCCTCGACTTCGGCGATATAGTGGCGAATCGCCGCGCGAACATCGCCGGTCTCCGCCAGGAAATTTTTGGCAAATTTGGGAATGTGGCCGCCGGTCACGCCCAGCGCGTCATGCATCACCAGAATCTGACCATCGGTGACATTGCCGGCACCGATACCGATCACCGGGATGGTGAGCGCGTCGGTAATCCGCTGCGCTACCGACACCGGCACACACTCCAGCACCATCAGCTGTGCACCTGCGGCTTCCAGCGCCAGCGCATCGGCCAGCAACTGCTCTGCACCGGCTTCATCCCGGCCCTGTACTTTATAGCCGCCAAAGATATTGACCGACTGCGGTGTCAGGCCCAGATGACCACATACCGGAACGGCCCGCTCGGTCAGCATCTGCACGGTCTCAGCCAGCCAGCTGCCGCCTTCCAGCTTCACCATGTTAGCACCGGCACGCATCAGCTGCGCGGCGTTGTCAAAGGTCTGCTGTGGCGTGGCATAACTCATAAACGGCAGGTCGGCGAGCAGCAGTGCCTGTGGTGCGCCACGGCGCACGGCGGCGGTGTGATAGGCGATGTCGCTGACCGTGACCGGCAGGGTGGAATCATGCCCCTGCACCGTCATCCCTAAAGAATCACCAACCAGCAGCACCTGAATGCCTTCATCGGCAAACAAGCGGGCGAAACTGAAATCGTAGGCGGTCAGGGTCGCGAATTTTTTACCGCTGGCTTTCGCCTGACGCAGATGTGAAATCGTGGTGGGTTTCATGGCGCTCTCAACTCAGGAATTCTGATGGGCGCAGTTTACTGGATAGCGTGAAAGAGCGGAATCAGAGATGTGCGTTTGTCTGCTCAGCCGTGCCACAGCACGATGCTGCTGCTGTCGAGGGTCGCCAGGATTGTGCTGAGTGCGCGGCCGTCGGACAGGCGGGCGTCTGGCGCAATCGCCAGCAGGGGCACCAGCATAAACGCACGATTCAGCAGATCATAGTGCGGCACAATCAGCCGCTCCGTGTTGATGTGCGCCTCGCCAAACAGCATCAGATCGATATCCAGCGTGCGCGGACCCCAGCGTTCTGCCTTGCGCACCCGGCCATGCTCGCGCTCGATCCGCTGGGTATGGTCAAGCAGCGCTTCGGCACTGAGATCGGTCTCCAGCGCCACGGCGGCATTGAGAAAATCGGGCTGATCGGGCGGGCCATAAGGCGGCGTGCGGTAGAATGGCGAGGTAGCGATGCGTTGCGTCTGCGGCAACGCATCCAGTGCGGTCAGCGCTGCATCAACCTGATGCAGCGGATCGGCCAGATTACTGCCTAACGCGAGGTAAACCCGTGTCATGAGACGTTCTGGTTGTCACGACGCGGTGCGGAAGGACGGCGGCGCGGACGACGCGATTTATTACGCGGCACCGGATCGTCACCCAGGTTATTGAGCATGTTTTTCTGATGCGGCGGCGCAGCCACCTGGAATTCACCCCACCACTGGCTCAGGCGCAGCAGTTCCGGGTTATTTTCCACTTCCGCCCGCAGCGCCAGCAGATCGTAAGCGGCGCGGAATTTCGGATGCTCCATCAGTTTCCAGGCGCGTTTACCGTGACGGCGGGACATGCGTAACTGCAGCAGCCAGATATCGCGAATTAGCGACGTAATACGTTTCGGAATCGCCAGCGCACGGCAGGCTTCGTCCAGCGTATCGTTCATCGCCATCGCAAAAGCTTCGAAGTAGGTCAGGCCACTCTCCTGCGCAATGCGTTCTGCCGTTTCAAGCTGCGGATACCAGAACATCGCGGCAAACAGGAACGCCGGGTTAACGCGCATGTCGTTGTGAATGCGGTTATCGGTGTTTTTCAGCACCTGCGCCAGCATCCTCTCCATGTGGCTATCGCTGTTTTCGGTGAAGTTGCGCGCCAGCGTCGGGAACAGGGGCTGGAACAGCTGATATTCACACAGCTTGAGATATGTGCTGTAGCCGTAGCCAGCCTGCAACATCTTCAGCGACTCTTCAAACAGGCGAGCAGGCGGAATATCACGCAACAGCGAGGCCAGACGTGGAATCGGCTCGGCGGTTTCCGGCGCAATGCTCATATTGAGTTTGGCAGCAAAGCGTGCGACGCGCAGCATGCGGACCGGATCTTCGCGGTAGCGAGTTTCCGGATCGCCAATCAGGCGAATGATGCCCTGTTCGAGATCGCTGATGCCGCCGACATAGTCACGCACGCTGAAATCAGCCACACTGTAGTAGAGGCTGTTGATGGTGAGATCGCGTCGCTGGGCATCATCTTCGATAGAGCCGAAGATGTTGTCGCGCAGCAGCATGCCGCTCTGGGCGCGCTGCGAGCTGTTGCGATCCTCTTCCGGCTCTTCCGCCTGATGATGTCCACGGAAGGTGGCGACTTCGATCACTTCCGGGCCAAACATCACGTGCGCCAGACGGAAACGACGGCCAACCAGGCGACAGTTGCGGAACAACTTACGCATCTGCTCAGGCGTGGCATTGGTGGTCACGTCGAAATCTTTGGGTTTTTGCCCCAGTAGCAAATCGCGCACGCCACCGCCTACCAGATAGGCTTCATAACCGGCTTTGTTCAGGCGATAGAGCACTTTGAGGGCATTTTCGCTGATGTCTTTACGTGAGATGGTATGGCTTTCACGAGGAATGATGGTCATCAGACGCTCTGGTTCAACCTCTGCTGGGGCTTCCTCTTCATCACGCTTCAGGACTTTCCGGCAAAAATTAGCTACTCGGGTAAAAATGGGACACCTCGACAGTGGCAATTAGGGTGTAGGTAAAATCAGCGGCTAATCATAGCCTGTTGAGAACCGTTTGAGAATGCTGTTGTCTATGCATCCGGTTTCAGGGCGTTCTCTTGCGGCATCAAAGCGATATTCCACTGCGCCACCGCATCAGACAGCAGTTTGTCCTGCGTTAAGTCCTGCCAGCCGCCTGAAACCGGCTGTCCGAGGAAGCGTAACGCCGCCACCAACAGGGGTCTGGCATCGCCATCCGGCAGCGCAGGTGCATGATTCTGCTTCGACAACTTATGGCCATCGTGATTAAGCGCCAGCGGCAGATGCAGCCAGTCAGGCACCGGCCAGCCAAATTGCTGGCAGAGCGCAATCTGTCGCACCGTCGGCTCAATCAAATCTGCGCCGCGAACCACTTCGGTAATGCCCTGAAAATGATCATCGACAACGACCGCCAGGTTATAGGCAAACAGGCCATCACGGCGGTGAATAATAAAATCTTCCTGTGCCAGACGCCTGTCCGCCTCCACACGGCCACGCAGACGATCGTCAAACGCAAAGACCGGTGCATGCTGGCGTAAACGCAGCGCGGCATTCTCCGGTCCGCGTTGCCGTTCACGGCAGTAACCATCATAGAAACCGCCAATCTGCTGAATGCGACGCCGGGGGCAGGTGCAGTAATAGCTCTGACGATGCTGCTGCAGCCAGGCCAGCGCGTCACGGTAGGCCTCATGACGTTGTGACTGCCACAGAACCTCGCCATCCCACTCTAAACCGTAGTGCTCCAGCTGATGCAGGATACGGCTGGCGGCACCCGGTACTTCCCGTGGCGGATCGATATCTTCAATTCTCACCCGCCAGACGCCGTTTTGCGCACGTGCGCTCAGGTAACTGCCCAGGGCAGCAATCAGCGATCCGAAGTGGAGTTCACCAGAGGGAGAAGGGGCGAAGCGACCGATACAGGAGGATGACATAGGTTTCAGAAGTGACCACGCAGCGGACAAAACAGCAGTTGTTCCACTGCGTGGTAACAGGCTGGACGCGGCATCAGCCGGCCATTTGTTTCTCACGAATTTCTGCTAACGTCTTACAGTCGATGCAGAGATCGGCAGTAGGACGGGCTTCGAGACGGCGGATACCAATCTCAACGCCACAGGAATCGCAATAGCCGAAGTCGTCATCTTCAACTTTCTTCAGCGTCTTCTCGATCTTTTTGATCAGTTTACGTTCGCGATCGCGGTTACGCAGCTCCAGGCTGAACTCCTCTTCCTGCGCGGCACGGTCAACCGGGTCCGGGAAGTTAGCGGCTTCATCCTGCATATGAGAAACGGTACGATCGACTTCGTCCCGTAATTGATTACGCCAGGCTTCCAGAATCTTGCGAAAATGGGTCAGCTGCGCATCATTCATATACTCTTCGCCAGGCTTCACCTGATAAGGTTCGACGCCAGCAATAGAGAGAATACTCAGGGACGATGTTTTACGGTTTTGACCTTCTTGCATGTTGCTTCTCCTGGATAACACGCACTATACCCTTCGAATTTCGTCTCGCAGGGGCCTTGCTGCCAGCCTGCATTTGACGTCTGCGGGGTACATCGATCCCCCATTGGGGAAAAAAACAGGCCGCTATAAATAACAGAAGCAGTCAGGGTTGGCAATTCTTCATGAACACACCTTGACAAGCCTGTGAGGAACAGCGTAATTGGCCCTTAGCTCAGAACATTCTTAACACATAAAATTGCAAAAGATATTACAAGGTTACGTTGATCGGCGATTTAAGAAACATTCCCTCCGCCGATAAGTCTGCCTGATACGCTAAAACCTCTACGCCCTCCTGCTGCGCCTGAGCCAGTTGTTCTGCATACGCCACATCAATGTGACGTGCCGGAGAAACGTCCTCAATCCCCGAGTGCAAAACGGCAAACAACAAAACGGCCCGATGACCCTCTGCCGCAACTGTTGCCAGTTCACGCAGGTGTTTCTGTCCTCGAATCGTCACCGCATCCGGAAAATACCCTTTTCCTTCATGTAGAAGGGTTACGGATTTCACCTCAATATAGCAGTTGCGCCGGGCCTCTGCTTTGAGCAGGAAATCAATTCTGCTTTTTTCAGTGCCATATCTCACTTCCGCCTGACGATGCGTATAACCGGCCAGCGCCGGCAGCCGTTCCTGCTCCAGCGCCTCAGCCACCAGTTGGTTGGCGCGCAGCGTATTCACGCAGATCCAGTGGCCCTGTTGCGTTTCGGTCAGCTCCCAGCTGTGGGGGTATTTGCGCGTCAGGCTATCGGACGTCGAATACCAGACCCGATCGCCCGGCGTGGCGCAGCCGGTCATGGCGCCGGTATTGGCGCAGTGAATCGTCAGAACGTCGCCCTCTGGCGTCACCACATCGGCCAAAAAACGTTTGTAACGGGCAATCAGACGGGCGGGTTTAAGGGGCGGAGAGAAGTGCATGTGGATCCTGAGAATGTAATGGCCAGCTAGCCAGGGCGCGATAGCGGGTGCGGCCCCGGGCATATTCAGAGGCGAACAGAGAAAAGGTAGAGACGCGAAAACGCCAGTGAAAGCCGCGCGGCGGTAACGTCACCGGCTGCGTGGCGTGGCGTAACAGCGTGATGTGCGGATGAAACGGCTGGGGGCTCTGGTAACAGCCATGCCGGGCGGCCTGGGCCCGCAGCAGGCTGGCGAGCTGCAACAGACCGCGTGGCGCGCGCTGGCAGCCGAGCCAGACCACGCCGGGGCGCGGCCAGTGTCCGGCATCATCCAGGTCGAGATCAAAACCGGGCTGCACAATACGGGAGGCCAGCGTCTGCAGGCGCTGTGAGGTTTCCGGCGCAACTTCACCCAGAAACGCCAGCGTCAGGTGCAGATTCGCCGCGACCACCGGCTGGCCCGCCTCCGCAGGAAAGGTATCGACCCGCCAGCGCACCAGCTCTTGCTGCATCTCGTCAGGCAGGCTGATGGCAAAAAATAAGCGTTGTGTCGCCATGGCGCTCTCCGGCAAATATCACGGATGGATGCTACAATGCGCGCCATCTTAGCACAGGCAGAAGCGGAGTTTGCTGTGAGCGATTTACCGGTCAGCGCGGTGCTGCCTGACATTTTGGCGGCGCTGAGTGACGCCCCACAAATCCTGCTGGCTGCACCAACCGGCGCGGGCAAATCGACCTGGCTGCCGCTGCAGTTGTTACAGCAGGCGGCGCTGCCGGGACGGATCATCATGCTGGAGCCACGTCGGCTGGCGGCGCGTAATGTGGCGCAGCGGCTGGCGGAGCAACTCGGCGAGCAGCCGGGTGGCACGGTGGGATTCCGGATGCGTGGCGAAAGCTGCGTCGGGCCACAGACCCGGCTGGAAGTGGTGACCGAAGGCATGCTCACGCGCATGCTTCAGCACGACCCGATGCTGGAAGGCGTGTCGTTGGTGATCCTGGATGAATTTCACGAGCGCAGCCTGCAGGCCGATCTGGCGCTGGCGCTGCTGCTTGATGTGCAGCAGGGGCTGCGCGACGACCTTAAAATCATGCTGATGTCCGCCACGCTGGACAACGCCCGGCTGGCGGCGCTGCTGCCGGATGCGCCACTGATTGTCTCAGAAGGGCGCAGCTATCCGGTTGAGCGGCGTTACGCGTCACTGAATCAGAATGTGCGTTTTGAAGAGGCGGTCGCGCGTGAAGTCGCCCAGCTGCTGCGGGATGAGAGCGGTTCGCTGCTGCTGTTTCTGCCGGGTGTGGCGGAGATCGAACGGGTGAAGCGCGAGCTGGAATCACGCATCAGTGACGACGTTGATCTGACGCCGCTCTATGGCGCACTGCCGCTGGCGGCGCAGCGCCGGGCAATTCTGCCTGCCGCCGACGGCCGCCGCAAAGTGGTGCTTGCCACCAATATCGCCGAAACCAGCCTGACCATTGAGGGGATTCGGCTGGTGGTCGACAGTGCGCTGGAACGCAGCGCACTGTTTGATGCCCGCAGCGGCGTGACGCGTCTGCAGACCCAGCGAGTCAGCCAGGCATCGATGATCCAGCGAGCGGGTCGCGCCGGGCGACTGATGCCGGGGCTATGCCTGCATCTGGTGCCGCAGGAGCAGGCATCACGAGCGGCGGCGCAGAGTGAACCGGAAATCGTTAACAGCGATCTCTCGTCGCTGTGGCTGGATCTGCTGCAGTGGGGCTGTACCCAGCCGCAACAGCTGCAGTGGCTGGACCAGCCGCCCGCCAGAAATCTGGATGCGGCGCAGCAGCAGCTGACCCGACTGGGAGCACTGGACAACAACGGCCTGCTCAACACGCTGGGACGGCGCATGGCGCAGCTGGGATGCGATCCCCGACTCGCCGCCATACTGTGTGCCGCAGGCGATGAGCCGGATGCGGTCGCCAGCGCCGCGCTGCTGGTGGCGATTCTGGAAGATCCTCCCCGCAGCGGCAGCGCCGACCTGCGTGATGCGCTGCATCGGCCGCAGGCGCAATGGCAGCGGCGGGCGCAGCAGTGGCAGCAGCGGCTTAAAATCCGTGGCGGGCGCATCGATGAAGATCGTTTCGCCGGATTGCTGGCGGTGGGCTTTGGCGATCGGCTGGCGCGGCGACGCGATCAGAGTGGTCGCTATCAGCTGGCCAACGGGCTGGGCGCCAGACTCGATGAGCAGGATGGCCTGACGCGTAATGAATGGCTGATTGCGCCTGCTCTGTTGCAGGGCAGTGCCACACCGGATGCCCGGATGTTGCTGGCACTGCCGGTCGATATTGAAACGCTGTGCCAGCAGCAGCCCGCCCTGATTGAGCGCCGGACCGAAGTGGAATGGGACGAAGAGAAAGGCACGCTGCGTGCTTTCAGACGTGAGCAGATTGGCGCGCTGATACTGAAAACCCAGCCGATGGCGCGCCCGGAACCGGAGGTGCTGCACGCGGCCATGCTGCGCTGGATCGCCGAAAAAGGTCTGTCGGTACTGGGCTGGACGCCGGAGGCCGAACAGCTGCGCCTGCGCATCCAGTGTGCGGCCCGGTGGCTGCCGGAAGAGAGCTGGCCCGCGACCGACGATGAAACCCTGCTTGAGAGCCTGCCGCAGTGGCTGTTGCCGCAGATGTCAGCGGTACGCGATCTCCGCAGCCTGCAGGCGGTGAACCTGACCACGGCACTCTTACATTTACTCACATGGTCACAGCGTCAGCGGCTGGATACTGTGCTGCCAACTCATTACACTGTGCCCACCGGAAGCCGGCTGCCAATCCGCTACGATGCGGAGAAGCCGCCCGCGCTGGCGGTAAGGATTCAGGAGATGTTTGGCGAAGCGCAGAATCCCACCGTAGCGGAAGGACGTATTCCGCTGGTGCTGGAGCTGTTATCGCCCGCCCAGCGCCCGTTGCAGATCACCCGCGATCTGGCGGCGTTCTGGCGCGGTGCCTGGCCGGAGGTCAGGAAAGAGATGAAGGGACGTTATCCTAAACATCCCTGGCCCGAGGATCCGGCCACCGCCTTGCCAACAAGGCGAACCAAAAAAATGTCCCCGCAGGGTTGAGTCCGCTGGATCGAATTCAGAGGGTTCTGCCATGCGGCACGCGAGAAAGCAGTTAGAGTAGCGGCGCTGCCGTAAGCACTGCCTGGAGAAGAAAAGTAATGTCTGGGAACGATCGCGAACCAATAGGGCGCAAAGGTAAACCGTTGCCGCCGCGCAGCAGTGCGGGCCGGGGACGACGCAGGGATATCGAACAGGATATCGATCAGGACGATTTTAATGATGACGAGGAGGAAGCGCCGGTGCCACGTAAAGGTAAAGGTGGAAAACCGCCGCGCGGCAAACGCCGTTGGCTGGGATGGGTAATCAAACTGTTCCTGGTGTTTGTGGTGGTCATGGCCGCGTGGGGCATCTACCTCGACTCGGAAATTCGCAGCCGGATTGACGGTAAAGTGTGGCAACTGCCCGCCACCGTCTATGGCCGCATGGTCAGCCTGGAACCCGGCATGGCCTACAACAAAAGTGAAATGGTAGCGCTGCTGGAAGGTACTCAGTATCGCGAAGTCTCCCGTATTACCCGCCCTGGCGAGTTTTCGGTGAAGGGCAACACCATCGATCTGCTGCGTCGCCCGTTTGATTTCCCCGACAGTAAAGAGGGGCAGATCCACGCGCGCATGAGCTTCAGTAAAGATGAGCTGAGCGAGATTAAAAACCTCGAAACCGGTCGTGATTTTGGCTTTTTCCGCCTCGATCCGCGCCTGATCACCATGCTGCAGTCGCCGAACGGTGAACAGCGACTCTTCGTACCGCGCGCCGGTTTCCCGGATCTGCTGGTCGATACGCTGATCGCCACCGAAGATCGCCATTTCTATGAGCATGATGGCATCAGCCCTTACTCCATCGGCCGCGCCTTCCTGGCGAACATCACGGCCGGGAAAGCGGTGCAGGGCGGCAGTACGCTGACGCAGCAGCTGGTGAAGAACCTGTTCCTCACCAACGAGCGTTCGCTGTGGCGTAAAGCGCGTGAAGCTTACATGGCGGTGATCATGGATGCGCGCTACAGCAAAGATCGCATCCTGGAGCTCTACCTGAACGAGGTCTATCTCGGTCAGGCTGGCAGCGATCAGATCCGCGGTTTCCCGCTGGCCAGCCTCTACTACTTTGGCCGTCCGGTTGATGAGCTGAGTCTGGATCAGCAGGCGATGCTGGTCGGCATGGTGAAAGGCGCGTCGCTCTATAATCCGTGGCGTAACCCGAAACTGGCGCTGGAACGACGCAACCTAGTGCTGCGCCTGTTGCAGCAGCAGAAAGTAATCGACCAGGAGCTGTATGACATGCTGTCGGCCCGTCCGCTGGGCGTGCAGCCGAAAGGCGGCGTGATTACGCCGCAGCCGGCCTTTATGCAGATGGTGCGTAACGAGCTTCAGGCGAAACTGGGCGACAAGGTGAAAGATCTCTCCGGGGTGAAAATCTTCACCACGCTGGATCCGGTGTCGCAGGATGCGGCCGAAAAGGCGGTGATCGATGGCATTCCGACGCTGAAAAAACAGCGTGGTCTGAAAGATCTGGAAACCGCGATGGTGGTGGTTGACCGTTTCAGCGGCGAAGTCCGCGCTATGGTCGGCGGTGCCGATCCGCAGTATGCCGGTTACAACCGTGCGCTGCAGGCACGCCGCTCTATCGGCTCACTGGCGAAACCGGCGACTTACCTGACCGCGCTGAGTCAGCCAAACAGCTACCGGCTGAACAGCTGGATCGCCGATGAACCGATTGCGCTGAAACAGCCAAACGGCAGCATCTGGAAACCGATGAACGACGATCGTCGCTTCAGCGGCAAAGTGATGCTGGTGGATGCGCTGACCAACTCAATGAACGTGCCGACCGTAAACCTCGGCATGACGCTGGGGCTGGATGCGGTAGTGGATACCTGGAACAAACTGGGCGTGCCGAAAGAGCAGCTGCATCCGGTGCCATCGATGCTGCTGGGTGCCTTAAACCTGACGCCGGTTGAAGTGGCTCAGGCGTTCCAGTCGATTGCCAGCGGCGGCAACCGCGCGTCGCTGTCAGCGGTGCGTTCGGTGATTGCGGAAGATGGCAGCGTGCTCTATCAGAGCTATCCGCAGGCGCAGCGTGTTGAGCCGGCGCAGGCCGCTTATCTGACGCTCTACACCATGCAACAGGTAGCTGACCACGGTACCGCCCGTGCGCTGGGCGCGCGTTTCCCGAATGCGCATCTGGCGGGCAAAACCGGTACCACCAACGATCTGGTGGACAGCTGGTTTGCCGGTATTGATGGCAAAGAAGTGGCGATCACCTGGGTGGGACGTGATAACAACCAGCCGACCAAACTCTATGGTGCCAGCGGCGCGATGCAGCTCTACCGTCGCTACCTGGACATTCAGGCCCCGATGCCGTTACAGCTGACGCCGCCGGAAGATGTGTCGCTGATGAATGTGGATTCTGCCGGTAACTTTGTCTGCGGCACGGGCAGCAGTACCTGGCGTTCTCTGCCGGTGTGGGCGCTGGATCCGAATGCGCTGTGTCAGCAACAGCAGCAGCAGGTTCAGCAGCAACAACAGCTCTTCGATCAGCAGCAGCAACAACAGCAGCAGCCGCAACAACCGGCCCAGCAACAGCAACATCAGGAGCAGAAAGATAGCGACGGCGTAGCAGGGTGGATAAAAGATATGTTTGGCAAATAAATCAGTCAGACAGGTTAAAAAGGGCGCTTCGGCGCCCTTTTTTTGTTCCTGATCAATACGCGTCAATCGGCCTGCAAACGGCGTCACTACTGGGATTTCTTCTTGCAGTGCCTGCTGAATTTCGCATATTATCTAAGCGTTATAATAATCATTATCGTTTCGATTCGCCTGCCTGAGCCTATTGTTAAGAGACACTTTTATGAATGCGCGAACGACTTTTTCTGACAACACCAAAAAAACATTTTCCCGACCGCTTCTGGGCATCATGATCACACTGAGCCTGAGCTCCTCTCTTTACGCCGCACAGGCGGAGACGATGGTCGTCTCGGCTGATGGCGGCAGCGGCGTCGAGGCGGAAAGCGCCTGGGGACCGGCGCCCACCGTGGCAGCGAAACGCAGCGCCACCGGGACCAAAACTGATACCCCCATTGAAAAAAATCCGCAGTCCATCTCCGTGGTCACCCGTGAAGAGATGGAGATGCGTAACGTAACCAGCGTGAAAGGGGCGTTTAACTACACGCCTGGCGTGCTGACCGGTAACCGGGGCAGCTCAGACGTGATTGATGCGCTGTCGATTCGCGGTTTCAGCGAAACCAACATCAATCAGTATCTGGATGGTCTGAAACTGCAGGGTGACAACTACTCTGAGTTTGCCATCGATCCCTACTTCCTGGAACGCGCTGAACTGCTGCGCGGCCCGGTTTCGGTGCTTTACGGTAAGAGCAATCCCGGCGGCGTGGTCTCGCTGGTGAGTAAGCGTCCGACCCAGGAAACGCTGCGCGAAGTGCAGTTCCAGATGGGCAACGATAACCTCTTCTCGACCGGCTTTGACTTTGGCGGCGCGCTGGACGACGACGGCGTCTACAGCTATCGCCTGACCGGCCAGGCGCGCAGTCAGGATGCGCAGCAGGCGATGAACAAAGAGAAGCGCTACACCATCGCACCGGCTTTCAGCTGGCGTCCCGACGATCGCACCCGCATTGACCTGCTGACCTATTTCCAGAACGAGCCAGAAACCGGTTATTACGGCTGGCTGCCGCGTCAGGGCACGGTGGTACCGATCACCCGCGCCGATGGCAGCCAGTACAAACTGCCAACCAACTTTGATGAAGGCGAGCAGAGCAACAAGATTTCACGCAACACCAAAATGGTCGGTTATAACGCCGAGCACAGCTTTAACGACACCTGGACGCTGCGCCAGAACCTGCGTTATGCCGACCTGCGCACCGATTACCGCAGCATTTATGGCAATGGTTTCCTGCCGGCGACTCAGGAAATCACGCGCGGTTCGGCGGTTTCAGAAGAGAAACTCAACCAACTGGCGGTCGATACCCAGGCGCAGGCGAAATTCGCCACCGGCCAGGTTGATCATACGCTGCTGCTGGGCGTGGACTTCCAGCGTACCCGCAATGATATCGATGCACAGTTTGGCACTGCCTCCAGCCTGAATGCGGTTAATCCGCAATATGGCGATAACAGCGTAACGCCATTTGCCGATCCCTATCAGCATCTCAACAAACAGCGTCAGACCGGCCTCTATGCTCAGGACCAGATGGAGTGGAACCGCTGGGTGCTGACGCTGGGTGGCCGCTACGACTATGCCATGAACTCGGTTTACGATCGGGTAGCGGATAGCGTTGATCGCCAGAACGATCAGGCCTTTACCTGGCGCGGCGGCCTGAACTATGTGTTTGATAATGGCATCGCGCCTTACTTCAGCTACAGCGAAGCCTTTATTCCGAATGCAGGTTCGACCTATGAGGGTCAGGCATTTGATCCGTCACGTGCTAAGCAGTATGAAGCGGGCGTGAAGTATGTGCCGAAAGATCGTCCGGTGGTGCTCACCGCCGCGCTTTATCAGCTGACCAAAACCAAGAACCTGACTGCCGATCCCGATCCAAACAGAGCTTTTTTCAGCGTTCAGAGCGGTGAAATCCGGTCACGGGGCGTAGAGCTGGAAGCTAAAGCGGCGCTGAATGCCAACGTTAACCTGACGGCGTCCTACACCTACACCGATGCGGAATATACCGAAGACACCCAGCTCAAAGGCAAAACACCGGTGCAGGTGCCGAAACATATGGCCTCACTGTGGAGCGACTACACCTTCCACGAAACCGCTTTGTCAGGCGTGACGATCGGCGCGGGTGTGCGTTATGTCGGTGAGAGTCAGGGCCTTTACAGCACTGGCACTGAGCAGAACCAGAACTTTAAAGTTGCCGGTTACACCACGGTGGATGCGGCGCTGAAATATGATCTGGGTCGTTTCGGTTTGCCGGGTTCGACTGTGGGCGTCAACGTTAACAATCTGTTTGACCGCGACTACGTCGCCAGCTGCTATCGTGAATACGCCTGCTACTGGGGTGCGGAGCGCCAGATTGTCGGCACCGCAACCTTCAGATTCTGATTTAACCGGGCGCTTCGGCGCCCGTTCACAGGGATAACCATGCCGTATCCGCACGCAGAAGAGGCGACCTTTACGCTGAAAAACGCCAGTTTTGAAGTGCCGGGCCGGACGCTCCTTCAGCCACTGTCGCTGACCTTTCCGCCGGGAAAAGTGACCGGGCTGATCGGTCACAACGGCTCGGGCAAATCAACACTGTTAAAAATGCTGGGTCGTCACCACGCGGCCAGCAGCGGAGAGGTGCTGTTGAATCAGCAGCCCGTCGGACGCTGGAACAGCAAAGCCTTTGCCCGTCAGGTGGCCTATCTGCCGCAGCAGTTACCGGCAGCCGAAGGGATGACGGTGCGTGAACTGGTGGCGATTGGCCGCTATCCCTGGCACGGCGCGCTGGGGCGCTTTGGTCAGGAAGATCGCGACCGGGTAGAGGATGCGATTGCCCAGGTCGGGCTTAATGCCTTTGCCGGACGGCTGGTAGATAGCCTGTCGGGCGGCGAGCGTCAGCGCGCCTGGCTGGCGATGATGGTGGCGCAGAACAGCCGCTGTCTGCTGCTGGATGAACCGACGTCGGCACTGGATATTGCCCATCAGGTTGAGGTGCTGGCGTTGATAAAAGCGCTGAGCCAGCAGCGCGGCTTAACCGTGATTGCGGTGCTGCACGATATCAATATGGCAGCACGCTACTGCGATCATCTGGTGGCGCTGCGTCAGGGCGCGATGATTGCCGAAGGAGACGCAGAGGCGATTATGCAGGCTGAGGTGCTCGGTGCGATTTATGGCATTCCGATGGGCATTTTACCGCACCCGCAGGGCGGCGCGCCGGTCAGTTTTGTCTGTTAAGGAGAGGATGATGCCCGATCTTAATCGCCGCCGACTGATGCTGGCGCTGGCAGTCTCTCCGCTGTTTTGTGCGCTTCCCCTGCGTGCCGCCACGCCAAATCCGGGTCGGATTATTGCACTGGAGTGGTTACCCACCGAACTGCTGATAGCACTAGGCGTCACGCCCTGGGGCGTGGCCGATCTGCACAACTACAACATCTGGGTAGGGGAGCCGCCGCTGCCTGAAGGCGTGATCGATGTAGGTCTGCGCACTGAACCCAATCTTGAGCTGATGGCGCAAATGCAGCCGTCGCTGATCCTCTGCTCCAACGGCTACGGCCCGCCTAAAGAGAAACTGACGCGCATCGCGCCCATTATGGGCTTCGACCTCCACAGCGGCGACGGGAAACCTCTCACTGCCGCGCGCGCATCGCTGCGTCAGCTGGCGGCGCGCCTTGGATTAAGCGCGCGAGCGGAACAGCATCTGCGCGAGGTCGATGATCAGCTGGCGGCGGCGCGCCAGCGGCTGGCTCCCTATGCCGGACGTACTATCCTGCTGATGTCGCTGCTCGACAGTCGTCACGCCATTACCTTCGGCAAAAACAGTCTGTTTCTGGAAGTGATGACTCTGCTGGGCCTGAAAAATGGCTGGCAGGGCGAAACAAATTTCTGGGGCAGCGCGGTGATCGGCATTGAAAAGCTGGCGCAGGTCGGGGATGTGGATGTCATCTGTTTTGATCATGATAACGATGCGGAGATGCAGCAACTGATGCGCAGCCCGCTATGGCAGTCGCTGCCGTTTGTACGCACCGGACGCTTTCAGCGCGTCCCGGCCGTCTGGTATTACGGTGCGACGCTCTCGGCGCTGCACTTTGTTCGCGTGCTGGAACGCGCGCTGGAGACGCACTGATGCGCCATGCTCTGTTTCCCGCAGGCCTCCTCAGCCTGCTGTTTCTGCTGGCGCTCAGCCTGACGCTGGTCAATCTGCATCAGGCGTTGCCACAGGCTGAATGGTGGCAGGCACTCTGGTCACCGGTGGTCGATAGCCTGCCGCAGATGGTGTTTCACTACAGCCTGCTGCCGCGCACGGTACTGGCGCTGCTGGTGGGTGCCGGGCTGGGCTTAGCCGGTCTGCTGTTTCAGCAGATATTGCGTAATCCGCTGGCGGAGCCAACCACGCTGGGCGTCTCTTCCGGTGCACAGCTGGGCATTACCGTGGCAACACTGTGGCATCTGCCGGGCGGGGCGCTGACACAGCAGTTTGCCGCGCTCAGTGGCGCGCTGCTGGTGGGGGCGCTGGTGTTTGGTGTGGCCTGGGGCAAACGTCTGTCGCCGGTGACGCTGATTCTGGCCGGGCTGGTGCTGAGCCTTTACAGCGGCGCGGTGAATCAAATCTTCGCTATCTTCAATCACGATCAGCTGCAGAACATGTTTCTGTGGAGCACCGGCGCGCTGAATCAGATGAGCTGGGAAAATGTGCAGCAACTCTGGCCGCGCCTGCTGCTGGCGTTTGTGCTGGCGCTGGCGCTGCTACGTCCGCTGACGCTGATGGGGCTGGATGATGGCGTAGCGAAAAACCTTGGCCTTGCGCTCTCCGTGGCGCGTGTCGGTGGCCTCGGGCTGGCGATCCTGCTCAGCGCACAGCTGGTCAACGTCGCCGGTATCATCGGCTTTATCGGGCTGTTTGCGCCGCTGCTGGCGAAGATGCTGGGTGGACGACGGCTCATCACCCGGATGCTGCTGGCTCCGCTGACTGGCGCGCTGCTGCTGTGGCTGGCGGACAGTTGCGTGTTGTGGCTCAGCACTCACTGGCGCGATATCCCGACCGGCACCGCCACGGCGCTGCTCGGCGTACCGATTCTGCTGTGGCTGCTGCCGCGACTGCGCACCGGTTCGGTGCCGCCCGCGCTGAATCAGGGTGATAAGGTGCCCGTCGAGCGACAGAACCTGCTGCGCTGGGCGCTGACCGGGCTTGCCATCCTGGCACTGCTGGGGTGGGGCGGTCTGGCATTTGGGCGAGATGCGCAGGGCTGGGTCTGGTCTGCGGGTGAGATGCTGCAATCGCTGCTGCCGTGGCGCGCACCGCGCGTGCTGGCCGCGCTGGTGACCGGCCTGATGCTGGGCGTGGCGGGGAGTCTGATTCAGCGGCTGACCGGCAATCCCATGGCCAGCCCGGAAGTGCTGGGCATCAGTTCGGGTGCCGCTTTTGGCGTGGTGATGATGATGTTCTTTGTGCCGGGCGATGCGCTGGCCTGGCTGCTGCCCGCCGGTGCGCTGGGCGCGGCGCTGACGCTGCTGGTGATCATGGCGGTAGCCAGTCGGGGTGGCTTTTCACCTGAACGAATGCTGCTGGCGGGCATGGCGCTTAACAGCGCCTTTGTCACCCTGCTGATGCTACTGCTGGCGAGTGGCGATCCGCGTATGGGCGGGCTGCTGAGCTGGATCTCCGGCTCGACCTATAACATCAGCGGCACTCAGGCGATTCAGAGCGCAGTCTGCGCGCTGGTGCTGGTGTCGCTGGCACCGCTGGCCAGTCGCTGGCTGACGTTGCTGCCGCTGGGAAGCGCTACCGCACGCTCGGCCGGTATGGCGTTGACGCCTGCGCGGCTGAGTCTGCTGCTGCTGGCGGCCGCGCTGACCGCCAGCGCGACACTGACTATCGGTCCGCTGAGTTTTGTCGGACTAATGGCGCCCCATATGGCGCGCATGCTGGGATTCCGGCGGGCGTTGCCGCAACTGCTGCTGTCAGGATTACTGGGGGCGGGATTGATGGTGCTGGCTGACTGGTGCGGACGAATGCTGGCATTCCCGGATCAGATCCCCGCCGGGCTGATGGCGACCTTTTTAGGCGCGCCTTACTTTATCTGGCTGCTGCGGCGTTCAGGTTAAAAAACGACCGGCGCAAACCGGTCTGAGATTATTAACAAAGTCTGGCCCGATTGGCTGTGAGACTGAGCCTGCGAAGGGAACACGGTCAGATCGGAAAGACGCAAAAGCCGTCATCCCTGACACGCTCGGCCCGCGCTATTACGCACCTCATCCTTGAGGTGCGCCCGTAAACGGGCCAACGCTTTGCGTTGTTCAAAAGCGCTCCCGGCGCTTTTGTCCCTGGCGCGGGACGCTTTCCTCCTCTGCCCGTGTTCCCTGCGCGTTGAGTTTTATGTTGCTGTGAGATCCTGGACCGGGTGCCGCTGCCGGTCTTTGCCTCTAACGCTGCCGCAATTACAGCTTCGCGAAACAACAACGCGCGGCGTCGACAGTGCGCTGAATATCCTCTTCGCTGTGCGCCAGCGACATAAAGCCCGCTTCATAGGCTGAAGGCGCAAAGTAAACGCCCTCTTCAAGCATCAGGTGGAAGAAGGTTTTAAAGCGCTCCACATCGCAGCGGGTCACATCGGCGTAACAGGTCACACTGTCAGCATCGGTGAAGAACAGGCCGAACATCCCGCCAACATGGTTAATCACCAGCGGGATATTTTGCTGTTGTGCTGCTTCACGCAGACCCTCTGCCAGCTTGCGGGTCAGGGCATCCAGCTTCTCATGGGTGCCCGGCTGCGCGATCTGCGTCAGGCAGGCGAAACCCGCCGCCATGGCGATTGGGTTACCAGAGAGCGTTCCCGCCTGATAAACCGGACCGGTCGGAGCCAGCGCCGCCATCACTTCGCGACGGCCACCGAACGCACCGACGGGCATTCCGCCACCAATGATTTTCCCAAGGCAGGTCAAATCAGGGCGCACATTGTAATGAGCCTGCGCGCCACCCAGCGCGACACGGAAACCGGTCATCACTTCATCAATAATCAGCAGTGCGCCGAACTCATCACACAGTGAACGCAGACCCGGCAGGAACTCCGGCTGAGGTGGGATGCAGTTCATGTTGCCAGCCACCGGCTCAACGATGATGGCCGCAATCGACTCGGGATATTGCTCAAAAGCGCTGCGCACTGAGTCGAGATCGTTAAAGGTGCAGGTCAGAGTATGTTTAGCGAAATCGGCCGGTACGCCCGGCGAGTTCGGCTGACCCAGTGTTAACGCACCGGAGCCGGCTTTCACCAGCAGATGATCGGCGTGGCCGTGGTAGCAGCCTTCAAACTTGATGATTTTATCGCGGCCGGTAAAGCCACGCGCCAGACGGATAGCGCTCATGGTCGCTTCGGTGCCGGAGTTGACCATCCGCACCATCTCCATGCTCGGCACCAGCTCACACACCAGCTGTGCCATGGTCACTTCCATTTCGGTCGGTGCGCCAAAACTTAAGCCGCGCTGTGCCGCTTCAATCACGGCGTTACGGATCGCCGCGTTGTTATGACCCAGCACCATCGGACCCCATGAGCCGACATAGTCGATATAGGCTTTGCCGTCAGCGTCATAGAGATAGGCGCCATCAGCGTGTTCAATAAACAGCGGAACGCCGCCCACACCGGTAAATGCGCGTACTGGCGAGTTTACCCCACCCGGGATCAGGCGTTGTGCCTCGGCAAACAGTTGTTCGGACTTACTCATTTTCGGCTCCAGCGGTTCATAAAAATATTGCGCCATTCTACGGAAGAGGGGCAGCAGACGAAAGGTGGATTCACCCTCTGTGCCCTTAACAGGAGTGAAAGCGGCACAGAGTGCGAAGGGCAGAGCTTGATTGCGCTGAGGTGCTGGCTGATAATAGCGTAATTAAGGTCGTTTTCTGACCTGGGCGTTTACCGGAGTAAAACATGAGTGATGAAGTAGTAGCACTGCCGTTGCAGTTTACCGACGCCGCAGCCACCAAGGTGAAGAACCTGATTGCCGACGAAGAGAACCCGGCGCTGAAACTTCGCGTCTATATCACCGGTGGCGGTTGCAGTGGTTTCCAGTACGGCTTCACCTTTGATGACCAGATGAATGATGGCGACATGACGATTGAAAAGCAGGGCGTCTCGCTAGTGGTTGATCCGATGAGCCTGCAATATCTGGTGGGCGGTTCAGTGGATTACACGGAAGGTCTGGAAGGCTCACGCTTTATCGTGACCAACCCGAATGCCAAAACCACCTGTGGCTGTGGCTCTTCCTTCAGTATCTGATAATGCAGGCCGTCATACAGACGGCCTCGTTTACCATTCTATTGTGACCAGCCGGTTACTTTGCTTCACACTTCCCTGCGATTGAATCTGGCCGTTTGTTACGCGCGGCTGCGCGCTTGCCTGTCTGCCGCAGTTGATCTGCGGCGCGGGCTGACCGTTAGCCGTGTTGATTTCACAGCGTGAATAGATGACAAGTCTGGCGCCAATAGAGCCATTTATCGATCCTGCAAAGGCAGAACCGGCGATCGACAGCCCTATGGCCAGCAGCAGTGCTCTGGTCATATAAGGTTCCTGGTGTTTTAAAAAAGCGCCGGAGCGCTAAAAGGACGGCGAGCATACGTGGCGCGTTCGTCTCTGGTATTGATCAACGGCAAAAATCGCAGTGACTTTAATCAATTCGCCGATTTATTCATCGGGATGCAGGGCCGCACAGAGTTGCTGCGCGGCCAGCAGCAGTCGCGGGCCTGGCCGGCTAAGCCAGTCCTCGTTGATGGCAATCACCGGTACATCCAGCTGCGGTCGCCAGAACACCCGGATGTTTTCCGCCTGCTGCGCACTGCCACCCGTCACAACGGCCTGAGGATGGCGCATCAGCACCTGCTCACGGCTGACCTGCGGCCAGCTGACGCGGCTGTCAGCAAAGATGTTCCTGCCACCACATAACGTAATAATTTCATTCTGCAGCGTGGCTCTGGCGGCGGTAAACAGGGGCTGCTGACCAAATTGCAAAAAAAGCGGAACCGCAGTCAGATGAGCATAGCGCTGACGCAGCGCGGCTTCCTGCTGACGTAACTGGCGGGCAGCGCGAGTTGCCTGCTCCGGTCTGGGACTCCAGTGGCCCAGATCGGCCAGCGCCGTGAACATCTCATCCAGCGTCAGCGGATCAATCCATTTAACCGGCACGCCGAGCTGCTGTAGCTGGTCAATCTGCCGCTGCGGATTACCGCCTCGCCAGGCTAATACCAGATCCGGCTTAAGCTGCAGAATACGTTCAGCCTTGATGCCCTGCCAGTTTGCGACCTGCTCAATCTGTTTCGCCTGCGGCGGATAGTCGGACCAGGCGCTGACCGCAATCGGGGTAATCCCGGCAGCAAAGGCGAGTTCGGTAAGGTGAGGGGAGAGGGTAATCACGCGTGGCGGGGAAGCCAGCAGGCTGCCGCTTAACAGCAGCAGCCAGCAGAGGAGTCGCGTTTTAGCCACGCGCCAGATGCGCCAGCAGGTTCTCCACCATCAGCGAAGATTGCTTCGCCGCAACGCTTAAGAACTCATCAAAGCTGAGGTGAGATTGCTTATCGGCCACGTCGGAAATGGCGCGGACTACTACAAAAGGCACCTGGAATTGATGACAGACATGGCCGATAGCGGTGGCTTCCATCTCAACGGCAATCGCCTGTGGGAACAGATTACGAATGCGCGCCAGCGGTTCGGCACCATTGATAAAGGCATCACCGCTGACCACCAGACCGCGTACGGCATTCAGATCCAGCTGCTGAATACAGGCTTCTGCAGCGGCGATAAGCTTGCTGTCTGCCACAAACGCGGCCGGACAACCCGCCATCTGACCCGGCTCATAACCAAAAGCGGTGACGTCAGCATCGTGATAACGCACTTCTTCTGACACCACGATATCACCGACGCTGAGCGACGGCGCTAAACCGCCAGCCGAACCGGTGTTGATCACCACATCCGGCTTGCAGAGCTGCAGCAGCAGCGTGGTACCCAGCGCGGCAGAGGTTTTACCAATGCCCGATTTCAGCAGAGCCACCTCAACGCCCTGCAGGGTGCCGGTATAAATTTCACAACCCGCCAGCGACAGCGTTTGACGGTTTTCAATTTTGTCGCGCAGCAGTGTGACTTCCTGCTCCATCGCGCCAATAATGCCTGCTTTCATAGTGAGTTCCGCTAATGTAAAGAATCAAAATTTAGGGCATAGTCTACCATGGCATTCAGGGGATTAATTCACGAAAAAATAAGGGGTAATCCATGTCAGCGATCAATTTCAGGAAGAAGATCAGCTTCTCGCGCCCTTATAACAGCCGCAAGGAACCGGAAGGCGAATATTACATTACGCGCCATTTTGAGAGCGATCGCGGACGGATTATAAACTCCGCCGCTATCCGGCGTTTGCAGCAAAAAACGCAGGTGTTTCCGCTGGAGCGTAACGCTGCCGTTCGTTCCCGCCTGACGCATTCGCTGGAGGTGCAGCAGACCGGGCGTTACATCACCAAAGAGATTCTGCAAACCCTGAAGATGCAGGGCGGGCTGGCGCAGTATGGTCTTGATGAACTGGAAGGCGCGTTTGAAAGTCTGATTGAGATGGCCTGTCTGATGCATGATGTCGGTAATCCACCTTTTGGCCATTTTGGCGAGGCGGCGATTAACGACTGGTTTGAAGAGAACCTCTCTGCCGAGCTGGTTGATCCGCTGGTGGCCGGCGTGGAAGGAGAAGCACAGCGTAAAGCCTTTGATCAACTCAACGCCATGATCCGCCAGGATCTCTGTCACTTTGAAGGCAATGCGCAGGCGATCCGGATGGTGCATACGCTGCTGCAACTGAATCTCAGTTATTCTCAGGTCGCCTGCATCCTGAAATATACCGCGCCTGCCTGGTGGCAGGGGGAAAAGCCCGCCGAATTTAGCGTACTCATGAAGAAGCCTGGGTTTTATCTCTCTGAGCAGGATTATATTGCCGACCTGCGTGCTGCCACCAATATGGAAGAACACCACCGTTTTCCGCTGACTTATATAATGGAAGCTGCGGATGATATCTCCTATTGTATTGCCGATTTGGACGACGCTGTAGAAAAAGATATCTTTAATGTTGAAAGTTTGTATGAGTTTCTCAATAAAGCCTGGGGGCCGGTTAAAAATAATGACGCTTTCAGCCGGACTATTGGCGAAGCCTGGCGTGAAGCCTGCAGTAAAAAACGCCGAAGCCGCAGCGATCAATTTTTTATGTCACTCCGCGTAAATGTTCAGAGCGTACTGGTAAGCTATGCGGTGAAACGTTTTGTTGATAATCTCCCTGCTATATTCGATGGAAGTTTTAACCATGCACTACTGGAAGATGAGGGTGAAGAGGGCCGCTTACTGCAATTGTTTAAAACCGTTGCGCGCCAGCAGGTCTTTAATCATTCTGAAGTAGAGCAGCTGGAGTTGCAGGGTTACCGGGTGATTAAAGGGCTGCTGGAGATCTATCAGCCGCTGATGCGCCTTAATTACGAAGCCTTTACCACGCTGATAAATGAAGATTTCCTGCGTCAGCATCCGATCGAAACCCGGCTTTTTCATAAGCTCTCGGGTAAACACCGTAAAGCCTATTTGCATAAGATGCGTAATCTGGTTGTAGAACATAAATATCAGCGTCTGTTGTGGGAACGTTATTATCGCTTCCGGCTCATTCAGGATTATATCAGTGGTATGACCGATCTCTATGCCTGGGATGAGTACCGACGACTGATGGCGGTAGAATAAGCCGCCAATTGTAAAGAGCGCGAATAAATTTTTACTTTTGCCTTAAACTTTTAAAGGAACTTCGCGCTAAAACATTTATCTCACCTTTCGACCACAGCAATGGTCTGAACAGTAATCTTATTGAGAAACGAAAAATGAAAAAAAAGACCTTAATGTTAAGTGCGCTGGCGTTGAGCCTGAGCATGGCGCTCGCCCCTGTTACTGTTTCTGCTGCGCAAACGGCCTCTTCCGATAGCCTGCAACAGCCAAGTCTGGCACCGATGCTGGAGAAGGTGATGCCGTCTGTGGTCAGTATCAGCGTCGAGGGGACCACCACGGTGAAAACCCCGCGTATGCCGCAGCAATTTCAGCAATTCTTTGGCGACAATTCGCCATTCTGCCAGGATGGTTCCCCGTTCCAGGGTTCACCGATGTGCCAGAACGGCGACGGTGCAGGCGGTAACGGCGGCGCGCCAGTGCCTGATACACAGCAGGAAAAATTCCGTGCTCTGGGATCGGGTGTCATCATTAACGCTGACAAAGGCTATGTGGTAACTAATAACCACGTCGTGAATAATGCCACCAAAATTCAGGTACAGCTCAGCGACGGTCGTCGCTATGACGCCAAAGTCATCGGTAAAGATCCCAGCTCTGACATTGCCCTGATTCAGCTGCAGGAAGCCAAAAATCTTACCGCAGTCAAAATCGCTGACTCTGACAACCTGCGCGTCGGCGATTATACCGTGGCGATCGGCAACCCTTATGGTCTGGGTGAAACGGTCACCTCAGGTATCGTCTCCGCGCTGGGACGCAGTGGCCTGAACGTGGAAAACTACGAAAACTTTATCCAGACAGATGCGGCCATTAACCGGGGCAACTCCGGTGGTGCGCTGGTTAACCTCAACGGTGAACTGATCGGGATTAACACCGCCATTCTGGCGCCCGATGGCGGCAACATCGGTATCGGCTTTGCTATCCCCAGCAACATGGTGAAAAACCTGACGGCACAGATGGTCGAGTTTGGTCAGGTGAAACGCGGCGAGCTGGGCGTGCAGGGGACTGAGCTGAACTCTGAGCTGGCAAAAGCGATGAAGGTCGACGCACAACGTGGTGCCTTTGTCAGCCAGGTGCTGCCAGACTCAGCGGCCGCCAAAGCCGGTATTAAGGCGGGTGACGTCATTGTCTCGATGAACGGTAAACCGCTGAGCAGCTTTGCTTCGCTGCGTGCGGAAGTGGGCTCACTGCCGGTTGGCACCACCCTGAAACTGGGACTGCTGCGTGACGGCAAACCGGTCGATGTCTCTGTTCAGTTGCAGCAGAGCAGCCAGTCAAAAGTGCAGTCCGCGACCATCTACACCGGTATTGAAGGCGCCGATCTCAGTAATATCGAAGCGGGTGCCAAAGGTGTCCGGGTTGATAACGTGAAACCGGGCAGTGCTGCGGCGCGTATCGGCCTGAAAAAGGGCGATGTGATCCAGGGCGTTAACCAGCAGGTAGTGACCAACCTGGGTGAGCTGCGCAAAGTTCTCGACAGCAAGCCGTCCGTTCTGGCGCTGAATGTGAAACGCGGCGACAGCAGTATTTATCTGCTGATGCAGTAAGAGAACAGCAACGGATTAAGAGGCGGACTGCGGTCCGCCTTTTTTATGTCCACTTTCTGCCTCGTCAGAGTGTGATGCTCACCGCAAATTCGGCAAATGACGGCCTGGCTCTGTGCAATTGCACAATGTTCTGCGTGCTGTGCATGCGTATTCTGTTTCTCCCCCCTCTTTTCAGGAGTAATGGATGGCTACCTATCACCTTGATGCCCGGCTGGCACAGGATATCGTGGCGCGCACCATGAAAATTATTGACAGCAATGTCAACGTGATGGATGCGCGGGGCCGGATTATCGGCAGCGGTGACCGGGAACGTATTGGGGAGTTGCACGAAGGTGCACTGCTGGTGCTCTCTCAGGGGCGCGTTGTCGACATCGATGAGGCCGTGGCTAAACATCTCCATGGCGTGCGGCCTGGCATTAACCTGCCGCTGCGCATTGATGGTGACATCGTCGGGGTGATCGGCCTGACCGGTGAGCCGCTGGCGCTGCGGCATTATGGCGAGCTGGTCTGCATGACCGCAGAGATGATGCTGGAGCAGGCCCGGCTGCTGCATATGCTGGCGCAGGACAGCCGTCTGCGTGAAGAGCTGGTGCTGAACCTGATCCGCAGCGATACCCTGTCGCCACAGCTGACCGAATGGGCGCAGCGGCTCGGGATCGATCTCAATCAGCCGCGTGTGGTCGCCGTGGTGGAAGTGGATAGTGGTCAGCTCGGGGTAGACAGCGCGATGTCAGAGTTACAGCAGCTGCAAACGCTGCTGACCACGCCGGAGCGGGACAATCTGATCGCGATTGTGTCACTGACCGAAATGGTGGTGCTGAAACCGGCCCTTAATGGGCATGGGCGTCACGATCAGGAAGATCATCGCCGCCGCGTAGAGCAGCTACTACAGCGGATGAAAGAGAGCGGTCATCTTCGGATGCGTATCGCGCTGGGCAACTTCTTTACCGGACCCGGCAGCATCGCACGCTCTTACCGGACGGCGCGCACCACGATGATGGTGGGCAAGCAACGTATGCCCGAGGTGCGCAGCTATTTTTATCAGGATCTGGTGCTGCCCGTGCTGCTCGACAGCCTGCGGGGTGGCTGGCAGGCCAATGAGCTCGCCCGGCCACTGGCGAAGCTCAAGAGCATGGATAACAACGGCTTGCTGCGCCGCACGCTGATCGCCTGGTTTACCCATAACGTCCAGCCGAGCGCCACCGCGCGTGCGCTGTTCATTCATCGTAATACGCTGGAATACCGGCTGAACCGGATTTCTGAACTGACCGGACTGAATCTTGGCCATTTTGATGACAGGCTGTTGCTCTATGTTGCTTTGCAACTGGATGAGCAGGGCTGAAGTGCAGATTTGCGGCATAAAAAAGGCCAGCAATGCTGGCCTCTCTGGTCGGGCAGGAAATTAACGACCGTTACGGGTTAATTTTTCCAGATCCGATTCAATTTCAGTGATCTTGTGAGAAACCACGCTTTCCAGGTGACGCAGGTCATCCAGAATTTTGCGTTTCAGATCGACTTCAACCTGATCGCGCTGGCAAATCTGGTCCAGTTCATCGATGACATAACGCAGATTCGGGCTTATTTCCTGAACTTCTTTGTAGCCCTGGGTCGCGTGATCGGCAACAACCGTTTTGCGCTGGCGCGGATATTTGAATTTGACGCTCTTCGCGAAAAACTCACCTTTATCTTTGCGGAAGTAGATTTTCAGAATGTCGTTATTGGCTTCCTGACGCAGGCTATAGCGGTCAATGTCGTCCGGGTTACTGATACCTAAGCTTTTCAGATTGTCATACATAGCGTTGTTTCCATCAAAAGTGAGAAGCGCGCAGACTTGTTCATGACGTCCGTCAACTGTAGACATAAATAAGCGGGATGAACATTGCGCGACAGGATTTAACTGGCGCGGATTATGACCTGGATAAAAACTAAACGCACCAGTTAATTCGCGACGCGAAGCATGTTATTTGGGAATCACTGTAAAGAAAAGATGACGGGCTGGAAACCAGCCCGTCACTTAAATCAGTCGATGGTGCGCAGCAGTTCGTTGATGCCGGTTTTGCCCAGCGTTTTCGCATCCACTTTCTTCACGATTACGGCACAGTAGAGGCTGTAGCTGCCATCTTTAGAGGGCAGGTTACCTGAGACCACTACGGAACCCGCAGGAACACGGCCGTAATGCACTTCACCGGTCTCGCGGTCATAGATTTTGGTGCTCTGACCGATGTAAACGCCCATTGAGATCACGGAACCTTCTTCAACAATCACGCCTTCAACGATTTCAGAGCGCGCGCCAATGAAGCAGTTATCTTCGATGATGGTCGGGTTCGCCTGCAGCGGCTCCAGCACGCCACCGATACCCACGCCGCCAGAAAGGTGTACGTTTTTACCAATCTGTGCACAGGAGCCAACGGTTGCCCAGGTGTCCACCATGGTGCCTTCATCCACAAAGGCGCCAATGTTGACATAAGAAGGCATCAGCACCGTGTTGCGGGCGATATAGGCACCCTGACGCACAGCCGCAGGCGGCACGACGCGGAAACCGGCTTCTTTGAAACGCGCTTCATCCCAGCCTGCAAACTTCATCGGCACTTTGTCGTAAAAGCGGGTTTCTGCACCTTCCATCACCTGATTGTCATTGATGCGGAAAGAGAGCAGTACGGCTTTCTTCAGCCACTGATGCGTTACCCACTCGCCGTCGATCTTCTCAGAAACGCGCAGTGCACCGCTGTCCAGCAGGGCGATCACCTGGTTGATGGCATCACGGGTTTCGCTGTCGACGCTGGCGGGTGTGATGTCAGCGCGACGTTCGAAGGCGGATTCAATAACGCTCTGTAACTGTTGCATATTTTTTTCCTGATCTGTCATGTGCGATGCCGGGCAATACCCCGACACAAGTAAAGAGATTAATGTTTACAAATCGAGTCTGGTCACACTTTATCGTTTGGATTAAGGGCCTCTGTCAACCGTTGTCGCAACGCTTTTCGCATTTCTTCGTCCAGTGCCTGACGTTCACTGTTGGCCAGAATAAACAAATCTTCGACCCGCTCGCCGATGGTGCTGATGCGTGCGCCATGCAGTGAGACTCCGAGATCGGCAAAGACTTCACCGACCCGCGCCAGCAGGCCTGGCTGATCCAGCGCCACCAGTTCCAGATAGCTGCGACGATCGGTATGCGTCGGCAGGAAATTGACCTCGGTATCGACGCTGAAATGCCTGAGTTTGGCCGACGGACGGCGGGTACGCGGCGGCGCCCACTCTGACTGGGTTATCGCCTGCTCCAGCGCCTGAATGATCATCGGATGGCGATCCGGAGAGAGCGGGCTGCCATCCGGCTCCAGCACAATAAAGGTATCCATCGCCATGCCGTCGCGGCTGGTAAAGATTTGCGCATCGTGCACGCTGAGATTACGGCGATCGAGTTCACCCGCAACGGCGGCAAACAGGTGCGGGCGATCGGGACTCCAGATAAAGATTTCGGTCCCGCCGCGCGTGGCCTGCGGACTGACCAGCACCAGCGGTTTTTTCAGGTCGTGAACCAGCAGGTGGCGGGCATGCCAGGCGATCTGATTCGGCGTATGGCGCAGGAAGTAGTCAGCGCGGCAGCGATTCCAGATCTGGTGCAGACGCTCTTCATCGATGTTGTCCATCCGCAGCAGCGCCAGCGCCTGCAGGCGATGATGACGCACCCGCTCACGCAGATCCGGACTATTTTCCATGCCGCGTCGCAACTGCTTCTCGGTGGCGAAAAAGAGCTCGCGTAACAGGCTCTGCTTCCAGCTGTTCCACAGACTTTCATTGGTGGCGCAGATATCGGCTACGGTCAGGCAAACCAGATAGCGCAGCCGGTTCTCATTCTGCATCACCTCGGCGAACTGCTGTATCACCGTCGGGTCCTGAATATCGCGCCGCTGTGCTGTCACCGACATCAGCAGATGATGACGCACCAGCCAGGCCACCAGCTGGGTTTCACGTGAGTTAAGACCGTGCATTTCAGCAAAATCGAGCGCATCCTGCGCGCCGAGAATGGAGTGATCGCCGCCGCGCCCTTTGGCGATGTCATGCAGCAGCGCGGCCATCAGCAACAGCTCCTGCTGCGGCAGGCGCGGCCATAACTCGACGCACAGTGGATGCTGCGGACGGGTGCTTTCATTGGCAAAACTTTCCAGCTTCTGCAACACCCGAATGGTGTGCTCATCTACGGTGTAGGCGTGAAACAGATCGAACTGCATCTGTCCGACGATATGGCCCCACAGCGGCGTATAAGCCCACAGCACGCTGTAGCGATGCATCGGCACCAGCGCCCGGCTGACCGCGCCGGGATGTCGCAGAATCGACATAAAGGTGCGGCGCGCTTCCGGGATCTGACACAACGGCTGTTTAAGATGACGACGCGCATGGCGCAGGTGACGCAGGGTGGTGGAGTAGATCCCTTTGATGCTGTCGTTACGCACCATGACGTAGAACATGCGCAGAATCGCCTGCGGCTCTCGCCGGAACAGCGTTTCGTCGCGCAGATCGATCAAATCGCCACGCAGCTGGAAATCGTCATCAATAGGCCTGGGCTTTTCGCTGGTGGAGAGCGCCAGAATCGCCTCATCAAACAACTGCAGCAGCATCTGATTCAGTTCGCCGATACGCCGCGTGACCCGATAGAAATCTTTCATCATCCGCTCGACCGGCTCATTGCCCTCGCCCTGATAATTCAGGCGTTGTGCCACGCTGAGCTGGCGATCAAACAGCAGGCGATTATCGTAGCGGGGCAGGGAGAGGTGCAGGGCAAAGCGGATGCGCCAGAGAAATGCCTGACATTCGTTGAGTTCGCTGCGCTCCGCGTCGGTGAGGAAACCAAAGCCGACCATCTCATCCAGCGTGGTGGCGCCAAAATGGCGTCGGGCGACCCACTGCAGCGTATGAATGTCCCGCAGGCCACCGGGGCTGCTTTTAATGTCCGGTTCAAGGTTATAGCTGGTGCCGTGATAACGCTTGTGGCGCTCCTGCTGCTCTTCAATTTTGGCGGCGAAAAAGCAGGATGAGGGCCAGAAACCATCGCTGAAGATGTTTTTCTGTAATTCCAGAAACAGCGCCACATCGCCGGTCAGCATGCGTGACTCAATCAGATTGGTGGCAACGGTCAGGTCAGATAACCCCTCCAGCAGGCACTCTTCCAGCGTGCGGACGCTGTGACCCACTTCCAGCTTAAGGTCCCACATCAGCGTTAACAGATCGCTGGTGCGCTGCGCAGCCTGTTCATTCAGCGGCTGGCGGCTCAGGATCAGGACGTCAATATCAGAGAGTGGATGCAGCTCGGCACGGCCATAGCCGCCGACGGCGACCAGCGCGATAGCCGGCATCTCATCAAAGCCAAAAAAGCGCCACAGGCGACGCAGCAGCCGATCGATAAACAGCGTGCGGGCATCAATCAGCGGCTCAACGGGTTCACCGGCATCAAAAGCGGCGGCCAGATGTTGCTGAAACTGCTCCAGCCGCGGCTTCAGAATGTCACGTGTCAGCTGGTCGTCACCCCATTCGGCTGGCGAATCGACCAGACCGTTTTTCACATCTTCTGACAGACTCACGCTCATGCAGCTCTTCTCTTTTTTAGCCAAAAAAAAGCCGGCTCAGCGCCGGCTTGATCTGTAATGGGGGAATTACCCTTCGGCGACAAGCATAGCGGGCAGCGTGTCGTCTTTGCGCAGGGTTAAAATCTCACAGCCGTTCTCCGTCACCACAATAGTATGCTCATACTGCGCGGACAAGCTGCGATCTTTGGTTTTTACCGTCCAGCCATCTTTCATGGTGCGGATGCGGTAATCCCCGGCGTTGACCATCGGTTCTACCGTAAAGGTCATACCTGCCTGGAGTACCACGCCGCCATCATCGGCATCGTAATGCAGCACCTGAGGCTCTTCATGGAAACCCTTGCCGATACCGTGGCCGCAATATTCGCGCACCACAGAGAAGTCGTTGGCTTCAACATATTTCTGGATGGCGCGGCCCAGTTCGCGCAGGCGGATGCCGGGCTTGATCAGACGCAGTGAGAGATAGAGGCTCTCCTGCGTGACACGGCACAAGCGTTCGCCCTGAATGGTCGGCTTACCGACGATAAACATCTTTGAGGTATCGCCGTGGTATTCATCTTTAATTACGGTGACATCGATATTCACTACATCACCATCTTTTAACGGACGATCATCGCTGGGGATCCCGTGGCACACCACTTCATTCACCGAGATGCAGACCGACTTCGGAAAGCCGTGATAGCCGAGGCAGGCGGAGACGGCCTGTTGCTTTTGAGTAATGTGATCGTGGCAGATGCGGTCCAGTTCACCGGTGGTCACACCCGGTTTTACGTAAGGCTCGATCATCTCCAGCACTTCGGCGGCCAGTCGGCCCGCGACGCGCATTTTTTCGATTTCTTCAGGGGTTTTAATTGAAATTGCCATTAAATTAATCCGCAGTTGTCGAAATTTTCGACAATAATAAGTTCTGTGCTGTCATGTTAGCAGCCAGCAAATGGGCTGCCAAATAGAGAACGCGCTGACCTCCGTCAGCGATCATTTATTGGCGTCCCTGGGCTGGTTGTGGTATAAAGCGCGCCGACGATTCTCTGTATGGCCGTTTCGGTCAGCAGGAAACGCATAACTCTCATTATGTGTAATAAAACACACATGTATCGACACATACGCCGGGGTGCCTTGAAAGAGGTCGGTCGTATGGGATACATGGAGGCCCAACCCCAATCAAACTTTAGAGGTTTTATCATGGCAACTGTTTCCATGCGCGACATGCTCCAGGCTGGTGTTCACTTCGGTCACCAGACCCGTTACTGGAACCCAAAAATGAAGCCATTCATCTTTGGTGCTCGTAACAAGGTTCACATCATCAACCTGGAAAAAACTGTACCTATGTTCAACGAAGCTCTGGCTGAACTGAACAAGATCTCTTCCCGTAAAGGTAAGATCCTGATCGTAGGTACTAAGCGTGCTGCTGCTCAGGCGGTAAAAGAGTCTGCACTGAGCTGCGACCAGTTCTTCGTAAACCACCGCTGGTTGGGTGGCATGCTGACTAACTGGAAAACCGTGCGTCAGTCAATCAAGCGTCTGAAAGATCTGGAGATTCAGTCTCAGGATGGTACTTTCGACAAACTGACCAAAAAAGAAGCGCTGATGCGTGCGCGTGAGCTGGCCAAGCTGGAAAACAGCCTGGGCGGTATCAAAGATATGGGCGGTCTGCCAGACGCGCTGTTTGTTGTCGATGCTGACCACGAACACATCGCAATCAAAGAAGCAAACAACCTGGGTATCCCGGTATTTGCTATCGTTGATACCAACTCAGATCCAGATGGCGTTGATTTCGTTATCCCAGGTAACGACGATGCAATCCGTGCTGTAAACCTGTACCTGACTGCCGTTGCGACCACCGTTCGCGAAGGCCGCTCTCAGGACCTGGCTGAGCAAGCTGAAGAAGCGTCTTTAGAAAACGCTTAATAAGGTTTGCTCTGCATAAGAGCCCTTAGCATTCAGATGTGATCTGTAAGGGGCCTATACTGGCCCCTTTATTTTATCTAAGTCTGTTACGCCCCCAACCGGACGGCGGGACAGAGTAAATTTTCCGCAAATAAGTGTCTGCTGGTGCAAACGTACACAGGCACGAACCGAGGATTCTGGAATGGCTGACATTACCGCTGCATTGGTAAAAGAACTGCGTGAGCGTACTGGCGCTGGCATGATGGATTGCAAAAAAGCGCTGACTGAAGCGAATGGCGACATTGAGCTGGCGATTGAGAACATGCGTAAGTCTGGCGCAATCAAAGCAGCGAAAAAAGCAGGCAACGTTGCTGCTGATGGCGTAATCAAAACCAAGATCGTTGGCGACTACGGCGTGATTCTGGAAGTAAACTGCCAGACTGACTTCGTTGCAAAAGATGGCGGTTTCCAGGCGTTCGCAGACAAAGTTCTGGATGTGGCTGCAGCTGATCGCGTTACCGACGTTGAAGTTCTGAAAGCGCAGTTCGAAGAAGAGCGCGTTGCACTGGTTGCTAAAATCGGTGAGAACATCAACATCCGTCGCGTTGCTATCCTGGAAGGCGCAGAGCTGGGCAGCTACCTGCACGGCGCACGTATCGGCGTTCTGGTTTCAACCAAAGGCGCTAACGAAGATCTGATCAAACAGATCGCGATGCACGTTGCGGCAAGCAAGCCTGAATTCGTTAAGCCAGAAGACGTTTCTGCTGACGTGGTTGATAAAGAGTACCAGGTTCAGCTGGACATCGCGATGCAGTCTGGCAAGCCAAAAGAGATCGCAGAGAAGATGGTTGAAGGCCGTATGAAGAAATTCACCGGCGAAGTCTCTCTGACTGGTCAGGCTTTCGTTATCGACCCAAGCAAAACCGTTGGCCAGGCTCTGAAAGAGCAGGGCGCTGACGTTATCAACTTCATCCGCTTCGAAGTCGGTGAAGGCATCGAGAAAGTTGAGTCTGACTTCGCTGCAGAAGTTGCAGCAATGTCCAAACAGTCTTAATGCTCTGAAAGAACCGCCAGATGGCGGTTCTTTTTTGTCTGTGAATCGCAACAGATACATTTTCAGTTTCATCCCAATAGCAATTTCATTGCGGTAAGCGGATGATCGATCAGAATTTACTTCTCCTTTACACCCTATCTTCCAGGAAGAACTGACCATGGCGACCAACGCAAAACCTGTTTATCAACGTATCCTGCTTAAACTCAGCGGCGAAGCCCTGCAAGGCGCTGAAGGTTTTGGTATCGACGCGAGTGTGCTTGACCGCATGGCACAAGAGGTAAAAGAGCTGGTTGAACTGGGCATCCAGGTTGGCGTGGTGATTGGCGGAGGGAACCTGTTCCGTGGAGCGAGCCTGCAGCAGGCTGGCATGAACCGCGTTGTGGGTGACCACATGGGTATGCTGGCAACCGTAATGAATGGCCTGGCGATGCGTGATGCACTGCACCGCGCCTATGTGAATGCACGCCTGATGTCAGCGATTCCACTGAATGGCGTTTGTGACAACTACAGCTGGGCAGAAGCGATCAGCCTGCTGCGTAACAACCGTGTGGTGATCTTCTCCGCCGGTACCGGTAACCCGTTCTTCACCACTGACTCTGCAGCGTGCCTGCGCGGCATTGAGATTGAAGCGGACGTCGTGCTGAAAGCGACCAAAGTAGACGGCGTCTACTCTGCGGATCCGGTGAAAAGCCCGGACGCAACGCTGTATGAGCAACTGACCTATGCTGAAGTGCTGGATCAGGAGCTGAAAGTGATGGATCTTGCGGCCTTTACCCTGGCGCGTGACCACAAATTACCTATCCGTGTTTTCAACATGAATAAGCCTGGCGCACTGCGTCGCGTAGTGATGGGTGAAAAAGAAGGCACCCTGATTACGCATTAATACCCGAGGCGAGATAAAATAAGGTATATTCTGTCAGCGCGATGATAATGCATCGCGCACCAGTCAGGATTATCGATGATTATCGATCCCGCTTCCGGTTACGCCGGAACTGGCCAGGTCAAACCGAATCCAAGGGTTTCAACGTGATTAACGACATCAAAAAAGATGCTGACACGCGCATGGAAAAATGCGTTGAAGCATTCAAAACCACCATCAGCAAAGTGCGCACCGGTCGTGCTTCACCTTCGCTGCTCGACGGCATCGTCGTCGAATATTACGGCACGCCGACGCCACTGCGTCAGCTGGCTTCTGTCACTGTGGAAGATTCACGCACGCTGAAAATCAACGTGTTTGATCGTTCACTGAGTCCGGCAGTCGAAAAAGCGATCATGAAGTCCGATCTCGGTCTGAACCCAAGTTCAGCCGGTACCGACATCCGTGTTCCGCTGCCTGCGCTGACAGAAGAGCGTCGTAAAGATCTGATTAAAATCGTGCGCGGCGAAGCCGAGCAGGGCCGTGTGTCGGTACGTAACGTCCGTCGCGATGCCAACGATAAAATCAAAGCGCTGCTGAAAGATAAAGAGATCAGCGAAGACGACGAACGTCGTGCGCAGGATGAAGTGCAAAAAATGACCGATGCGTACATCAAGAAAGTTGATGCTGCACTGTCAGAAAAAGAGACGGAGCTGATGGATTTCTAATCCCATCACTGCCGGACAAAACGCCGTACAGAGAGGTATTCGTATGAATGCGACATCTGGCGGCGTTTTACATTGTGCCTGTGGGCACGCTGACTTCACACGGATAGCTTCATGAAGCGATTAACTCTGCTGGGATCCACCGGCTCTATCGGCACCAGTACGCTGGCGGTGGTGCGCGCCAACCCGGCGCTTTATCAGATTACGGCGCTGGTTGCCGGCCATAACGTGGCGCTGATGGCCGAGCAGTGTGCGGCCTTTACACCGCGCTACGCCTGCATGGCAGATGAGGCATCCGCCGCTGCGTTGCGTGAGCGACTGAGAGCAATCAGGGTCAATACTGAAGTGCTCTCCGGCGTTCAGGCAGCCTGTGAGCTGGCCGCGCTGGATGAGGTGGATCAGGTGATGGCGGCGATCGTCGGCGCATCGGGTTTGCTGCCGACGCTGGCGGCCATTCGCGCCGGAAAAACGGTGCTGCTGGCCAACAAAGAATCGCTTGTCACCTGCGGCCGTTTGTTTATGGAGGCCGTGCGTCATCATAACGCACAGTTACTACCGGTCGACAGCGAGCATAACGCCATTTTTCAGAGTTTACCGGCTACCATCCAGCATCAGTTAGGTTACGCTGACCTGCGGGATAATGGCATTGAGTCGATTATCCTTACGGGATCGGGTGGTCCTTTTCGTGACACAGATTTAGCGGATCTCAGCGCCATGTCGCCAGATCAGGCCTGTGCACATCCGAACTGGTCGATGGGGAGAAAAATCTCTGTCGATTCGGCCACCATGATGAATAAAGGTCTTGAGTACATTGAGGCCCGTTGGTTGTTTAATGCCAGCGCAGCGCAGATGGAAGTGATACTCCACCCACAGTCGGTGATTCACTCCATGGTGCGATACTGCGATGGCAGCGTGCTGGCTCAATTAGGTTCTCCTGATATGCGTACGCCGATTGCCCACAGCATGGCCTGGCCTTCGCGCATCAATGCAGGCGTGACGCCGCTGGATTTTACCCGCATGTCGGCGCTCTCCTTTGCAGAACCTGATTTTAGTCGCTACCCCTGTCTGAAACTGGCCATTGATGCCTGTGATGCAGGGCAGGCGGCGACCACCACGCTAAATGCAGCCAACGAGGTTGCCGTCGCGGCTTTCCTGAATCACCAGATCCGCTTCACCGACATTGCCGCGCTTAATAGTGAGGTGATGGCGGCACAAGTGTGTCCGGAGCCGGATTCGGTGGACGCTGTCCTTGAAATCGATCGCACTGCGCGCGCGCTGGCGACAGAAATGTTGCCGCGTTTCACGTCGTGATGCCGATCGTTATGAGGCCATTTGTTCGCTTCAGGTGAAAATGATATAGTCGCTGGCTCGCGTTTCACGGTCTGTCACCGAATTCGGTGTGGCCCGGCACTGAGAGTGTGTCGGGATTTGAATCGGGCGCAATGTATTCAGAAACCACAGCATTTCTGATGAAAGGAATTGGTTAAGCGTTATGTCGTCTAACAATCACAACAACACTGATGACCAGCAGGGAAACGGTCCGCGCCACGTCGCTATCATCATGGATGGCAATGGCCGCTGGGCCAAAAATCAGGGAAAATTGCGCATTTCAGGCCATAAAGCTGGCGTTAAATCGGTACGCCGTGCCGTCAGCTTTGCGGTCAGTAACAATCTTGAAGCCCTGACGCTTTACGCCTTCAGCAGTGAAAACTGGAGTCGTCCGCCGCAGGAAGTCACCGCGTTAATGGAACTCTTTGTCTGGGCGCTTGATAGTGAAGTGAAGAGCCTGCACAAACACAATGTTCGCTTACGCGTCATTGGCGATACCAGCCGTTTCAGCCCGCGTATTCAGGAACGTATTCGCCGTTCTGAGACGCTGACCGCAAATAATAGTGGCCTGACGCTCAACATTGCTGCCAACTATGGCGGCCGTTGGGATATTATCGAAGGCGTGAAAAAACTGGCTGAACAGGTTCAGGAAGGATTACTGCGACCTGACCAGATTACCGAAGAGAGCCTGACGTCGCAGCTCTGTATGCAGGAGCTGGCGCCAGTGGATTTAGTGATAAGGACCGGGGGAGAGCATCGGATTAGCAACTTCCTGCTGTGGCAGATTGCCTATGCTGAATTCTATTTTACCGATGTGCTCTGGCCGGATTTCGATGAACACGTTTTTGAAGGTGCACTGAATGCATTCTCTCTGCGGGAGCGTCGTTTTGGCGGCGCTGCACCAGGCGGCGCCTGAGCAATCTGGGGGTAACCTTTGCTGAAGTCTCGTCTGATTACCGCGTTGATATTAATTCCGCTGGTAATAGCTGCACTGTTCTGGTTACCGCCTGTTGGCTTCGCCCTTACAACCATCGTTATCTGCATGCTGGCAGCCTGGGAATGGGGTCAGTTTGCAGGGATGGCATCACGGCAACAGCGCGTCTGGCTGGCTGTACTTTGTGGTCTGCTGCTGGCGCTGATGCAGTTTACGCTGCCACCTTATCAACACACGGTGCATCTGCCACAGATCGCGACATCGCTTTGGGCGTCGCTGGTGTGGTGGGTCGTTGCACTGCTGCTGGTGCTCTCCTATCCCGCTTCTGCGGCCTTCTGGCGCCATTCGCGTCCCCTTCGCTTACTGTTTGGCGTGTTAACGCTGGTCCCTTTTTTCTGGGGCATGGTGGCGTTGCGCCAGTATCACTATGACACCGACCACTTCGCCGGTGCCTGGTGGCTGCTGTTTGTGTTGCTGCTGGTGTGGGGAGCGGATTCAGGTGCCTATATGTTTGGCAAGATGTTCGGCAAGCACAAGCTGGCGCCAAAGGTCTCACCAGGCAAAACCTGGGAAGGCTTCCTGGGCGGTCTGGTCACCTCGGCGCTGATTGCAGTGCTGTTTGCGACGCTGGCGCCACTGACGGTTTCCACCGGTACGCTGGTGATTTGCGCGATTATCGCGACGCTGGCCTCCGTGCTGGGCGACCTCACTGAGAGCATGTTTAAACGTGAAGCGGGCATCAAAGACAGTGGTAATCTGATTCCTGGTCACGGCGGCATTCTTGATCGTATTGATAGTCTGACTGCGGCGGTGCCGGTGTTTGCCTGTTTATTGCTGCTGGTGTTTCGCACCCTTTAAGGACAGGCAAAGATGTTGAGCATACTCTGGAGTTTCGTCGCCTTTATCGTTGCGCTGGGCGTATTAATTACCGTTCATGAGTTTGGCCATTTCTGGGTCGCTCGTCGCTGTGGCGTCAAAGTTGAGCGCTTTTCCATTGGTTTTGGTAAGTCGCTCTGGCAGCGCCGTGATCGCCACGGCACCGAATTTGTCATCGCGCTGATTCCCCTTGGCGGCTACGTTAAAATGCTCGACGAGCGTGTTGAAAGCGTGCCAGCCGAATTTCGTCATCAGGCTTTTAACAACAAAGCCGTCTGGCAACGCGCCTCCATCATTGCGGCAGGTCCTGTCGCTAATTTCATCTTTGCCATCTTTGCCTACTGGGTTGTGTTTATTCACGGCGTGCCCGGCGTGCGCCCGGTAATCGGTGAAATTTTAAACGGTTCGGTGGCTGCGGAAGCTCAAATTACGCCCGGCATGGAACTTAAGGCTGTTGACGGTATCGAAACGCCTGACTGGGATGCTGTGCGTATGGCGCTGGTGGGTAAAATCGGCGACAGCAGCACCACCTTAACGGTGGCTCGATTTGGCGAGGACGCGACCCAGCAGAAACAGCTGGATTTGCGTAACTGGCAGTTTGAGCCTGATAAGCAGGATCCGGTCGTCGCGTTAGGGATTCAGCCACGCGGTCCGCAGATTGAGACCACGCTGGCAGAAGTGCAGGCGAACTCGCCAGCCAGTGAAGCCGGTTTGCAAGCAGGCGACAGGATCGTTAAAGTCGATGGTCAGCCATTATCGCAGTGGCAGACTTTTGTCATGCAGGTCCGGGATAACCCCGGCAAAAGCATGGCGCTTGAGGTGGATCGCGGCGGTGAGTCTATTGCGCTGACGATGACGCCAGAAGCGAAATCTGGCAGTAAAGCGGGATTTGCGGGTGTCATTCCGCGCATTGTTCCTCTGCCAGAAGAGTACAAGACGGTAAGACAGTATGGCGCGTTTGCGGCTATCGGTGAAGCTAGTGTAAAAACCTGGCAACTGATGAAGCTCACCGTCTCCATGCTGGGCAAGTTAATAACCGGTGATGTGAAGCTGAACAACCTGAGCGGGCCAATTTCGATTGCGCAGGGTGCAGGGTTGTCAGCAGAGTATGGGTTGATTTACTACCTGATGTTCCTGGCGTTGATTAGCGTCAACCTGGGCATCATCAACCTGTTCCCTCTGCCGGTTTTAGATGGTGGGCACTTGCTCTTCCTGGCGATCGAAAAGATCAAGGGTGGACCGGTGTCCGAGCGAGTTCAGGACTTTAGTTATCGCATCGGTTCAATTTTACTGGTGCTGTTAATGGGGCTTGCACTTTTCAATGATTTCTCACGTTTGTAACCGCTGGAACGCGAACATTCGAGGGATGTGTTAGGAAAACGCATAACAACGATGGCGATGAAAAAGTTGCTCATAGCGTCGCTGCTGTTTAGCAGCGCCACCGTTTACGGTGCAGACGATTTCGTAGTGAAGGATATTCATTTCGAAGGGCTGCAGCGAGTCGCCGTCGGCGCGGCTCTGCTGAGCATGCCAGTACGGGTTGGCGATACGGTGAATGACGATGATGTCAGAAATACCATTCGCTCGCTGTTCGCTACTGGCAACTTTGAGGATGTTCAGGTCCTGCGAGACGGTACAACGCTGATTGTCCAGGTCAAAGAACGTCCTACCATTGCCAGCATTACCTTCACCGGTAACAAAGCGGTGAAAGAGGATCAGCTCAAACAAAATCTGGAAGCCTCAGGTGTCCGTGTCGGCGAAGCGCTGGACCGTACCACCATCTCCTCTATCGAGAAGGGGCTTGAGGATTTCTACTACAGCGTAGGTAAATATACCGCCAACGTGAAAGCCGTGGTCACGCCACTGCCGCGTAATCGTGTGGATCTGAAGCTGGTCTTTACTGAAGGTGTCTCTGCAAAAATTCAGCAGATCAACATCGTCGGTAATAAAGCCTTTAGCTCCGATGAGCTGATTTCCCGCTTCCAGCTGCGCGATGAAGTGCCATGGTGGAACGTGGTCGGCGATCGTAAATATCAGAAGCAGAAACTGGCGGGTGACCTCGAGACCCTGCGCAGCTTCTATCTGGATCGTGGCTATGCACGCTTTAACATCGATTCGACGCAGGTCAGCCTGACGCCTGATAAAAAAGGCATCTACATCACGGTGAACATCACCGAAGGTGACCAGTACAAAATCGCTGGCGTGATCGTCAATGGCAGCATGGCGGGCCATTCAGCAGAAATTGAACATCTGACCAAGATTCCGGCGGGCGAGCTTTATAACGGCGCCAAAGTCACGAAAATGGAAGATGACATCAAGAAACTGCTGGGCCGCTACGGCTATGCCTATCCGCGCGTGGCAACACAGCCAGAAATCAACGACGCCGACAAAACCGTAAAACTGCATATCAATGTGGATGCGGGTAACCGTTATTATGTCCGTAACGTCCGTTTCGAAGGCAATGACACGTCGAAAGACTCCGTGTTACGTCGCGAAATGCGTCAGATGGAAGGCGCGTGGCTGGGCAGCGATCTGGTTGAACAGGGTAAAGAGCGCCTGAACCGTACCGGTTACTTTGAAACCGTTGATGTGGATACTCAGCGTGTGCCAGGTTCGCCGGACCAGGTTGACGTGGTCTACAAGGTTAAAGAACGTAACACCGGTACCTTTAACTTCGGCGTCGGCTACGGCACCGAAAGTGGTGTGAGCTTCCAGGTCGGCGTCACGCAGGATAACTGGCTGGGCACCGGTAATACCGTGGGCATCAGCGGGACCAAGAACGATTACCAGACCTATGCTGAATTCTCGCTGACTGACCCTTACTTCACCGTTGATGGTGTCAGTCTGGGTGGTCGTCTGTTCTACAACGACTTTAAAGCAGATAACGCGGACCTTTCTGACTATACCAACAAAAGTTATGGTCTGGATGGCACGCTTGGCTTCCCGGTTAACGAAAACAACACCCTGCGTGTCGGTCTGGGCTATGTCCACAATGACCTGTCAAACATGCAGCCGCAGGTGGCGATGTGGCGTTATCTTGACTCGGTCGGCAAGCCGCAGCAGCTCAATGATGAAGGTGATTTCTCAGCAGATGACTTCACCTTTAACTACGGCTGGACTTATAACACCCTTGACCGCGGCTTCTTCCCGACGTCCGGTAACCGTACCAACCTGAACGGTAAGGTGACGATTCCGGGCTCGGATAACAGCTTCTATAAGGCCACGCTGGATACTCAGCAGTATGTGCCGATTAACCAGGATCGTACCTGGGTGCTGTTAGGCCGTGGTCGCGTAGGTTATGGCGATGGTCTCGACGGCAAAGAGATGCCGTTCTACGAGAACTTCTACGCCGGTGGTTCAAGCACCGTGCGCGGCTTCCAGTCCAACACCATTGGACCGAAAGCAGCCTACTTAAATAACAACTCGTCGAACTGCCGAATCGCCGATCCAAATGGCGTCTGTAAGTCTGACGATGCGGTAGGCGGTAACGCCATGGCGATTGCCAGCCTTGAGCTGATTACGCCAACGCCGTTCCTGAGCGAGAAGTATGCTAACTCGGTTCGTACCTCGGTGTTTGTCGATGCCGGTACAGCGTGGGATACCCATTGGGAAAATACCGCAGAAACGCGTGCGGCGGGCATTCCTGACTACAGCGATCCAAACAATATCCGTGTATCCAGCGGTGTTGCGCTACAGTGGATGTCACCGCTCGGCCCGCTGGTGTTCTCTTACGCCCAGCCGATGAAGAAAGTCGATGGAGACAAGTCAGAGCAGTTCCAGTTTAACATTGGTAAAACCTGGTAATGTTCTGAGCATGGATGCATAGCTGAAGTATTGCTGCCGGACAGCACCTGTTGCTGTTCCGGGGCAAACACTGTGTCGCTGACACAAACGTTGATGGTAAGGAGTTTATAGTGAAAAAGTTGTTGTGTGCCGCAGGTCTGGGTCTTGCTTTAGCGGTTTCCGCTGGTGTTCAGGCTGCCGACAAAATTGCAGTGGTAAACGTGTCCAGCATTTTCCAACAGTTACCGCAACGTGCGACTGTTGCTAAACAGCTGGAAAACGAGTTCAAAGGCCGTGCAACTGAGTTGCAGAGCCAGGAGCGCGATCTGCAAACCAAAATGCAGCGTCTGCAGCGTGACGGTTCTACCATGAAGGCGAGCGAACGCAGCCGTATGGAAAAAGATGTCATGTCTCAGCGTGAAGCTTTCTCTACAAAAGCCCAGTCTTTTGAGCAGGATAATCGCCGTCGTCAGATGGAAGAGCGTAACAAGCTGCTGAGCCGTATTCAGGATGCCGTGAAGAAAGTCGCTGACAGCGATGGTTACGACGTCGTGATCGACGCTAACGCGGTGGCTTATGCGTCAAACGCAAAAGACATCACTGCTGACGTGCTGAAACAGGTTAAATAATTCATGTCATCTATTCGACTGGCTGATTTAGCCCAGCAGTTGGATGCAGAATTGCACGGAGATGGCGATATCGTCATCTCCGGCATTGCTTCTATGCAATCCGCCACAACTGGCCAAATCACTTTTCTTGCAAACAGCCGTTACCGCGAGCAACTCGCCCTGATTAAGGCCTCAGCCGTGGTGCTGACGGAAGCGGATCTGGAGTGGTGCAATACCGCAGCGCTGGTGGTCAAAGATCCCTACCTGACCTATGCGCGTATGGCACAAATACTCGATACCACGCCACAGCCAGCGCAAAATATTGCCCCCAGTGCAGTGATCGATCCCTCAGCCCGACTCGGCAGCAACGTCGCCATTGGCGCCAATGCGGTGATCGAAGCGGATGTTGAACTGGGCGATAACGTGGTCATTGGTGCAGGATGTTTTGTTGGCAAAAAAACCCGTATCGGCAGCGGTACCCGTCTCTGGGCCAACGTCTCTGTTTATCACGAAATTGAAATCGGTCAGGATTGCCTGATTCAGTCAGGTACCGTCATCGGTTCTGATGGTTTCGGCTATGCCAACGATCGCGGTAACTGGGTGAAAATCCCGCAGTTAGGCGCGGTGATAATCGGCGATCGCGTAGAAATAGGTGCCTGCACCACTATCGATCGCGGTGCGCTGGATAACACTCTGATCGGCAATGGTGTTATCATAGACAACCAGTGCCAGATCGCTCACAACGTAGTTATTGGCGACAATACTGCGGTTGCAGGCGGTGTGATCATGGCGGGTAGTTTGAAAATTGGGCGTTACTGTATGATTGGCGGTGCCAGCGTCATTAACGGCCATATGGAAATCTGTGACAAAGTAACGGTGACCGGTATGGGTATGGTCATGCGTCCTATCACAGAGCCTGGTGTCTATTCATCAGGCATTCCGCTGCAACCCAACAAAACCTGGCGCAAAACTGCAGCGCTGGTGATGAACATCGATGACATGAGCAAACGCTTAAAAGCCATCGAGCGCAAGGTCGGCAAAGACGACTAACCGCCATCCCAAAACTGACCGGCTTTCATAATAAAAATGTTAAGCAGGGAAGCCCGGCGCCACAGAACCTATTTGCGGCCTGCGGAAGATCATTTTGATCTGTGCAGGCCGTGTTATTGATGTCATCAGATTTTTAGGACAGGAAGAGTATTTTGACTACTGAAACTCATACTCTGAAAATTGAAGAGATTTTAGAGCTGCTGCCGCACCGCTATCCGTTTCTGCTGGTAGACCGCGTGCTGGAATTTGAAGAGCACAAATACCTGCGTGCAGTGAAGAACGTTTCTGTTAATGAACCGTTTTTCCAGGGGCACTTCCCTGGTAAACCGATTTTTCCTGGCGTTCTGATCCTGGAAGCGATGGCGCAGGCTACCGGTATTCTGGCGTTTAAAAGCGTAGGTAAACTGGAGCCAGGCGAACTCTACTACTTTGCCGGTATCGACAGTGCCCGTTTCAAGCGCCCTGTGGTACCAGGCGACCAAATGATCATGGAAGTCACTTTCGAGAAAACCCGCCGTGGTCTGACCCGCTTTAAAGGCGTGGCGACTGTCGACGGTAAAATCGTTTGTGAAGCGACCATGATGTGTGCCCGCAGCCGGGAGGCATAATTCGTGATTGATCCAACAGCCACTATCCATCCCAGTTCTGTCATCGAAGAGGGCGCTATTATTGGCGCCCGCGTTCACATTGGCCCGTTTTGCTTTATTGGTGCGAATGTTGAGATCGGTGAAGGAACGGTACTGAAGTCACATGTTGTGGTGAACGGCCACACGCGCATCGGTAAAGATAATCAGATTTATCAGTTCGCCTCAATTGGCGAAGTGAATCAGGATCTGAAATATGCCGGTGAGCCAACACGGGTTGAGATCGGTGATCGTAACCGCATCCGTGAAAGCGTGACGATTCATCGCGGCACCACGCAGGGTGGCCAGGTCACCACAGTGGGCAGCGATAATCTGCTGATGGTTAATGCTCACATCGCGCATGACTGCGTGATTGGCAACCGCTGTATCTTCGCCAACAACGCCACCCTGGGTGGTCACGTGACGGTCGATGATTTCGCCATTATTGGCGGCATGACAGCGGTACATCAGTGGTGCATCATCGGTGCTCACGTGATGGTTGGCGGCTGTTCGGGCGTGGCGCAGGATGTGCCGCCTTACGTTATTGCGCAGGGCAACCACGCTACGCCGTTCGGGATCAATATCGAAGGTCTCAAGCGTCGCGGCTTCAGCAAAGAGTCGTTGCACGCTATCCGCAACGCCTACAAGTTGCTCTATCGCAGCGGCAGAACGCTGGAGGAAGTGAAACCGGAGATCGAAGCCATCGCACAGCAGCACAGCGAAGTGCAACCTTTCTACGATTTCTTCACCCGTTCAACCCGTGGATTAATTCGTTAATCCATGTCAGCGCGTCCCTTAACGATTGCCCTGGTCGCCGGAGAAACCTCCGGCGATATTCTTGGTGCAGGTCTGATCCGTGCCCTGAAAGCCCGTCATCCGGATGCACGCTTTGTCGGCGTGGCGGGTCCCCTGATGCAGGCAGAAGGGTGTGAAGCCTGGTATGAGATGGAAGAGCTGGCGGTGATGGGCATTGTCGAGGTGCTCGGTCGCCTGCGACGCCTGCTGACAATCCGTCGCGATCTCACCCGGCGTTTTACCGAACTCAGACCCGATGTCTTTGTCGGGATTGATGCGCCCGATTTCAATATCACGCTGGAAGGCAATCTTAAACGCACTGGCATTCGCACTATCCACTATGTCAGCCCCTCGGTGTGGGCATGGCGGCAAAAGCGTGTCTTTAAGATTGGTCGTAACACCGACCTGGTGCTGGCGTTCCTGCCATTTGAAAAAGCTTTTTACGATCGCTATAACGTTCCCTGTCGTTTTATCGGTCACACCATGGCAGATGCCATGCCGCTGCAACCCGATAAGCTGGCTGCACGCCGTCATCTGGGCATTGCCGATGATGCGCTCTGCCTGGCCTTGCTGCCCGGCAGCCGGGGTGCGGAAGTGGAAATGCTCAGCGCCGATTTTCTGAAAACCGCTCAGTTGCTGCGTCGTCACTATCCGGCACTGGAAATCGTGGTGCCGCTGGTCAACGCCCGTCGCCGCGAACAGTTTGAGAAGATTAAAGCCGAAACCGCCCCCGAACTGCCGATGCATCTGCTTGATGGTCAGGGACGTGAGGCGATGATTGCGAGCGATGCCGCACTCCTGGCGTCAGGCACTGCCGCACTGGAGTGTATGCTGGCAAAATGCCCAATGGTCGTCGGTTATCGCATGAAGCCGGCCACCTTCTGGCTGGCAAAACGGCTGGTCAAAACCCCTTACGTCTCGCTGCCAAACCTGCTGGCAGGGCGTGAGCTGGTCAAAGAGTTACTGCAGGATGAGTGTCAGCCTGAAGCCCTGGCCGCAGCGTTAGATCCGCTGCTGCATGCCGGGCCTGAGCGAGAAACACTCCTGCAGACGTTTCATGAATTACATCAACAGATCCGCTGGAACGCCGATGAGCAGGCAGCGGATGCGGTACTGGAGCTGGTGAATGCCTGATTTTATCTATCCTGTCGCCAGACTGATTGCCGGTGTGGACGAAGTGGGGCGCGGTCCGCTGGTTGGCGCGGTCGTTACTGCCGCGGTGATCCTCGATCCGGCAAACCCGATTACCGGCCTGGCCGACTCGAAGAAACTGTCTGAAAAGCGCCGCCTCGCGTTGTATGACGAAATCAAAGAGAAAGCGCTGGCATGGAGTCTGGGACGCGCAGAGCCTGAAGAGATCGATCAGCTCAACATTCTGCATGCCACTATGCTGGCGATGCAGCGCGCCGTAGCTGGCCTCGGCATTCAGCCCGATTATGTGCTGATTGATGGTAATCGTTGCCCGGCACTGCCAATGCCTTCACAGGCGGTAGTTAAAGGGGATAGTCTGGTTGCCGAAATCAGTGCAGCATCGATCATCGCCAAAGTGTCGCGTGACCAGGAGATGACCGAACTCGATCTGCTGTTCCCGCAGTATGGTTTTGCGCAGCACAAAGGTTATCCGACGGCGCTGCATATGGAAAAACTGACGCAGTATGGCGTCACGCCGCACCACCGTCGCAGTTTTGCGCCCGTACGCAATGCGCTGCTCGATGCTGAAGTACTGGCTGCACGCCAGACCCTTACGCTTTAATAGCCTGACGCTGTTTTAACCGGAAACTGATATGGCTGAACCCCGTTTTATACATCTGCGTGTCCACAGTGACTATTCGATGGTTGATGGCCTGGCGAAAACCGGGCCGTTAATCAAGAAGGCGGCTGCCCTTGGCATGCCGGCTATCGCGATTACCGACTTCACTAACCTCTGTGGCCTGGTGAAATTCTACGGTGGCGCGCACAGCGCAGGGATAAAGCCGGTCATTGGTGCCGATTTCAACGTTGCCAGTGAGCTGATGGGGGATGAACTGACACAGCTTACCGTGCTGGCGTCCAGTAATACCGGATATCAGAACCTGACGCTGCTGATCTCCCGTGCCTATCAGCGTGGGTATGGCGTGGACGGACCGATCATCGACCGCGACTGGCTGATTGAATTGCAGGAAGGATTAATCCTGCTGTCGGGCGGACGGCGCGGCGATGTGGGTCGCAGCCTGCTGCGCGGCAACAATGCCCTGGTTTCGCAATGCCTGTCGTTTTACCAGCAACATTTCCCCGATCGCTACTACCTGGAGCTGATTCGTACCGGCCGTCAGGACGAAGAGAGCTATCTGCATGCGGCAGTTGAACTGGCGATTGCAGAGGGAATACCGGTCGTTGCCACCAATGAAGTCTGCTTTATCAATGCAGAAGATTTCGATGCGCACGAAATTCGCGTTGCCATTCATGATGGCTATACGCTGGATGATCCCAAGCGTCCGCGTAACTACAGTCCTCAGCAATATATGCGCAGCGAAGAGGAGATGTGCGAGCTCTTCTCGGACATCCCGGAAGCGCTGGAAAACAGCGTAGAGATTGCTAAGCGTTGTAACGTCACGGTCCGGCTGGGCGAATACTTCCTGCCGCAGTTCCCGACCGGTGACATGACCACCGAAGATTATCTGGTGGTGAAATCCCGTGAGGGTCTGGAAGAGCGTCTCGAGTTCCTGTTCCCGGACGAAGCCGAACGCCTTGAGAAACGCCCGGAATATGATGAACGTCTGGAGATTGAACTCAACGTTATTAACCAGATGGGTTTCCCCGGCTACTTCCTGATCGTAATGGAGTTCATCCAGTGGTCGAAGGACAACGGCGTGCCGGTCGGGCCGGGGCGTGGTTCCGGTGCCGGTTCGCTGGTGGCCTATGCGCTGAAAATCACCGATATCGATCCGCTGGAATTTGACCTGCTGTTCGAACGCTTCCTGAACCCGGAACGCGTCTCGATGCCCGATTTCGACGTCGACTTCTGCATGGAGAAGCGCGATCAGGTGATCGAACACGTTGCAGATATGTACGGACGTGAAGCGGTTTCCCAGATTATTACCTTCGGCACCATGGCGGCGAAAGCGGTCATTCGCGATGTGGGCCGCGTGCTGGGACATCCTTACGGCTTCGTTGACCGCATTTCAAAACTGATCCCGCCCGATCCCGGCATGACGCTGGAAAAAGCTTTTATTGCTGAACCGCAGCTTCCCGCCATGTATGACGCGGACGAAGAGGTTAAAGCGCTGATCGACATGGCGCGCAAGCTGGAAGGGGTCACGCGTAACGCCGGTAAACATGCGGGCGGCGTGGTCATTGCGCCAACGAAGATCACCGATTTTGCGCCGCTCTATTGTGATGAGCATGGGCAGTTCCCGGTAACTCAGTTCGATAAAAATGATGTGGAATATGCCGGCCTGGTGAAGTTCGACTTCCTGGGTCTGCGTACGCTGACCATCATCGACTGGGCGCTGAAGATGATCAACCCGCGCCGGGAAAAGCAGGGGCTGGAGCCGATCGATATCGCCTCTATCCCGCTGGACGATAAGAAAAGCTTCGATATGCTGCAGCGCTCGGAAACCACTGCGGTGTTCCAGCTTGAATCGCGCGGCATGAAAGATCTGATTAAGCGTCTGAAGCCCGACTGCTTCGAAGATATGATCGCACTGGTGGCGCTGTTCCGTCCTGGCCCACTGCAGTCCGGCATGGTGGATAACTTCATTGACCGTAAGCATGGCCGTGAAGCGATCTCCTATCCCGACATTCAGTGGCAGCATGAAAGCCTGAAACCGGTGCTGGAACCGACCTACGGCATCATCCTCTATCAGGAACAGGTGATGCAGATCGCCCAGGTTCTCTCCGGTTACACGCTGGGCGGTGCGGATATGCTGCGTCGCGCCATGGGTAAAAAGAAACCCGAGGAGATGGCCAAACAGCGTTCTGTATTCCGCGACGGTGCCGAAAGCATGGGCATCGACGGGGAACTGTCGATGAAGATCTTCGATCTGGTAGAAAAATTTGCAGGTTATGGCTTTAACAAGTCACACTCTGCGGCCTACGCACTCGTCTCCTACCAGACGTTGTGGCTGAAGGCGCACTATCCGGCTGAGTTTATGGCTGCGGTCATGACCGCCGATATGGATAACACCGAGAAAGTGGTTGGCCTGGTCGATGAGTGCTGGCGGATGGGACTGAAAGTCCTGCCGCCTGATATCAACTCCGGTCTCTATCAGTTCCATGTTAATGACGCGGGCGAGATCGTTTACGGCATTGGCGCGATTAAAGGCGTCGGTGAAGGTCCGATCGAAGCGATCATCGACGCCCGTAACGAAGGCGGTTATTTCCGCGAGTTGTTTGATCTCTGCGCCCGTACCGACACCAAAAAGATCAACCGTCGGGTAATGGAAAAATTGATCATGTCCGGGGCCTTTGATCGCCTTGGACCGCATCGCGCTGCGCTGATGAGTTCACTCAGTGACGCGTTAAAAGCGGCCGATCAGCACGCGAAAGCGGAAGCGATTGGCCAGGCTGATATGTTTGGCGTACTGGCGGAAGAGCCGGAGCAGGTTGAGAAATCGTACGCCAGCGTCACGCCGTGGCCTGAGCAGGTGCAGCTGGATGGCGAACGGGAAACGCTGGGGCTTTACCTTACCGGCCACCCGATTAATCAGTACCTGAAAGAAATTGAGCGTTATGTTGGCGGGGTGCGGCTGAAAGATATGCATCCTACCGATCGGGGTAAAATTACCGTGGCGGCCGGTCTGGTGATCGCGGCACGGGTAATGGTCACCAAACGCGGCAACCGAATTGGTATCTGTACTCTGGACGATCGCTCCGGTCGTCTTGAGGTGATGTTATTTACCGATGCGTTAGATAAATACCAGCAGTTGCTGGAGAAAGACCGAATTCTGATCGTCAGCGGACAGGTCAGCTTTGATGACTTCAGTGGTGGCCTTAAAATGACCGCTCGTGAAGTCATGGACATCGACGAAGCTCGCGAAAAATACGCGCGCGGACTTGCTATCTCGCTGACGGACAGGCAAATTGATGACCAGCTATTAAACCGACTCCGTCAGTCTCTGGAACCTCATCGATCAGGGACTATTCCGGTGCATCTCTACTATCAGAGAGCCGACGCGCGAGCGAAGCTGCGCTTTGGTGCAGCGTGGCGAATTTCGCCCAGCGATCGTTTACTTAACGATCTGCGCTCGTTGATTGGATCGGAGCAGGTGGAACTGGAGTTTGACTAGAACAGGAACATTATGAGTCTTAATTACCTGGATTTTGAACAGCCAATTGCAGAACTGGAAGCGAAGATCGATTCGCTGACCTCAATTGGTCGTCAGGATGATAAACACGTTAATCTGGATGAAGAAGTTCAGCGTCTGCGTGAGAAAAGCGTTGAGCTGACCCGTAAAATCTTCGCCGATTTGGGCGCATGGCAAATCGCTCAGCTGGCGCGTCATCCTTTGCGTCCTTACACCTTTGACTACGTGCGCAACGCCTTCGACGATTTCGATGAGCTGGCGGGCGACCGTGCTTATGCCGATGACAAAGCGATTGTGGGCGGGATTGCACGTCTTGATGGACGTCCGGTGATGATCATCGGGCACCAGAAAGGCCGTGAAACCAAAGAGAAAATTCGCCGTAACTTCGGCATGCCAGCACCGGAAGGCTATCGCAAAGCGCTGCGCCTGATGGAGATGGCTGAGCGTTTCAAAATGCCAATCATCACCTTCATCGACACACCGGGTGCCTATCCGGGTGTGGGCGCGGAAGAGCGTGGGCAGTCTGAAGCGATTGCCCGCAACCTGCGTGAAATGTCTGGCCTGAAAGTGCCGGTGATCTGTACGGTCATCGGTGAGGGCGGTTCAGGTGGTGCGCTGGCGATTGGCGTGGGCGACAAAGTGAATATGCTGCAGTACAGCACCTATTCAGTGATCTCGCCGGAAGGCTGTGCATCTATTCTGTGGAAAAGCGCTGACAAAGCGCCGCTGGCTGCTGAAGCGATGGGCATTACCGCTCACCGTCTGAAAGAGCTGAAGCTGATTGACTCGGTGATCCCTGAGCCACTGGGTGGCGCGCATCGCCGTCCGGTTGATATGGCGCAGTCATTGAAGCAGCAGCTGCTGGCCGATCTGGCCGATCTCGATGGATTTAGCACTGAAGAGCTGCTGGATCGTCGTTATCAGCGCCTGATGAGCTACGGCTACGCCTGATTTAGCCCCATCAATAAAAGCGGACTCCGGTCCGCTTTTTTTATGCCGCCGGTTTATCTCCGCACGCTATTCCCCTCTCTTTCAGCGCCATCCGATAGCCGCCTCGCTACACCTTCCGCGGGTTAGCGGTTATGCTTGTCCGGTTCCACAATAATCAGGGAGATGGGCATTGAATATTCTGGCGATCATGGGCGCGCACGGCGTGTTTTATAAAGATGAACCGTTACGCGAACTCGACGCGGCGTTAAATCTGCAAGGCTTCAGGCTGCTTTACCCGAAAAACAGTGACGATCTGCTGAAACTGATCGAGCATAATCCGCGTATCAGCGGCGTCATCTTCGACTGGGACGCGCACAACAGTCCGGAACTCTGCGGTGAGATTAATCAGCTCAACGAATACCTGCCGCTGTACGCCTTTATCAACACCCACTCGCAGATGGATATCAGCGTCAATGAGATGCGCATGCCGCTGCACTTTTTTGAGTACGCGCTGAATGCCGCCGACGATATCGCGCTGCATATCCGGCAATATACCGATGACTATCTCGACCACATTACGCCGCCGCTGACTAAAGCGTTGTTCACCTATGTGAAAGAGGGCAAGTACACCTTCTGCACGCCGGGCCATATGGCGGGTACCGCGTTTCAGAAGAGCCCGGTGGGCTGCCTGTTCTACGATTTCTTCGGGGCCAATACCCTGAAATCGGACATCTCAATTTCCGTTACCGAACTGGGTTCGCTGCTTGATCACACCGGTCCGCACCTTGAAGCGGAGGAGTACATTGCACGCACTTTTGGTGCCGAGCAGAGTTACATGGTGACCAACGGGACCTCAACGTCGAACAAAATTGTCGGCATGTATGCCGCACCGGCGGGCAGCACCGTGCTGATCGATCGCAACTGCCACAAGTCACTGACCCATCTGCTGATGATGAGCGATCTTATCCCCATCTGGCTGAAGCCGACCCGCAATGCGTTGGGTATTCTCGGCGGTATCCCGAAGCAGGAGTTCACCCGCGAGAGTATTTCGCTCAAGGTGGCTGCCACCGACCGTGCCACGTGGCCGGTTCATGCGGTGATCACCAACTCCACCTATGATGGGCTGCTCTACAATACCCAGTACATCAAAGAGACACTGGATGTACCGTCGATTCATTTCGATTCAGCCTGGGTGCCTTACACTAATTTCCATCCGATCTACGCCGGTAAAAGTGGCATGAGTGGCGACCGCATCCCGGGAAAAGTGGTGTATGAGACGCAATCGACCCACAAACTGCTGGCGGCGTTTTCGCAGGCATCAATGATTCACATTAAGGGCGACTACGACGAACAGACGTTTAACGAAGCCTACATGATGCACACCACCACCTCGCCCAATTACGCCATCGTCTCCTCTATTGAAACTGCTGCTGCCATGCTGCGTGGCAATCCCGGTAAACGACTGATCAATCGCTCGGTGGAGCGCGCGCTGCACTTCCGTCGGGAGATCCAGCGCCTGCGCGAAGAGTCTGACAGCTGGTTCTTTGATATCTGGCAGCCGGAAGAAGTTGATGAAGCGCAATGCTGGCCGATCCAGCCCGGCGACGAAGAGTGGCACGGATTTACTCAGGCCGATCGCGATCACATGTACCTGGATCCGATCAAAGTCACCATTCTGACGCCGGGCATGAGCGAACTGGGGAAGATGGCGGAAGAGGGGATCCCGGCGGCGCTGGTGGCGAAGTTTCTGGATGAGCGCGGCATCGTGGTGGAGAAAACCGGTCCCTATAACCTGCTGTTCCTGTTCAGCATCGGTATCGACAAAACCAAAGCGATGAGCGTGCTGCGCGGACTGACCGAGTTCAAACGCGCCTACGATCTTAATCTGCGGGTGAAAAACATGCTGCCGGATCTCTATGCCGAAGATCCTGACTTCTATCGCAATATGCGCATTCAGACACTGGCGCAGGGGATCCATCAGCTGATCCGCCATCACGATCTGCCGCGTCTGATGCTGCAGGCATTTGATGTCCTGCCCGAAATGAAGATGACGCCGCATCAGGCGTTTCAGCAGCAGGTGAAGGGCAACATCGAAACGGTGGATCTCAGCGAGCTGGTCGGGCGGGTGTCGGCCAATATGATTCTGCCTTATCCGCCAGGCGTTCCACTGGTGATGCCAGGCGAGATGATTACTGAGAAGAGCCGCGCGGTGCTCGATTTTCTGCTGATGCTGTGCAGCATTGGACGGCATTATCCGGGCTTCGAAACGGATATTCACGGTGCCAGCCTGACCGAAGAGGGCGAGTATCGCGTCCGCGTGCTGAAAAACGACCTCGCATAAACCTTTAAACGACTATCAGCGGCAGGGTGTCTGCGGACAGCCTGCCCGAATCAGGGAATTGAACATGTTGCAGTTAACCGCTATTCACCACATCGCCATCATCGCCTCTGACTATCAGCGCAGCAAAGCATTCTATTGTGACGTACTGGGTTTCCGTCTGATGGGCGAATATTACCGCGAAGCGCGGGACTCCTGGAAAGGCGACCTGGCCCTACAGGATCGCTATACCATTGAGCTGTTCTCTTTTCCTGAGCCGCCGGCGCGAGTCAGCCATCCCGAGGCGTGTGGCCTGCGTCATCTGGCCTTTACCGTGCCGGATGTTGCCGCTGCCGTCGCGACGCTGGCCGATAAAGGCGTTATCTGCGAGCCGATTCGCATTGATGACCTGACCGGTAAACAATGCACTTTCTTTGCCGATCCGGATGGTTTGCCGCTGGAGCTTTATCAGGCGTAAAATAGCGCGCTCAGCGGGCGACATTCAGTGGCCCGATTTTCTGGATTCTGCCATGTCTTTGCCCGCTTTTGACAACCTTTTGCAACCTGATGCCGCCTTGGTGGTCGCATTCAGCGGTGGACTGGATTCAACCGTGCTGCTGCATCAGCTTCGCGGCTGGCAGCAGCAGCATCCTCAGTTGCGCCTGCGGGCACTGCATGTTCACCATGGGCTTAGCCCGAATGCCGATCGCTGGGCAACCCATTGCCAGACGATTTGCGCGCAGTGGCAGCTGCCCTGTGAAGTGCTCCGCGTTAACGTTGATGGCAGGGAAAACGGCATTGAAGCAGCCGCCCGCACCGCCCGTTATCAGGCGCTGAGTGCGGCACTGCAGCCGGGCGAAGTGTTACTCACTGCGCAGCACCTCGACGATCAGTGCGAAACATTCCTGCTGGCGCTGAAGCGCGGCAGTGGTCCCGCCGGGCTGGCAGCGATGCCCGCTACACGCACGCTGGGTTCACATCAGCTGGTGCGTCCGCTGCTGAATCAGACGCGACAGTCGCTTGAAGCCTATGCCGACGCGCATCAGCTGGCGTGGATTGAAGATGAGAGCAATCAGGATCTTCGCTACGACCGCAACTTTCTGCGTCAGCGGCTGCTGCCTGAGCTTCACCAGCGCTGGCCCCATTTTGCCGAGGCAACGGCCCGTAGTGCGGCGTTATGCAGTGAGCAGGAGCAGTTGCTGGATGAACTGCTCACCGGGCAACTGGCAGAGCTGATCCAGCCTGATGGCAGCCTGCACTTTCCACCCATAATGGCCATGAGTGAGCTGCGTGCTAATGCCTTATTGCGGCGCTGGATCGCCGGACAGGGTGGGGCGATGCCGTCCCGTGAAGCGCTGAAACGCATCCACGACGAAGTGATGGCGAGCCGGGAGGATGCGCAGCCCCGGCTGCGATTCGGTCAGGCTGAACTCCGTCGTTACCGTCAGCAGCTCTACTGGCTGCCGTTGTTCAGTTCACTGCGCGACACCGTGCTGGCATGGCCCGATCTCTGCCAGCCGCTGGCGTTACCGCAGAACCTTGGCACGCTGCGTGCCAGCCAGTCAGAGAGCCTGTTGCGCTATCCTGAGCCGGATGAGCAGGTCAGCGTGCGGTTTCACGCACAGGGTCATGTCCATCTGGTGGGCCGTCGTGGCGGAAGGGAAATGAAAAAACTGTGGCAGGAGTTACAGATACCGCCGTGGCAGCGTGAACGGCTGCCGTTAATTTTTTATAACCAGACGCTGGTCTGCGTTCCGACTCTTTTTGTCACCCGTGATGGCGCGGCCACTGATCAGCAGGGCTGGCAGATAGTCTGGGACGGAGCATGCGGCGCAGGAGAACAACAATAATGAAACAGTGGCTTATTGCCTGTTTAGCGGTCACCGTGTTACCGGCATGGGCAGCGGGTGATGCGCAGCGCGGCGCACAGAAAGCGGGCAGTTGCATGGCCTGTCATGGCGCAGCAGGAAAAGCGGCGGTGCCGCTCTATCCTGACCTGGCCGGGCAGCACGCACCTTATCTGGAACATGCGCTGCAGGCCTATAAAAAGGGCGAACGCAGTGGCGGTCAGGCTGAAGTCATGAAGGCGTTTGTGGCGGGATTGAGTGACAGCGATATGGCGGATTTAGCGGCGTACTACAGTTCGTTGCAGCCCTGAAGTTTAACAGGGCGGAAAGGTCCCGCCCTGAATGCGTAGGTTACTCTGCGCTGACAACCACCGTACCCAACTCGGGATGGGTGAAGCTGGCGATATGGTCGAGACGTAATTCGCGATGTTCACCGGAAAGATCGATAGCCAGATATTCAACGTTCTTACGTGAAAAGATCTCTTTGGCTTTTGCCTTAAGCTGCTCGCCATCTTTCATTTCCAGCGACAGCATCCAGTTGTTCTGGCAGGCGAGTTCCAGATTATCGTAATCATCGCAATTGATAGGTTGGTACGCTTCATTTATCAACATAGTCGCTCACCAATAAGTTAGCAGCGGCGTAGGCCGCCTGTTCCCTGACAGAAGAGTTTAGCTCAGTATTTGCGGCAACATCATTAAGTGCCTTCAATGCGCAGCCAATCGCATCCGGTATGTAACCTAAATCCCCGCTGCCGATTTCGGCATACTTCCGGCGAACTAACTCACAATAATTTTGCACGTGGCCCTCCTCGGCAGAGCGTAAATACTCTGGTTAACTGGCGACTATATCATAGCCATTTAGAGGAAATCAGCCTGCGTAAAGCAGGAACAGTGCGCGAATCACTGCTAAAGTGACAGATTCCGCTGTCTGAGGCGGAATAAATCAGAGCACAAAAGGTTAATTTGATGAACAGGTTATCGGAGGTCAACGTGGTTAAGGTGTGGGGAGCGAGCTTATGATTATGCTATCCCGTTCGGTTGAGATTCCGGAAAGTGAGATCGAGCTGACGGCGATTCGTGCTCAGGGCGCAGGCGGACAACATGTCAATAAAGCCAGCACCGCCATTCATCTGCGCTTCGATATTGCTGCCTCTTCACTGCCCGCGTTTTATAAAGAGCGGCTGCTCACCGCCACTCATCATTTGATTACCGGTGATGGCGTTGTGGTGATCAAGGCGCAGGAGTATCGCAGTCAGGAGATGAATCGTGAAGCGGCGCTGCAACGTCTGGTTAATCTGATCCAGGAGCTGAGTACCGTGGAAAAAGCCCGGCGCGCCACGCGGCCGACCCGCGCCTCAAAAGAGCGCCGTCTGGAAGGAAAAGCCCGCCGAAGTTCAACTAAATCGATGCGCGGCAAGGTACAATAAAAAACGCCCCGCAGGCGGGGCGTTTGAGTACTTACAACGTCAGGGGCGAGCGGCGAAGAGATCGAGCCTGCTCAGGGAACGGGGTCAGATCGGAAAGTCGCTAAAGCCATCCATGGCCGCTCGGCCCGCACCGTCCCTGGCGCGGGACGCTTTCCTCTCCTGACCCGGTTCCCTTCGCGTTGAGCTCATCTGTTGCGGCCAGATTCAGCCCGCTTTGATTAACGCTAAGAACTTACTTATTCAGAGCCTTCAGCAGGAATTCAACAATTTCATCCTGCTTAATCATCTGCTTCTCACCGGCACGACGTGATTTGTACTCAATCTCCTGATTATCGAGATTGCGATCACCAATGACGATGGTGTGTGGCACACCGATCAGTTCCATATCAGCGAACATCACGCCCGGACGCTCTTTACGGTCATCCAGAATAACCTCAACGCCTTTAGCACGCAGGGTGGCATACAGCTCTTCCGCCAGCTCTTTAACCCGGAACGATTTCTGCATATTCATTGGCAGAATCGCAACTTCGAAAGGTGCCAGTGCGGCTGGCCAGATAATGCCGCGGTCGTCATGGTTCTGCTCAATGGCTGCCGCAACAACGCGGGTGATGCCGATGCCGTAGCAGCCCATGCTCATCACCTGATTGCGGCCATCTTCGCCCTGAACAGACGCTTTCAGCGCGTCAGAATACTTGGTGCCGAGCTGGAAAATATGACCGACTTCGATGCCACGCTTAATCTGCAGCGTGCCTTTACCATCCGGGCTTAAATCGCCTTCGACCACGTTACGAATATCCGCAACGCTGGCCAGCGGCAGATCGCGCTCCCAGTTAATGCCGAAGTAGTGCTTACCATCGACGTTGGCACCGGCGCTGAAGTCGCTCATCTTCGCCACGGTACGGTCAGCAATCACAGGCATCTGCAGACCAACCGGGCCGATTGAACCCGGTCCGGCACCCACTGCGGCGCGAATCTCTTCTTCGGTCGCGAACACCAGCGGTGACGCAACGATCTCTGACTTCTCCGCTTTGATCTCATTAAGCTGATGATCGCCGCGTACCAGCAGGGCAACCAGCGCGTGGCCGCTCTCTTCGGCACCTTTAACAATCAGCGTTTTCACTGTTTTTTCAACAGGCACATTGAATTGCTCAACCAGCTCCGCGATGGTTTTTGCGTCTGGCGTCTCGACCAGTTGCATCTCCTGCGACGGCGCTGCGCGCTCACCGGCGGGTGCGACGGCTTCGGCCAGCTCAATATTGGCCGCGTAATCAGAATCGGTAGAGAAGATCACATCATCTTCACCGCTCTGCGCCAGAACCTGGAACTCATGGGAGGCGCTGCCGCCAATCGAGCCGGTGTCGGCCTGCACGGCGCGGAAATCCAGGCCCATACGGCTGAAGATCTGGCTATAGGCGCGGTACATCGCGTCATACGTTTCCTGCAGCGACTCCTGCGAAACGTGGAACGAGTAAGCATCTTTCATGATGAATTCACGTGAACGCATCACGCCAAAGCGCGGACGGACTTCATCACGGAATTTGGTCTGGATTTGATAGAGGTTGAGCGGCAGTTGCTTATAAGAGCTCAGCTCATTGCGGATCAGGTCAGTGACCACCTCTTCATGCGTCGGACCCAGCACGAACGGACGCTCGTGGCGATCTGCAATACGTAACAGTTCCGGGCCATACTCCTCCCAGCGACCGCTCTCCTGCCACAGGTCGGCGGGCTGCACAACCGGCATTAAAATCTCAACCGCGCCCGCGTTGTTCATCTCTTCGCGCACGATGTTTTCGACTTTTTTCAGCACGCGAACCCCGGTCGGTAACCAGGTGTACAAGCCAGAAGCCAGTTTGCGGATCATACCGGCGCGCAGCATCAGCTGGTGGCTGATCACTTCAGCGTCGGAAGGCGTCTCTTTCTGAGTAGAGAGCAGATATTGAGTAGTACGCATTGATTACGGTTCCAGTTGATCGGAAAGTCACAGACAGAATTTTGCTGGCGGCTAGTGTACCAGTGAGATCACCGGCTCAAAAGCGGGTTTTAACGCGGGTCGATGGCGATCACTTCAGTACCGGCATCGTCAATGCGCCAGCGTACATTAAAATCCATCAGCCAGGCCGCATATTCCCGCGCCTGTGTCTCGCCCTGACGGTAAGCGGGACGGGGATCCTGTGCCAGCACTTCACTGATAAAGCGAGCCAGATTGGGATAGCGCGACTGCTGGTGGAGCTGCTGTTGTGCCAGCGCGGAGAAGCGAACCGGCATATCAGCCGCAGGTGCCGCCTGAGCAAAACCCGCCTGGGCATGGGGCAATGCTTCGGCAAAGGGCAGATAAGGTTTGATATCCACCACCGGGGTGCCATCGACCAGATCCAGACTGCCAAGCTGCAGGATCACCTGCTGTTTTTCAATCCTGATACCTTTTAGCTCAACCAGCGACATGCCAATGGGATTGGGACGGAACGTTGAACGTGTCGCAAATACACCTATGCGCGCATTGCCGCCCAGTCGGGGAGGGCGAACCGTGGGACGCCAGCCGCCTTCCATCGTCTGATGGAAGACAAACAGCAGCCAGAGGTGGCTGAACGCTTCCAGTCCACGCACCGCTTCCGGCTGATTGTAAGGTGGCTGCAGGTGCAGTTCGCCGCCGCCATCCTGCACCAGCCCTGGCTGGCGCGGCACGGCAAACTTCTCCTTCCACGGTGAGCGGATTACCCCAATTTGCGCAAAGGCGAATTCACTCATTGATTGCTGACTTTCAGTGCCGAACCCTGACACACCGCCTGACGATAGCAGCCTGGCGTGCCGGTGACGATTTCACACTGATGCAGCAGCACCGCATTGGCTTTCATCTGTGACGCTTTGATCTGCAGGCGTTTACGTGCAGTAGCGATGTTGGCTGGGGAGTTCTGATTACTCATCTGGCAATCTTCAGCGGAGACTTCACCCAGATCGCGGAACGGCTTGCTGACCAGATCGGCGGCATCGGTATAGAGCTTAACCGGTGCCGGTCGTGACACAGGCTTGCGGGTGGGTTCACTGGATTGCTGCGGCCGGGACGGTGCGCTGCTTATCGGGTGATACTCATGAACACACCCTGTCAGCATCAATGCTAACAAGCAGAGCGGTAAAAAACGCATGGCAACATCCTCAGGTTTCAAAAAGTGGCGTTATTGAAACAAGGACAAGAATAAATAACAAGTCGGGCAGGGCACCCAATAACAGAAAGGGCGGCATAGCGCCGCCCTTAAGGAGATGAACAGCTGAATTACCAGCCTTTAACCGCGCCGCCGTTAAAGACTTTGTTAGCGGCATCGTAGACTTCGTCAGACTGGTAAGCCTTGACGAATTTCTTCACGTTTTCCGCATCTTTATTATCTTCGCGCGCCACAATCAGGTTCACGTACGGTGAATCTTTATCTTCGACGAAAATGCCATCTTTGGCTGGCGTCAGGCCAATCTGGCTGGCGTAGGTGGTGTTGATAACCGCCAGCGCGATCTGCTGATCGTCCAGTGAGCGTGGCAGCTGCGGCGCTTCCAGCTCAACAATTTTCAGATGCTTAGGGTTTTCAGTGATATCCAGTGAGGTTGGCAGCAGGCCCACGCCATCTTTCAGCTTGATCAGACCCACTTTCTGCAGCAGCAGCAGCGTACGGCCCAGGTTGGTCGGGTCGTTTGGAATAGCAACCTGAGCGCCATCCTGCAGCTCATCCAGTGACTTAATCTTTTTCGAATAGCCCGCGATTGGGTAGACGAAGGAGTTACCCACTGAAACCAGCTTGTAGCCACGATCTTTGATTTGCTGATCCAGATACGGTTTGTGCTGGAAAGCGTTGACGTCGATATCGCCTTTGCTCAGCGCTTCATTCGGCAGTACGTAATCGTTGAAGGTGACCAGCTCAACGTCCAGACCATATTTCTCTTTGGCAACTTTCTGCGCTGCTTCAGCAACCTGCTGCTCAGCACCGACAATCACACCCACTTTGATGTGGTTAGGGTCTTTCTCTTTTTGATCGCATCCTGCCAGCGCAATCGCGCCAATCAGTGCACCCACAGCGGCAATTTTCTTGAATCTGAAAGACATATCCTTTCCTTCTTAATAATGTGATATTGCTGGCTTATTTATGGGACACCGCATGCACGATGCGGTCGCCACAGAATTGAATGAGATACACCAAAACTACTAACAACACCAATACCGTATTCATCACAGTGGCGTTATATCCGATATAACCATACTGATAACCGATCTGGCCCAGACCACCGGCACCCACCGCGCCACCCATGGCGGAGTAACCAACCAGGGTAATCAGGGTGATGGTCGCAGCATTCACCAGGCCAGGCATCGCTTCCGGCAGCAGAACCTTACGGATGATCTGCATTGGCGTGGCGCCCATAGCTCGTGACGCTTCAATCAGTCCGGTTGGCAGTTCCAGCAAGGCATTTTCAACCATACGTGCGATAAACGGCGCCGCGCCAACGGTCAACGGCACGATGGCCGCCTGCAGTCCGATTGAGGTGCCGACGATTACGCGAGTAAAAGGAATCATCCAGACCAGTAAGATAATGAAAGGAATGGAGCGGAAGATATTCACCAGCGCGGAGAGCACGCGATAAAGTCCCTGATTCTGCAGAATCTGGCCCGGACGGGTGACATAGAGTAAAACGCCGACCGGCAGACCCAGCACAAAACCGAAAAAGCCCGAGACGAAGGTCATCATCAGCGTTTCCCACACGCCCCGTCCCAGCAACCACATCATCGCTTCAGACATAACCTAACACCTCTACTTTCACATGATTCTCCTTCAGCCAGGCTATCGCCTCGCGGGTATCGCTTTCTGTGCCGTGCATTTCGGCCAGCATAATGCCGAACTTCACGCCACCGGCGTAATCCATCTGGGCACTGATAATGTTGTTATTCACGTTGTAACGGCGGGCAGCTTCAGACAGCAGCGGCGCATCAACCGATTTACCGGTGAATTCCAGTCGCAGCAGGGGCACGGTGCCTTCAGCGGCGGTGGCAGAAAGGCGCTGCTGGTAATCATCCGGAATATCCAGATGCAGCGTAGACTGAATAAACTGCTGCGCCAGCGGTGTCTTAGGATGAGAGAAGACCTCACTGACGCTATCTTTCTCAATCAGCTCACCGTGACTGATGACCGCAACCTGATCGCAGATGCGTTTCACTACATCCATTTCATGGGTGATCAGCAGAATCGTCAGCCCAAGCCGGCGGTTAATGTCTTTAAGCAATTCCAGAATAGAGCGGGTCGTCGCGGGATCCAGTGCACTGGTAGCTTCATCACACAACAGAACCTTGGGATTGCTGGCCAGGGCGCGGGCAATCGCGACACGCTGCTTCTGTCCGCCCGACAGATTGGCGGGCCAGGCATCATGCTTGTCTGATAATCCCACCAGTTCCAGCAGCTCAGTTACGCGAGCCGTGATCTGAGCGCGGGAGAGATTACCGAGTTCCAGTGGAAGAGAGACGTTACCCGCGACGGTACGGGAGTTCATCAGATTAAAGTGCTGGAAGATCATGCCGATCTGGCGGCGCGCCTGGGTTAACTGACGTTCGTTGAGTGCGGTTAAATCAGCACCGTCTACCAGTACGCGGCCCGAAGTAGGGCGCTCCAGCAGGTTAACGCAACGAATCAACGTACTTTTACCGGCACCGGAAGCGCCGATAACGCCATAAATCTGTCCGGCAGGCACGTGCAGGCTGACATCCGTTAGCGCCGGAACAGACCGCGTACCTTGCTGAAACACCTTGGTGATATTTTCTAGTTTAATCATTATGTTATTTATTATCGTGTTGCGTTGTCCGTGGTGTGGGAAGCCTCGTCGCTTTTATTCGGTATAAAAGCTGGATGGATGTTAAGGCATCCAGACGTCTAAATCAATGGAAGTGATTCAATCTGACATTCTCCCTTTTATAGCAATCATGCGATACTGATCGGCAATTTTTACAGCAGGAGTTTCTACGTGGCGAATAAAGTCCCCGCTATTTTTCTTGATCGTGATGGCACCCTTAATGTCGACAATGGCTATGTCCATGAGATCGATGACTTCCAGTTTATTGACGGCACGATTGAAGCGCTGCAACAACTTAAGACAATGGGTTTTGCGCTGGTGGTCGTGACCAATCAGTCTGGTATCGCGCGCGGTATGTTTACTGAAGATACCTTTATGCGGCTGACAGAATGGATGGACTGGTCGCTGGCCGATCGCGATGTTGATCTTGATGGCATCTATTTCTGTCCTCACCATCCTGAAGCAACAGTAGCAGAGTTCCGTCAGGCCTGTGACTGCCGCAAGCCTCAGCCAGGTATGCTGCTGACGGCACAGGAAGAACTGAATATTGATATGGCCGCTTCTTATATGGTGGGTGACAAGCTGGAAGACATGCTGGCAGGGCAGGCTGCCGGTGTCGGCATGAAAGTCCTGGTGCGCAGCGGCAAACCGGTCACCGCTGAAGGTGAAGCAGCAGCAGATTGGGTGATTAATAGCCTGGCAGAGCTTCCGGCGCGCATTAAAAAGGGGTAAAACGGCGCTTTTGTGCAAATTTCAGACGAACAGAAAAAAAGTCTCAATTTGCACTTGCGCTATCTGAGCCGTTCCCTATAATGCGCCTCCACTGACACGGCAAACCGGAAACGGAAAACGGGTCAGGAGGCACAGGAGACTGCGCCGCCGGAGAAAAACTTCTGAAAT